>NZ_SMLC01000239.1 GCF_004349245.1 Actinomadura sp. 6K520 | reverse complement strand
ACGTCGCCCAGCAGCTCAACAGCCGACCACGCAAAACGCTCGGCTGGAGAACCCCAGCCGAGCGCCTGCGTGATCTACTGACAACCACATAGGCCATCAGGTGTTGCGAGGACCCCGAGAATCCGCCTTCGCCTCGGGGCCCTTCGTACTCGCGGGTCAGCCGGCCGCGGGCGTGAAGACGCCGAACGTGTTGCCGGACGGGTCCTGGAGGTAGGCGAACTTCAGGCCGGTGCTCGCGGTCACTGTTGGCAGGGCCACCTTGCCGCCGTGCTTCTCGGTCTCCGCGCAGACGGCGTCGACGTCTTCGACCATGACCAGGAACATCGCGTGCTTGGCGGACGCGTCGGCCTCGTGCGAGATGCCGCCCGCGGGCATGTCGGCACCCGGGTAGCTCACCAGGTCGTAGCCGTCGCCGTCGGGGTCGGCCGTGATCTTCCAGCCGAACAGGTCGCCGTAGAAGCGGCGGGCCTCCTCCGGCGCGTCGGTGCCGACCTGGAACCACGCGACGGTGTTGAACGCGGGTACGCTCATCGATCTCCTCCTTCGAACGCTGCGGGCACCAGCGTCCGGGAGCATTCCGACAGCCCCCTGTCGGTGTTTCCGGACGAGTTCGCACCCGCTCGGAACTCCGCCCACACGACGGTGCGGGGCCCGTCCGCCCGGAATCCCCAGCCGTCCGACAGGACTTCCACAAGCCACAACCCGCGCCCGCTCTCGGCATCGGTCTCCACCCTGGGACGCGGACGCCTGCCGCCCGCACCGTCGTCGGCGACCTCCAGGCGGTAGACGTCCCCTCCCGCCAGCAGGCTGATCGTCACCCGGCCACCGTCACCCGAGTCCGTGTGGACGATGGCGTTGGTGACGGTCTCGCTCGTGACGGTCACCAGGTCGTCCAGCCGGGGATGGGCCGCCGGCACCAGGTCCCGCAGAAACCGCCGCGCGTACCCCACGGACCTCCGGACACCCGGGAGCGTGAGCGAGCCGAGCACGACCAGCCCGCCGCTCACCACCAGGCCACCCACGACACACCGCGCCGGACGACCGGCGACCTCCCCGTCTCGGGCGCTCCCATTCATGCGCCTCCCTTCATTTCGGAGTCGCCCGCCACATTCGCCGCCCGATGCGCTCGTGTCCCCCGTCCTGAACGTTTCCGGATTGAACGTTCAATGCGCCGCCGTTCCGTATCCGCGCAACCACACGCGGTGACAAGCTGGAGAGATGCCTTCCGGGAACGCCCCCACCGTTCGCCAGCGCCGGATCGGCTCGGCGCTCCGCAAAGCCCGCGACCAGCACAACCTGACGGTCGCCACCGTCGCCCGCCGCTTCGGCCGCTCCCAGGGCTGGCTGAGCATGGTCGAGAACGGCCTCCAGGTCATCGCCCCAGAAGAACTCGCCGACCTCCTCGACTTCTACGAGGTCGAGGACGGCCCCCTCCGCGAATCCCTCCTCCACCTCGCCACGCACAAACCCGGGTCGTGGAAACGGACGTTCGAGTATCGGATCTCCGCTGCCGCCTTGGACTTGGCCAGCTTGGAAGAGGACGCAGCCGAGATCCGCACCTTCCAGCCCAATATCATCCCGGGACTCCTCCAGGTTCCTGCCTACGCTTGGAAGCTCATGGCCGTAAGCCCCGCCAGGAACTCCCTCACTGCCAGAACGCTGGTCGAATTCCGGATGTCTCGCCAGCGGGTGCTGAGCCGCCCCAATCCACCCCACTACGCACCGATCATCGCGGAGACGGTTCTCGGCAATCAGGTCGGCGGCGATCCTGCGATCCTGCGCACGCAGCTACGGCGGCTGGCAGAAGTCGCGCGGCTAGAACACGTGGATCTGCGCATCCTTCCCAGCACGGCCAGCGAATACCTCTCGCTCATCACCCCGTGTCATCTCATCTCTCTGCGTCCGCCCGGCCGACTCACCGTGACCGTTGGCGACTACTACGACAAGAGCATCTTTGTGGAGGACGAGGACGAAGTGGCATCTCACCAAGAGATCTTCGGTCTGCTGCTCTCAGCAACACTGAGCAGAACCGCTTCGATAGAACTCATCGACGAGATAGCGTCGAAATCATGAACCCTCCCGAACAGCCCGCAGCACTCTGGCGCAAGAGCACCTACAGCGGCGGCAACGAAGGCGAGTGCGTCGAAATCGGTGACCTCAACGACGACATCGGCATCCGCGACAGCAAGAACCCCGCCAACGGCCACCTCACCCTCACCCGCCAGAGTTTCGCCGCCCTACTCACACAGTTGAGAGCACAGGCATGATCAACGCGCCCACCTGGACCAAGAGCAGCCGCAGCGGTGGCGACGAAGGCAACTGCGTTTAGATCGCCGACCTCAGCGGCCACATCGGCGTCCGCGACAGCAAGGCACCGGAGACCGGCCACCCCACCCTCACCCGCCAGAACTTCACCAGCCTCCTGGCGGTGTTTTCGGACGGGAGCGGGCGAGCGGGTCCCCGCGGTGGCCGTCAGACTCAGGTGGGCAAGGAGCCCTCGGCGTAGCAGGCGCCGAAGCCGCCGGTCGGCAGGATGGCGGCGATGGCGTCCAGGTCGGCCTCGGTCAGGGTCAGCTCGGCGGCGGCCGTGTTCTCCTCGACCCGCTCGGGGCTGCGCGTGCCGGGGATCGGGACGATGTCCTCGCCCTGGGCCAGCACCCAGGCCAGTGCGAGCTGGGAGACTGTCGCGTCCTTCGCGGCGGCCCTCTCGGCGAGCCGCTCGACGGCCGCCAGGTTCTTCTCGAAGTTGCCCGGCTGCCAGCGGGGATCGTGGTTGCGCATGTCGGTCGGGTCGTAGGAACCGGCCGGCTTGGCGGTGCCGGTGATGAAGCCGCGTCCCAGCGGGGAGTACGACACGAACCCGATGCCGAGCTCGCGCAGGAGCGGGAACAGCTCCTCCACGTCCCGCTCGAACAGCGAGTACTCGGTCTGGAGGACCGACACCGGCTGGACGGCGTGCGCGCGGCGGATGGGCTGCGGGCCCGCCTCGCTCAGCCCGAAGTACTTCACCCTGCACGCCTCGATCAGCTCCTTGACCGTGCCGGCGACGTCCTCGATCGGGACTTCCGGGTCGACGCGGTGCTGGTAGAGCACGTCGATGTGGTCAACGCCCAGGTAGCGGAGGCTGTTGTCGGCGACCTCGCGGATGTTGTCCGGACGGCTGTTGAGGCCGGAGATCTTCCCGGACGACAGGTCGAACCCGAACTTGGTCGCCAGGACGACGTCGTCGCGGAAGTCCTTGACCGCCCTACCGACGAGGATCTCGTTGGAGCCGGTGCCCAGGCCGTACAGCTCGGCGGTGTCGAAGAAGGTGACGCCCAGCTCGTACGCGCGCCTGATGGCGGCGATGCCCTCCTGCTCGTCAGCAGGACCGTAGGCGGATCGTCAGGCCCATCGTGCCTTGACGCGCTCCCCGGCCTGAAGGCCGGGGATTCAGGCTGTGCCGCGTGTGCGGCACATCTGTGGCTTCCTGTTTCACCGGGTCCTGCCTTCCGCTAGGCGGGAGGGCTTACGGTCCCTCCGCAGGCGTTTAGCCTGTCCGCCCGTCCGGCGGCCAGGATGTTGTTCGCGGCGTTCACATCGCGGTCGTGAACCGCGCCGCACACGCACGCCCACGTGCGGACGTTCAGCGGCATCGACTCGGCCAAGCTTCCGCACGCCCCGCAGAGCTTGGAGGAGGGGAACCAGCGGTCCACCCGCGCGAACGTGCGGCCGTACCGTTCGGCCTTGTACTCCAGCATTGCGACGAACTGGGACCAGGCCGCGTCGTGCACGGACTTGGCGAGCCTGGTGCGGGCGAGACCGTTCACCGCGAGGTCTTCCACGTAGACCGCTTGGTTGTCGCGGATCAACTGGGTGGAGAGCTTGTGGTGATGATCCCGCCGCGCATCCGCCACCCGCGCGTGCATGCGCGCGACCTTCGCGACGGCCTTTCGCCGGTTCGCTGAGCCCTTCTGCTTGCGCGACAGCGCCTGCTGGGCTTTGCGGAGCCGTCGTTCGGCGCGGCGCAGGAACTTCGGGCCGGTTATCTTCCGGCCGTCCGAGGTCACCGCGAAATGCGTCAGCCCCAGATCGATCCCGACCTCGGCCGCCACTTCCGGCAGTGGCTCGTCCGCGGTCTCGACCACGAACGACGCGAAGTACCGCCCGGCCGCGTCCCGAATCACCGTCACGCTCGACGGCTCGGACGGCAGCGGACGGGACCACCGCACCCGCACGTCCCCGATCTTCGGCAGGCGCAGCTTCCCGCCCGCCGTGACCGTGAAGCGGGCATTGCGGGTGAACCGGATCGCCTGCCGCCGGTCCTTGCGCGACCGGAACCGGGGCGCCGCGACCCTGCGGCCGTTCCGTTTCCCCGACACCGACGCAAAAAAGTTGCGGTAGGCAGTGTTCAGGTCCGCCAGCGCCTGCTGGAGCACCACGGCCGAGACCTCCCCCAGCCATGCCCGCTCGGTGGTCTTCTTCGCCTCGGTGATGACCTGCTTGGACAGGTCCCCCTCCGACAGGTACGCCAGCCCGGCCGCGTGCGCCTCCCGCCGTGCGCGCAGGGCATCGTTGTACACCGTCCGCGCGCACCCGAACGCCCGCGCCAGCGCTTGCTGCTGGCCGGGGGTCGGGTAGAGCCGGAACTGGTACCTGAGCCGCACCCTTGAATCGTACATCCATGTACACGGTGGTGCATGCTCGTACACTGACGCGCATGGAGTCGGAAGAGATGAGCGTCGCCGACGCACGTCGCCAGTTCGCCGACGTCCTCAACGACGCCGCCGTCCGGGGACGCATCACCTAAATCACCAACCGAGGCCGCCGCATCGCCGCGATCGTCCCCGTCCCCATCGCCGAAAGCGCCGACCAAGACCACCAAGCCCACTGAGCCGGTCCGGTCAGAACACGCCCGGGCCTGACGTCCCCCCGCGCGGCCCTTCACCCCCGGCCTGAAGGCCGGAGCACTGGCCCGCACACTGGTAGCTGATCGCCGAGGTGACCAGGCCCTGGCGGCCCAGAGTGCACTGTTCCATGACCAATCCTCCCTAGCAACGCATTTACCTCCACCCTCGCAGCAAGGCGGCGGGGCGGTGCAACCCGGCGTCCGTGTTCACACCGGGGCGGGGGGTTCACTCCGGGGCGCGGGGCAGTCGCAAGGTGAACGTCGCGCCCCGGCCCGGCTCGCTGCGCACCGCCGCGGATCCGCCGTGCGCCTCGGCGAGCTGGCGGACGATGGCGAGGCCCAAGCCGCTGCCGCCGGTCCGGCGGCTGCGTGACTTCTCCGCCCGCCAGAACCGGTCGAAGACGTGCGGCAGGTGCTCGGGCGCGATGCCCGGCCCGGTGTCGGCCACCTCGATCAGGACGTCGTCGCCGTCGCCGTACGCGCGCAGGGTCACCCGCCCGCCGGCGGGCGTGTAGCGGACCGCGTTGGCGAGGAGGTTGCCGACCGCCTGCCGCAGCCGCACCGGGTCGGCCTCCAGGTGGGGACGGCCCGCCACCTCTACGGTCAGCGCGAGCTCGGCGGCCTCGGCCGCGGCGCGGTAGACGGTCGCGACCTGCTCGGTCAGGGCGGCCGCGTCGACCGGCTCCGGGCGCAGGCGGAGCTTGCCGACGTCGGCGAGCGCGAGCTGCTGCAGGTCGTCGACGATGTGCTGGAGCAGCGTGGCCTCCTCGACCAGCGAGGCGGTCAGCGCGGGGTCCAGGTCGGCCACGCCGTCCTGGGCGGCCTCCAGCCAGCCGCGGATGTTGCTCAGCGGCGTGCGCAGCTCGTGGGACACGTCGCTGACCATCGCCTTGCGCTGCCGTTCCATCCGGTCCAGGTGCTCGGACATCTCGTTGAACGCGGCGCCCAGCTCGCCGACCTCGCCCTTGGCGCGGACCGCGGCCCGCGCCGAGCCGTCGCCGGCCCGCATCCGCCGGGCCGCCGCGGTGACCGCCCGCACCGGCCGCACCAGGCGGGTGGCGACGAGCACGCTCATCCCGACCGCCAGGACGAGGATCACCGCGGTGACCCCCGCGATGCGATACGGGTCGATCGCCGGGACGCGGTCCTCAGGCGAGCCGATGTAGAGCAGCGCGGCCGGAGCGACGTAGGGCTTCAGCTGGGTGCGGCGGGCGGTGGCCAGGCATTCGGCGGCCGCCGACGGCGCGGCCGGTATGCCGGTCTCGTCCAGCCACACGTCGACCCGGCCTCCGTGGCACTGCCGGACCAGGGTGGTGAGCCGGTCGAGCGCGCGTTCCTCGGTGGCGGTCGGGCCGGGCGTGTCCGGCGAGCACGGCGCCGGACGCGGCACGGGCTGCGGCGCGGGGTCCGGTGTCTCGGCGGGCCGGGGCCGCGGCCGCACGGCGGGCGGGCTGCTCGGCGCGCCGGACGTGGTCTCCGGCGGCGCCGTTCCCGGCGGGGCGGTCGGCGCGCCGGGCTCCGGCGTCGACGCGGCCGCGACCGGCCGCGTCCCGGTGAGCCGGACCCCGGCGGCGGGCGCGCGCGGGCGGTGCGCGGCCGGTGCCGTGGCGGCCGGGCCGCCCTCGCGGCGCAGGTAGGGGCGGCCGCCGGGCCCGACGACCACCGTGGCGCGCTGGCCCTCGCGGCGCAGGCAGGCCGCCTGCGCGCCGACCTCCTCGCGCAACCGCGCCCGCTCGGCCTCCGGCAGCCGGAACGGCCCGGCCGCCCGCGCGTCGATCCGGTCGGCGGCCCCGCCCGGCACCAGCGAGACGTCCACGGCGAGCGGGTCGACGACGGCGGACGCGCGGGCCGGCAGCGGCCTATCCGGCGCCGAGTCCGCGATCCGGACGCCGCCCTCGGTCGCCAGCGCGACCCGCTCGCCGCTCTGCCGGGCCAGCTCCCGCACGGTCCCCCCGACGCCGTCCCAGCGCGGGTGGCTCGCCGCGTAGCCGAGCAGCGCGTCGTTGATGCGGGCGTCGCGCGCGAGCGTCCGGCCCTGCCGGTCCCGGATCTCGCCGGACGTGCTGCGCGCCGCCAGCCACGCGGTCGCCACGATCGAGCACACCGCGATCAGCACCGAGCTGGCGACCAGCCGTACCAGCAGGCTATGGCGCACGGTCGCCGACCAGCTTGTACCCGACGCCGTACACGGTGCACAGCCGGACCGGGCGGCCCGGCCGCGGCTCGATCTTCTTCCGCAGGTTCTTCACGTGCACGTCGACCGTGCGCTCGGTGATGAAGCGGTCGAAGCCGTGCAGGTGCGCCAGGAGCTGCGACCGGGTGAGGACGCGCTCCGGACGCGCGGCCAGCGCCTCCAGGATGCGGAACTCCGCGGGCGTGCACTCGACCTCGCGTCCGTCCACGTGCACCGTGTGCCGCTCGGGGTCCACCGCGATGCCGCCGACCCGGTACACCCGCTCGGCGCACCCGGCCCGCCGCAGCAGCGTCCGCACCCGCGCCATCAGCTCGCGCGGGCTGTACGGCTTGGTGACGTAGTCGTCCGCACCGAGGTCGAGGCCGAGCAGCAGGTCGTCCTCCGTCGAGCGGGCCGTCAGCATCAGCACCGGCACATCGGACTCGGCGCGCAGCCCGCGGCAGACGTCGAGGCCGTCGACGCCCGGCATCATCACGTCGAGCACCACGAGGTCCGGGCGGCGCGCGCGAGCCTCGTCGAGGGCGGCCCGCCCGTCGTGGACGACGACCACGCGGTGCCCCTCCCACTGCAGATAGCGGCGCAGCAGCTCCGCCTGCTTGACGTCATCCTCCGCGACCAGGACATCCGCGCACATGGCTCCCGAGCGTAAGCGACCCAAGATCGGCACCACGGGATCATCACACCGGCCTCACAGGTTCTTCACACTTCTCGGCCAGCATCTCGCGGCATGCGCCAAGTCAGAATTCACACCGGCGCCCTCCTCACCGCCGGCGCGATCGCCGTGCTGGCGGGCTGCGGTTCGCCGGGGGACGGCACGCCCGCCGGGGGCGGCCCCGCGGCCGCCGCGCCGCAGCAGGCGGGGCAGGGGCAGGGCGGTGCCGAGATAGCGACCGTGCGTGGGCGACAGATCGCCGTGTACCGGCAGAAGGGCGACGGTGCGGCCGGGACGACCCTGTCGAGCCCCAACAAGATGGGCGCCACCCGGGTCTTCCTCGTCGACGCCAGGGACGGCGACTGGCTCAAGGTGCTACTGCCGATCCGGCCGAACGGCAGCACCGGCTGGATCAAAGCGTCCGACGTGAAGATCTCGTCGACGCCCCACCGCGTCGAGATCGACCCGGAAGCGTTCACGTTCACCGTCTTCGACGGCGACAAGGTGCTGCGCACCGGCAAGGTCGCCACCGGTGAGGGCGGCACCCCTACCCCGCCGGGCCGCTTCTACTTCACCGAGTTGATCAAGCCGCCGGACCCCGGCGGCGCCTACGGCGCGTACGCCTTCGGGCTCAGTGGCCACTCACCGACGCTGAAGACGTTCGCCGGAGGGCCGGGGCAGCTCGCCGTCCACGGCACGAACAAGGCGTCCGCGCTGGGCGGCAGGGTCAGCCACGGCTGCGTGCGGGTCAGCAACGACGACATCACCTGGATGGCCCAGAACCTGGCGATCGGCACGCCCGTCATCGTCCGGAATTGAAATGGCGACGAAAGGAACAGCAGTGCAGTTGAAGTCCCTCATCGCGGCCGTCGCGCTGGGCGCGGGCCTGGCCGGTGCCGGCCTGGCCACCGCCGGGACGGCCTCCGCCGAGCCCGCCCCGCCCACCGTGACCGCCGCGCCGACCCCGGCAAGCCCCGGCGGCCCTC
>NZ_SMLC01000238.1 GCF_004349245.1 Actinomadura sp. 6K520 | reverse complement strand
GCCCGGACCACCTCGCCGGCCCCCCGCTCGGACGCCCCGCCACCTGGACCCGGCGGCGTCCGGTGAGCCAAATCCGGCCGGATCAGTACCGGCGGCTCCTGCGTGTCCTGGCGGCGCTGAACATCACCCTGGTGCGCCACGAACCCCGGGGCCGCGACCTGCCCCCCGAGGAATGGCCATATGCGACCCAGCCGGCGATGGCGGTGCGCGGGTTGCTGGAGGAGGCGCTGGCCTCAGACGCCCGCCTGGTCGGCGACCCGGACCTGGCCTGCCCGCCGCTCCCCCGGCATATGGTGCTGCCGCGGGTAGCGCGGTCCGCGTCCGCACTGATCGCCGCCGCCGCCCGCTCCGGGTCGCTGTCGGACTGGACCTGCGAGCCGACCACCGGCGATCTGTACGGCAACCGGGGCCGCGCCCACCAGGTGCTGCGGACCGCCGCCTCCCTCTACACGGCCGAACACACCAGATCGCAGCGGCCGAACCTAACCGCCTCCCAGACCCGCCTGGCCATCGCTCACCTGGACGGCCTCGGACAAGCCATCGACGCGCTCGCCGCAGCCGCAGCCCGGTGGAGCGGCCTGCAGCCTCAGGCCGAACTCCTGACCGAGGTCAGGAGCGGGCGCATGGCAGCCATCCCCCGACCCCCGGGGCTCACCGATCTTCCGAATGACCAGCTTCGACCGCTTCAAAGGTAGGACCCATGGCGACCGCATCACCGAACAAGCTAAGCACAAAGTCCGCAAAGAACATCCAGGCCGCGACTTGGCAGGTCCACAACATCGCACGCCGTGAGGAGCGGGAGTGGCCGCAACAGCTGCTCGCGGCGGCGCTGGCTCGTGACGGCGAGCATCTGGTGATCAATCATCTCGCGGAAAAGGCGGCAGGGGCGGCGATCGCCGTGGCGCACGAGTCCGGGCAAGACCCCAGGGACGCGGTCCGGTGGGTCGAGTCGCGGATGGAGCCGCTGAACTCCGGCATAGCCCCATTCCCCGGCTTGGCATGGAAACGCGCGATCGACGTAGTGCTCCATCTGCTCGGTGAGCAGCTCCGCGTCCCGGGACGCGGTTCCATCACCGCCGTGGACCTGGCCGGCGCGCTCCTGCTGCTGCAGGCCCTCGGCGTCATGGCCGCCGCCGGCTGGCGCAAGGACCCCCAGCGCATGCGCAACATGCTGGCACACCGCGGACACCCAGCATGCCCCCGAAAACAGCGCAGAGGCCACGCACGGAACAAGAAGGCAAAGCACCGAAAGGGAAAACGATGAACCGCTGGCCCGGGGTGCACTGGCGCCAACCGGGCGCGGCCCGGCGCAAGAGCACCCGCTCGCCCGACCAGGACATCGCGGTGTGCGCCGAGATCGCTGTGGTCGGCGACGGGCACGCCGTCCGCGACTCCACCGACCCGCACGGAGCCGTACACGCGCTCGACCCGGGTGTGCTGAAGCGCCTGATGGACGCCGTCCCTAATCGGCCTAGCCCACCCCGTACCGGGCCCGGCTCGCTCTCGCGGCTGCGGTGACGTGGGCGCTGCGGGCTGAGCCCCGGGGCGGCGAAACACCAATCCCCGCACATCTCTTCTACCGAGGAACCATGATCCCTCCCTCACCTCCTCATCGAATGGGCGCCGGAAGCGCGGTCACCACATGCCTGGCGGCCAGCGGGTCTGGCGATCGGCACCGTCCGCGCCGGGACCGCCGCTCCGCAACCTCCGGCAGGAGGTCTTCATGAGTGAGGCGTTGGGGGCCAGTCCCTTGCCTGGTGGCGATCGGTGGGCGCACCAGCCCCTGGCCGTTGCCGCCATAGAGGCGGCGCTGGGCGCGGGTGGCCGCGCTACCGGCGAGTCGGCGTGTGGGAGCGGCAAGTCACGGATCGCGGCGCAGGCGGCGGTTCGGCTGGCGCCCGAGGGGCGGGTGCTGGTGACGGTGCCGACGCTGGAGCTGGTGTCGCAGATGCTGGCGACCTTCGCCGACCACGGCCGCCCTTTGGGCCGCGTGGTGGCGGTGTGCTCGGACGCCGAGGTGCTCTCGGTCGGTGAGGTGGCGCTGGGCGGGGCGAAGGTGACGACCGACGCCGCGCGGTTGGCCGAGCTCATCCAAGGTCGGGGCCGGGTGACGGTGCTGTGCACCTATCAGAGCCTGGGCGTGCTGGCGGCCGCGCACGCTGAGCACCGGATGCCGAGCTGGGACCTGGTGGTGGTCGATGAAGCGCACCGCACCGCGGGCCGGACCGGACGGTCCTGGGCGCTGATCCACGACGACGTGGTCATCCCCGCCGCCCGGCGGCTCTACCTGACCGCCACGCCCAAGATCCTCGGTGCCGGCGGCGACGACACGGTCGTGTCCATGGACGACGAGAAGGTCTACGGGCCGGTGGTGTTCCGCTTCACCACCGCGCAGGGCATCGACCGCGGGCTGCTGGCCGATTACGAACTTGTGGTCGTGGTGGTCACCGACGAGCAGGTCCGTGCGCTGGCCACCGACGAAGAACGCCTGCTGCGGGCCGGGACCACCACGATCAGCCCGCGGGCGCTGGCCACCCAGATCGCGGTCCTGCGCGCCGCCCGCGAGTACCGCATCCGCGCCGCCATCACCTTCCACAACCGGATCGCCGACGCCCGCGCGTGGGCGGAGGCGCTGCCGCACGCCTGGAAACTGATGCCCGCCGGGCAGCGGCCGGCAGCGGTGTCGGCGTTGCACGTCCACGGCGGCCAGCCCATCGGTGAGCGCCGCCGGGCCCTGAGCAGCCTCCGTGGCGCGCACCACAACGACGACGGTGATCTGGTCCGGGTGGTGTGCAACGCGCGTGTGCTGACCGAGGGCGTGGACGCCCCCGCGGTCGACGCGGTGGCGTTCATCGACCCCCGCGACAGCATGATCGACATCGTGCAGGGCATCGGGCGGGCACTGCGCACCGGCGGCCGCACCGACAAGACCGCTCGCGTCATCGTCCCGGTCCTGCTCGGGCCTGAGGAAGACCCGCAATCGGCGCTGGACGGATCGGCCTACGCCCAGGTGTGGCGAGTGATTCGGGCACTGCGCGCGGTCGATGACCGGCTGGCCATCCAACTGGACACCGCCCGGCAGAGGCTCGGGCAGAACCGCTCCGCCTCCGCCGACGACCAAACCGACGATCAGGCCGACGAGCACGCTGGTGACGGCGACCAGGAAGATCCGCTGGAGCTGTGGGACTGGCTGAAAGTCAGCGGTGTGCCCGTTCCCGAAGCGTTCGCCCGTGCCATCCAGGTCCGCGCCGTCCGGGGCGCCTCACCCTCGTGGCTGGAGTTCTACGGACTGGCCAAGGCCTACCACCAAGCCCACGGGAACCTTGACCTCACCGTCGAGTACCGCACCCCCGACGGCACCCAGCTGGGGCAATGGGTCCGTAACCAGCGCCGTCACCGCGCCAGGCTCGACCCGCGGCAGGTCGAGCTCCTGGAGGAGATCGGGCTGCAGTGGGACAGCCCGCTGGGCCGCGCGTGGCAGGACGCCATCGCCGCCGCCCGCGCCTGGGCCCACGACCACAGCGGCCGACTGCACGGCGTTCCCAACACCTGGACCTTTAACGGTGTCCAGCTCAGCCGCTGGCTGGTCGTCCGCCGCCGCGACCACCGCGACGGGAAACTCTCCGCCGAACGCAAAGCCGCCCTGGACGCGATCGACCCGACCTGGCTCCACACCAGCGACGACGTCTGGGACGTGCATTACCGGGCCGCGCGAGCCTTCTTCCATGCGCACGAGCATCTGCATCCCGACACCGACTACCGCAGCCCCGACGGGCTGGACCTTCCGGACTGGCTGGACAGGCAACGTCGGCGAGCACGCACTCGGCCGCAGCACCGCGGCCATCTCACCCCCGACCAGAAACGCCTCCTCGATGAAATCGGGATGCCATGGACGGTGATCGAGGCTGAATGGCAGAAAGGGCTGGCCGCGGCCCGCGCCTACGCCCAAACACACGGCGATCTCCACGTCCGAACCACCTTCGTCACCGACGATGGCTTCCCGCTCGGCCGATGGCTGTACGGCCGCCGCAAACAAGCAATCAGCAACACCCTGGACCCGCAACGGCTCAAAGCGCTGGAGGCACTAGACCCCAGCTGGCAGACGGCACGCAGCCTTCAAAGCCGCTGGGACATCAACTACCAAGCCGCCCGCCGCTACGCCGAAAAGCACGGCCACCTGCCCCGCAGCAGAGGCGCCGCCCGCGACCCAGCCCCACAAGGGCACGACTTCCGGCGCTGGCTAATCCAGCAACGCCAAAACGCGCGCAGAGGCGAACTCGCCCCCGAACGTCACGCCACACTCGACGCACTCGACCCGAACTGGCGCGGCACAACAAAGACCACCACCACAGGCACGGAAAGCAGACACAACAGAAAAGGAGAAAATGATCAGCTTCGGTGAAGATAACAGCAGCGGGCCTGCTCGGGCGGTTCCCATCCAAGGCCAGTTCGTCTGCGAAGGCGGCCTCGCCGCGCTTTCCGTGCCGGTTCCCCCTGGGTGGGTTTCGGGCGGCTGGGGCAGCGCCCCAACCTGTCCCCCGATGCTTGCGTTGCTGGGTCTTCGTGCTGGAACGGACGTCGGATGAGCGGGCACGGCAGCCAACCCGGGAACGGGACCAGTCACACGGCTCGTGGCGAGGCTGGCTACGGGAGCGGCCGGATCGGCAATCGGGTCGATGGCGCGGGCCGGATCGGCACCGTCGTGCAGGTCGGCGCGGTGCACGGCGACGTACGCCTGCACTCCCCTGCACCCGCAGCGCCGCAGCCACCGATGATGCTGCCCGCACCACCGGTACGACTACGTGACCGCCACCACGAGCGCGCCCGACTGAACATCGCGGCGGCCCGTCACCTGTCGCCCGGCCAGCCCACCGGCCAGCCAAGTAATCAGCCCGGTGACCGGCCCCTGAGCCCTGAGCTCCGTGGTGACCGGGACGGGTCGGGCAGCGGCGCCTTGCGGCCGGATCTGCTGGTGATCAGCGGGCCGGGCGGAGCCGGGACCACCGCGCTGGCTCTGCACCTGGCACACCGGGCGGTCCGCGCCAGCGCCGCACCGGGCGGAGCCTTGTGGGCCGACCTCAGCACCCATCATCCCGACCCCGGAAGTGATCCGGTCGCGGGCGCCGTGGCGGGCTGGTTACGAGCGCTGCACGCCGACCGAGTCCCTGAGCACGGGCAGGAAGCTACTGCGCTGCTGCGGTCGCTGACCACCGACCGTCCGGTGGTAGCGGTCGTGGAACAGGCCACCACGGCCGGGCAAGTGCGGGCGCTGCTACCCGCCTCCGGGCTGGTCGTGGTCACCAGCCGCCACCAGCTGCTGGACCTTGCCGCCGTTGACGGCGCGTGCCGGGTACCCGTGGGACCGCTGCCCGCGCCCGACGCCGCAGCGCTGGCCGCCGACATCATCGGCGACCGCGCCACCAGTGATCCCGACGGCGTCCGCGCTTTGGTGAACGCCTGCGGTGCTCTTCCCGCAGCCTTGGTCGCGGCCGCGGCCTACGTCGCCGCCCGGCCCCACCGCCCCATCACCGACCTGGCCGCACGACTCACCCGCACCACGCGCTCGGCCCAGCCCGCTCTGAGCGCGGCACCCCTGAGCGAGGAGGAGACCGTCATCAACAACACACTGGACGCCATCTACAACGGTCTGGCCCCGGACCTGCAGAACGCCTACCGGTACCTGGCCACACTGCCCGGCCCGGCGTTCTCGGCCGCCGCAGCGGCCGCCTCGCTCCGCACCGACGACCAGGCCACCGACACCATCCTGGCCCGGCTACACAACGCGCACCTGCTGGAGCACGGACCCGGCCCCGAGCAGTGGCGCATGCCCACCCCCGTCCGCGTCCACGCCGAACACCTCACCGAAAGCCTGCCGGAGGAGGACCGCGCCGCCGCGCTGGCCCGCGCGGTCCGTCACTACCTGATGTGGGCAGCCGGCCTCGAAACCGTCATCGGGCACGGCCGCCGCCGCTACGCCCCGGTGTTCGCGTGGGAACCCGGACGAGCACCCGCGGTCGCCGGTGACCAGGAGGCGATCACCCTGGTGCAGGAGTGGGTACCGACTCTGCTGGCCGCCCAGTCCGCAGCCGCCGCCCACGCAATGCACCATGCGGCCTGGCAGTTCGTCGACGCCTTGTGGGGTTATCTGATCCAGCGGCAGGACTACCCCGCCTGGCGGCGGGTCTGCCAGATCGGCCTGGACAGCGCCCAGCGCATCCAGGATCCCGGCGCCCAGGCCCGCGCCCACATGCTCACCGGAGTGCTGGACCGAAGGCTCGGCCGGCTCGCCGAGGCAAGCGAACACCACACCAAGACCCGCCTGCTGGCACGAAGGGCGGGTGACCTGCTGACCGAGGCGTCCGCAGCCGAGCACCACGGCGCCACTCTGCTGGACCTGGGCCGTCCCCAGCAGGCCCTCACCGTCCTGCACGCCGGCCTCGCCCTCTACCAGACATTGCCGACGCACCCACGCGGCCAAGCCCTGCTGCAACGCCAGCTCGGCATCGCCCACAGCCGACTTGGGCACCACACCGAAGCCGAAACCCACCTCACCGCAGCCGAAGCGCTCTTCACCGATCTGGACGAGTCCTACCTACGCTCACGACTGGCCACCAACCGCGCCGAAACCGCCCTCGCCAACCGCCGCTTCACCGACGCCCTCACCCACCTGGACCGGGCCATGGAGATCCTCCCGAACCGGGCGGTCCCCTACGACGCCTACCTGCACTACCTGCGCGCCGCCATCCCCACCCGCGCCGGCGACCACGACGCCGCCGTCCACGCCCTCAACACCGCCATCGCCTTCAGCGACCAACTCCCCCGCGACCACCCCACCCGACGCCTCATCCGCGAACTCACCGACCAACTGACCGAAACCGGAGGGCAAGACCGTGAGTAACACCACACCCCACGATCAGCCCCCGGAACACCCACCGCCCGGCGATCGGCACTCGGTCAGAGCGCCGCTGCCGGAGCGCAACACCCTCCCCCACGGCGTTTCGAACTCGGGGCAACCGGCCAGGAAAGACCAGCCGTTATCACCAGAGCCGAGCAAGGCGCCGCCCAAGCAACACCCCGGGGTCAAAAGCCTGCAGCCCTTCGAGCCGCACGGCCCCACCCCTACCGGAGGAACCCGTGGCCGATGACCACCAGCAATGGCGCGGGGTCCGATACGGGGGACCCATCACTCACGTGGCTATGGACTACGGCCTCACGCTGACCAGCAGCCACGACGCGATCAACCACACGCTCGGGATGCGGCCGGTCACCACCGACGCCGAGCAGGTCATCTGGGACCTGGACCAGGCGGGTGTCACACTCGCGCTCGTCTCCAACACCCAGCCGGGCCAAGACCGGCGACGCGCGCTCAAGGCCGCCCACATCGACGGCTGCTTCGGCGACCGCATATACCTCAGCAGCGAACTCGGGGTCGCCAAGCCGGATCGGCGCATCTGGGAACACGTCCTCGCCGACCTCGCTGTCGCCCCCGAACAGCTCTTGTACTGCGGCAACAACCTCGCCCACGACATCTATCCAGCCGCTGCGCAGGGCATCCGCACCGTCCTCCTCAACGCGGCGCCTCCGGGCAGCCTCCCTCCCGGAGCGACCTGCATTGCGGCCATCCCCCAGCTACCCGGCCTCCTCACCGGGACCGATCACCAGGACCAGGAGTCTCCATGGCCGAGCCGTTGACGATCCGTGTCGGCACCTACAACCTATTCGAGGGGGGCTTGGCCGCCCGCGACGGCCACGGCCTGGGCGACGACTCGGGGTTGCCCAATCTGAATGATTCGCGTCTGCGCGAGCAGCTCACGCTGTTGGCCCGGCTCGGCCTCGACGTGCTCGGACTGCAAGAGGCCACTTGGGGCCCGCACTCCCCTGACCTGGCCGACTTCGTCGCCGACGAGCTCGGGATGGCGTGGCGCTTCGTGGGCCCCTCCAACTTCTACGGCTGCGACCTGGCGACCTTCGTCCGGATCAGCGCCCACCTCACCGTCACCGACGTCAACCACCTGACCGGGCCGCCGTTCGTCCATGGCCTCACCAACCTCACTCTCCAGATCAACGGGCACCCCAGGCCCGTGCACATCCTGAACGGCCACTCAGCCCCCAGCTCTCCCACCACCCGCAAAGCCGAAGCCGAAATGATCACCGTCCACCGGCACCTGGACGTCGTCTACATGGCCGACACCAACGCTGCGGCGATCGGCGACACCCCCGACACCACCGGACTCGACCCGAACAAGGTCACCAAGAAACTCGACCTCGCACCCGCCAAGGAACTCGCCGCCGCCGGCTTCCACCACATCGGCCACCAGGACCCAACCCCGACCGTGGGACACGGCGACGACAAACTCGCCTACCGCTGCGACCGAATTCACACGACGCTGCCCGCCGAGTGGATCACCGGCTACGGCGTCGAACTCGGCGGCGACCACCTTTCCGACCACCGCCCCGTCTGGGCCGAGATCACCTTCGGTCAAACAGCCGCAGGCCGATGATCGGGAGTGTCAAGTTGACCGTACAGACCCTCCCACACCGGGGACCGCAGAAACGTTATCCATCACGTTCGGGACCGTACAGCTCCAGCTTGCCGTGCCCCAACGGGGGTATTCCCTCAGGTGTGGAAAGTGATCTTGCTGGGGAGCAAGTGATCAGTGGGTGAAGCGCCCACGTTCTTCGGGGGGAGAACCACACGTCATGTCCGTGATCGACCGTGTCGACGGCACCAC
>NZ_SMLC01000237.1 GCF_004349245.1 Actinomadura sp. 6K520 | reverse complement strand
GGGTGGGGCCGGAGGACGGAAGCTCCTCGGGGGAGGTGTCCGGTGCCTTCCCGGACTCGGCGGCCTCCGGTTCGTCCGGGGAACCCGAGGGCTCCCCGGCATCATCCATCTTCATCAGACTTCGAGCAGTTCTGCCTTCTTGTGCTCGAGCAGCTCGTCGATCTGCGCCACGTGGCGGTGCGTGACGTCGTCGAGTTCCTTCTCGGCACGGTGGACCTCGTCCTCGCCTGCCTCGCCGTCCTTGGCGAGCTTGTCGAGCGTGTCCTTGGCACGGCGGCGAATGTTGCGGATCGCGATCTTGCTGTCCTCCGCCTTGCCGCCCGCGACCTTGATGTACTCCTTGCGGCGCTCCTCCGACAGCTCGGGGAACACCACCCGGATGACGTTGCCGTCGTTGGTGGGGTTCACGCCCAGGTCGCTGTCGCGGATGGCTCTCTCCACCGCCTGCATGGAGGACTTGTCGTAGACCTGGACGATGACCATCCGGGGCTCCGGCAGCGTGAAGGACGCCAGCTGGTTGATCGGTGTCGGCGTCCCGTAGTACTCGGCGGTGATCTTGTTGAACATGGCGGGGGTGATCCGGCCGGCGCGGATGGTCTGGAAGTCCTCCTTGGCGACCGCGACCGCCTTCTCCATCTTCTCCTCGGCTTCGAGGAGGGTCTCGTCGATCACTGTGACTCCCATGTCATCTGGTCGGCCCTGTTCCTAGAGTTCCACACTGCGCTCCGTGCCGCCTCACGCACTGCGGTTCCCGGCTGCGGTCAGCCTTCCGCCGGGCTGACCAGCGTGCCGATCTTCTCACCCCGGACGGCCCGGACGATGTTGCCCTGCCCCATGAGGTCGAAGACCACGATGGGGAGCGCGTTGTCCATGCAGAGGCTGATGGCCGTGGCGTCCATGACCTTCAGCCCCCGCTGTAGAACTTCACCGTATTCCAAACGGTCGAACTTGACCGCGTCCGGATTCTTTCGTGGATCGGCGTCGTAGACACCGTCCACCTGAGTCCCCTTCAGTACGGCCTCTGCACCGATCTCCAGCGCGCGCTGGGCGGCGGTGGTGTCGGTGGAGAAGAACGGCTGCCCGAGGCCCGCGCCGAAGATGACGACGCGGCCCTTCTCCAGGTGCCGGATGGCGCGACGCGGAATGTACGGCTCGGCGACTTGGCTCATGGTGATGGCGGTCTGCACCCGGGTGTCGAGCCCCAGTTTCTCCAGGAAGTCCTGGAGGGCGAGGCAGTTGATGACGGTGCCGATCATCCCCATATAGTCGGCGCGGCCGCGGTCCATGCCGCGCTCGGCCATGACGGCGCCGCGGAACATGTTGCCGCCGCCGCAGACGACCGCCACCTGCACGCCTTCCCGGACCGCGTCCGCGATGGCCTCCGCCACGTGCTGGACGATCTCGGGGTCGATGCCGAGGGGCTCGCGTCCGGCGAAGGCCTCACCGGACAGCTTCAGCAGCACCCGCTTCCAGCCGGCGCGCGGGGCGTGCTGGACGGACGCGTCCCCGCCGGTCTCGTGCCGACCGGGCGCACCGCCGCCGGCCCCTGCCCCGCCGGCCGCGCCGCGTGCGGACGCGTCCCGATCGGACGACGAGGCCGCCGTCGCGCTAGTGGTCGTCTTGTCCGGCACGTCGGCGGCCTCCTCGTTCCTTCGCGTTATCTGTCGGGTACCCCGTTTCCAGGATGCCCCTACGCCTGCCCGACCTTGAACCGGGCGAAGCGGACGACCTGCACGCCGGCCTCGTCGAGGACCTTCGCGATCGTCTTCTTGCCGTCCTTCACGAACGCCTGCTCCAGCAGCACGAAGTCGCGGAAGTAGGCGTTGACCCGGCCCTCGACGATCTTCGGGATGGCCTGCTCGGGCTTGCCCTCGTCGCGGGTGAGCTGCTCGGCGAGCGCCCGCTCCTTCTCGATCGCCTCGGCGGGGATCTCGTCGCGGGTGAGGTACTTGGGCGCCATCGCCGCGATCTGCTGGGCGACGTCCTTGGCGACCTCGGCGTTCTCGCCGTCCAGCTCGACCAGGACGCCGGTGGTCGGCGGCAGGGACGGGTCGGACTTGTGCAGGTAGCTGGCCACGTAGGCGCCCTTGAAGTGGGCGAAGCGGCGCAGTTCCAGCTTCTCGCCGATCGTGGCGCTGTGCTCTTCGATCAGGGCCTGGACGGTCCTGCCCGGCTCGATCTCGGCGGCCAGCAGGCCCTCGGCGTCGGTGACGCCGCTGCCCGCGGCGAACTCGACCACCCGGTTCGCCAGCTCGATGAACTGCTCGTTCTTGGCGACGAAGTCGGTCTCGCAGTTGAGTTCGAGGAGCGCCCCGTCACCGGAGTTCGCAAAGTACTCGGCGACCAGCCCGTTGGCGGCGGTGCGCTCGGCGCGCTTGCCGACGTCCTTGGCGCCCTTGAGCCGCAGCAGCTCGGTGGCCTTGTCGAAGTCGCCGTCCGCCTCGGTGAGGGCGTTCTTCACGGCCATCATGCCGGAGCCGGTCAGGTCGCGCAGCCGCTTGACGTCGGCGGTGGTGAAGTTAGCCATCGCTCTCTTCGCTTCTCTCGTCGTTGGTCGTGGGACCCGCGACGGCCCGGCGGGCCCCGGAGGGCCCGCCGGACCACGGGATCAGGCCTGCTCGGCCTCGGCGGCCTGCGGAGCCTCCTGCGCTTCGGCCGGAGCCTCGGCGGCTTCCGGAGCGGCCTGCGCCTCGGCCGGAGCCTCCGCGGCTTCCGGAGCCTTCGCCTCGGCGGCGGGGGCCTGCTCGGCCTCGGCGGGGGCCTGCGCCGTCGCCTCGGCGGCCTCCTCGGCCGGCTTGTTCTCCAGCAGCTCGCGCTCCCACTCGGCCAGCGGCTCGGCGGAGCCCGCGGCCGCGGCGCCCCCGGCCGGCTTCTCGTCCCCGCCGGACGCGGCGCCCGCGCGGGCGATCAGGCCGTCGGCGACGGAGTCGGCGACGACGCGGGTCAGCAGGCTGACGCTGCGGATGGCGTCGTCGTTGCCCGGAACCGGGTAGTCGACCTCGTCCGGGTCGCAGTTCGTGTCGAGGATCGCCACGACCGGGATGCCGAGCTTCTTGGCCTCGTTGACCGCGATGTGCTCCTTCTTGGTGTCCACGATCCAGATGGCGCTCGGAACCTTCGCCATGTCGCGGATACCGCCGAGGGTGCGCTCCAGCTTGTCCTTCTCACGCCGCAGCCCGAGAAGCTCCTTCTTGGTCATGCCGGAGCCGGCCACGTCGTCGTAGTCGATCTCCTCCAGCTCCTTGAGCCGCGTGAGCCGCTTGTGGACGGTGGAGAAGTTGGTGAGCATGCCGCCCAGCCAGCGCTGGTTGACGTAGGGCATGCCGACGCGGGTCGCCTGCTCGGCGATGGACTCCTGGGCCTGCTTCTTGGTGCCGACGAACAGGATCGTGCCGCCGTGGGCGACCGTGGCCTTGACGAATTCGAAGGCGCGGTCGATGTAGGACAGCGACTGCTGAAGGTCGATGATGTAGATGCCGTTGCGCTCGGTGAGGATGAAGCGCTTCATCTTCGGGTTCCACCGGCGGGTCTGGTGGCCGAAGTGGACGCCGCTCTCAAGGAGCTGCCGCATGGTGACGACGGGTGCCATTGCCCGTGCTCTCCTTCTCTGGCCCTGCCGGGCCGCATTTGGTTGTTCGCCTACGCCCGGGTGCCGCCCCACCGTCGCCGTGGCGACGGACCGAGGGGCGGCGCCCCACCATGTCTTCGGTGGCATGCGGACGCGTGAAATCAGCCGCCGGGATACCCAGGCGGCTGTGCCCGTTACCGGGGCCGTGACCTCTCCGCTCACCGGGAGCGGCTTCTCACCAACCCGCCCTGGGGACGGATCGGCGACGGCCTGGCCCTGGCCGGTGTCCTTTCGGGCACTCCTACAGATTATCAGGGCCCGGACGCGTCCGGGAATCAACGTTCAGCGCGGTTATCCACAGTTGGCGGCGGGCCCTCCGGGCGGTGCGGCGAACCTGCAGGCTCGGGTCCATGACCCTGTTGACTCTGCTCCTGACCTGTGTGATCGCCGCCGGGACGCCGGGCCTGGACGCCTGGCGGTGGCCCTTGGGGCCGCCCGCCCCGCAGGTCGTCCGGGGCTTCTCTCCGCCCGCGTCCCCGTGGGGTCCGGGCCACCGGGGCGTGGACCTCGCGGCGCGGCCGGAGCAGCCCGTCCACGCCGCCGGGCCTGGACGCGTCTCCTACGCCGGCCGGCTGGCCGGACGCGGCATCGTCGCGATCGACCACGGCGCGCTGCGCACCACGTACCTGCCCGTCCGTCCCAGCGTCCGCGTGGGCGGCCGGGTCACGTCCGGCACCCGGATCGGCGTCCTGGAGGACGGCCGGTCACACTGCCCCACACCCTGCCTGCACTGGGGCCTACGCCGCGGCTCCCTCTACCTGAACCCCCTCGACCTGGTGCAGCGCCAAGTCCGCCTGCTCCCCCTCTGGCACACGCCCTCCCCGACGCCTCGCGCGCCCGAACCTGCATCCGAGCCGAAGATGACCCTCCGCGACGCGACCACGGCGACGGGAGGGGCGCTGACAGGCATGGCGTTGGCCTTCACACTGGCCTTCGCCTGGCGCCGCACCCGTGCCCGCTACCGTCTGCACGGCCGACGCCGCCCACCAGAGGGCGTGGTCAACCTCTCCGAAGAACGCCGCCTACGCCGCACCCCCTGACCCAGAAAGTCCCCTACGGGGGGCGGAGGGCAGTCCGAGGGCTTCGGGTTGGGCGCGCCCTGGTTCGCCCTCATGGCAAGGTGCAGGGCGAGCCCGTGGGGCGGGACTCCGGAACGTTGCGCTAGTCGGGCTGGGTGCCGCGGGGGTGGGCTTGGCGGTGGACCTGTTTGAGTCGCTCGGCTGATACGTGCGTGTAGATCTGCGTGGTCTGCAGGGAGGCATGGCCCAGGATTTCCTGGACGCTCCGCAGGTCGGCTCCGCCTTCGAGCAGGTGGGTGGCGGCGCTGTGGCGCAGTCCGTGCGGGCTCAGGTCGGGCACTTGGCCGACCTCGGCTATGCGTGTGTGGACGATGCGCCGTGCACTGGTCGGGTGTAGGCGCCCCCCGCGGGTGCCTAGGAAGAGGGCCGGACCGCTGTCGTCGGTCGCCAGTGCGGGCCGTCCTGCGCGCAGCCAATCCTGGATGGCGCGGGCGGCCGGCTCGCCCAGGGGAACGGTGCGTTCACGGCCGCCCTTGCCGAGGACGCGGATCGTCCCGCGGCCGGTGTCCAGGTCGTCGATGTCGAGACCGCACAACTCGCTCACCCGGACGCCTGTCCCGTACAGGACCTCCAGAACGGCCAGGTCTCGAAGACCCACGGGACCCTGTGCGTCCATCGTGTCGAGGAGGCGTGCGGCATCGTCCTGGGTGAGGACCCCGGGCAGGGCACGCTGCCGCTTGGGCGTGCCGAGCAGCAGCCCTGGATCGTCCTGGAGCAGGCCGCGCCGGTGCAGGTGTCTGGTGAACGCGCGAGCGGCGGCGGTCCGGCGGGCAAGGGTGGCGCGGGAGCGGCCCAGTGCGTGCTGACGGGCGAGCCAGGCGCGAAGAAGCGGCACGTCGAGTTCCGCCGGCTCCGTCGCGCCGACGTCGGCGGCGTAGGCGACCAGGTCGTTCAGGTCCCCGGCATAGGCCCTCGCCGTGTGGGGCGAGACGTCGCGTTCCGCGCGGAGATGCCGTTCGAAGTCGGAGAGTGCCTCCTCTAGCGCGTTGGTCACAAGCGTCACGCTGCGCCAACGGCCTCCGCGAAGCAAGGACCGCAGACCGTTTCGAGCGAGTCGCCGGGATTGTTCTCCCGAAGTTATCCACAGGTGGTCGTTGGCCGGATACGCAGCGTCACGCTCCGGCAGCGTCGAAGGCCGGAGGTGAGGCCATGAGAGCCCATATCAGTCTCGGCCGGCGCGGCGAGGACGCCGCGGCCGACTACCTGGCCGGACTCGGCTGGACGATCGTCGAGCGCAACTGGCGGTGCGACGGCGGCGAACTCGACATCATCGCCCACGACGGCCGCGGTCACGTCGTCTGCGAGGTGAAGACCCGCGGCTCGGCCCGGTTCGGCGACCCCCTCGAAGCGATCACCAAGGACAAGGCGGCCCGGTTGCGGCGTCTGGCCGGGCGATGGGCCGCCGAACGGGGCGCCGGCGGCGCGCGCGTGCGGGTGGACGTCCTCGGCCTCGTCGCGGACGGCGACGGCTTCTCGATCGACCATCTGCGGGAGGTGTGCTGAATGACGCTCGCCAAGACCCGATCGGTCTCGCTCGTCGGGGTCGACGGCTTCGTGGTGGACGTGGAGGCGGCGATCACCAGCGGCGTCCCGGGCCTGCACCTGGTCGGCCTGCCGGACACCGCGCTCAGCGAGGCCCGCGACCGTGTCCGCGCCGCCATCTTCAACTCCGGTGAGGATTGGCCGAACCGCCATGTGACGGTGTCGCTGTTCCCGGCGAGCATGCCGAAGAAGGGCTCGACATTCGATCTCAGCATCGCGATCGCGTTGCTCGGGGCCGCCGAGGCGGTCCCCGCCCGCGCGTGCGCCGGGCTCGTGCTGATCGGCGAACTCGGCCTGGACGGACGCCTGCGTCCCATCCAGGGCGTCCTGCCCGCCGTGCTGGCCGCGGCGAACCAGGGCTGCGACACGGTCGTCGTCCCGAGGGCGAATGCCGCCGAGGCCGAACTCGTCCCGGGCATGAAGGTGGTTTCCGCGAGCACGCTGCGCGGCCTTCTGTGCTTGTTGCGAGACGAGCCGCCGCCCATCGAGGAGGACGAGGACGGCCCGCCCCCGCCCACGGACAGTCCCGCCCTGCGGCAGCAGGACATCCCGCCCGACCTCGATCTGAACGACGTGCGCGGGCAGGCCGAGGCACGCCGGGCGCTGGAGATCAGCGCCGCCGGAGGGCACCACCTGTTCTTCGCCGGCCCACCCGGCTGCGGGAAGACCATGCTCGCGGAACGGCTGCCGACATTGATGCCGCCCCTGGAACCCGACATCGCGCTGGAGGTCACCGCGATCCACTCCGTCGCGGGGACCCTCCGGCCGGGCCAGCCGCTGATCACGCAACCGCCGTTCTACGCGCCGCACCACACCGCATCGCGCGCCTCGATGGTCGGCGGCGGCTCGGGCCGCGTCCTCCAGCCGGGTGCCGTGTCCCTCGCGCACCGGGGGATCCTCTTCCTCGACGAGGCTCCCGAGTTCATCGCGGGCACGCTCGACGCCCTCCGCCAGCCGCTCGAAGAGGGCGAGGTCCGGATCAGCCGGATCGAGGGCATGGCGCGGTTCCCCGCGCGGTTCACGCTCGTCCTCGCGGCGAACCCGTGCCCATGCGCAGCGGCCAAGCAGATCGACTGCTCGTGCGCCCCCGGTGTCCGCCGCAAGTACGCGTCCCGCCTGTCCGGCCCGCTTCTCGACCGCATCGACCTCAAGCTCGAACTGGCGCCCGCGACCCGTGCCGAACTCCGCTACGACCTGGAGTTCGCGGAGTCCAGCAAGGTCGTCGCCGAACGGGTCCAGCTCGCCAGGGAACGGACGCTCAGCCGCTTGGCAGGCACCCCGTGGCGGTCCAATTCCGAGATCCCCGGGCCGGAACTGCGCCGCCGCTTCACACCTCCCGCCGACGCGATGCAGGGCGCCGACGAGGCCCTGCAAAGGGGCACGCTCAGCGCTCGCGGCCTCGACCGCATCCTGAGGGTCGCCTGGACGATCGCCGACCTGGCGGGCAACGACGAACCCGGCCCGGACGACGTCGGCGGCGCGCTCACGCTGTGGTCGGCGGGGCGCCCATGAGCGACGAACGGACCGCCCGAGCCACTCTCACCGCCGTGGCGGAGCCGGGTGACACGTTCCTCAACCGGATCATCGACCATTCCGGTGCGGAGCGGGCACTCGAATCGATCCGCACCGGCTCGCTTCCCGACGGCGTCATCGCCGACACGAAGGAGGTCAAACGGCTCGGCCAGTGGCGCATCCGGCTGATCGCCGCCGAACCGGACCAGGACCTGGCCGTGTGCGCCGGGTTCCGCGGCCGCCTGATCTGCCCTGGAGACCCCGAATGGCCGACGACCCTCGACGACCTCGGCGACGGACGCCCGTACGCTCTGTGGCTGCGCGGCCCCGGCGACCTTCGCTACGGCTGCCTGCGTTCGGTCGCCGTCGTCGGTTCCCGCGCCGCGTCCCCCTACGGGCTGCGCGCCGCCGCCGACTTCGCCTCGGAACTGGCCGACCGGGGCTGGACGGTGATCTCCGGCGGCGCCCTCGGCATCGACGCCGCCGCCCACCGGGGCGCCCTGGCCGCCGACGGCTCCACCGTCGCCGTCCTCGCCAACGGCGTCGACGTCCCGTACCCGGCGTCCAATGAGGGGCTGTTCGCGGAGATGGCCCGGCGCTGCCTCCTGGTGAGTGAGTCGCCGCCGGGCACCCACCCGCATCGCCTCCGGTTCCTCGTCCGCAACCGGGTCATCGCCGCCCTCTCCCGCGGGACGGTCCTCATCGAAGCGGAGGCCCGGAGCGGAGCGCTCAACACCGCGGGCTGGGCGGCCAAGCTCGGCCGCATCGTCATGGCCATGCCGGGCCCTGTCACCAGCCGGACGTCGGTCGGCTGTCACCGGCTGCTGCGCGAGGAGGGCACCACCCTCGTCACCCGCACAGAGGAGATCATCGAGGCGGTGGGAAGCATCGGCACGGACCTCGCCCCGCCACCGCACACCCCCGTCCTGCCCCGCGACCGCCTCGAACCGGTCACCCGCTCCGTCCTGGAGGCGTTCCCCGCCCGCGGCGCCACCGGCCCCGCCCAACTGGCCGTCAAGGCGGGCGTCGATCTGACCACGGTCAACGCCAAGCTCGGCCTCCTGGCGGCAGCGGGCTTCATCGAACGCGTCTCCGCAGGTTGGCGCCTCACCAAGTCAGCGAAGACCCCGAAAT
>NZ_SMLC01000236.1 GCF_004349245.1 Actinomadura sp. 6K520 | reverse complement strand
CGCAGGTAGAGGCCATGATCCGCAGTTGCGGACCATGGCCTTTGGCCGGGAAGGGCCGTACGGATCGGCGTGATCTGCTCGTTACGGGTACGCTTTCCCGTCAACACCGGGCGCGTAGCTCAGGGGTAGAGCACTCGCCTTACAAGCGAGTGGCCGCAGGTTCGAAACCTGCCGCGCCCACGCAGGTAGAGGCCATGATCCGCAGTTGCGGACCATGGCCTTTGGCCGGGAAGGGCCGTACGGATCGGCGTGATCTGCTCGTTACGGGGTCGGGCCGTAGCGGGTGGCGATTTCCTGGGAGCTCGGCCATTTGCTGTAGGTGGCGGACTGGGGCCAGCCTTCGGGGGAGTCCTGCCACTCCTCCTGGCGGCCGTACGGCAGTACGTCGATCAGTGCGAAGGTGTGGGTGAGCTGCTCGGTGCCGCGGCCGTTGGTGTGCCAGGTGCGGTAGACGGTGTCGCCGTCGCGCAGGAACACGTTGACTGCGAAGCCGCCGTTGCGGGGTGCGTCGACGTCGGCGCCGAACGAGCTGTTCGCGGTCGAGTACCAGGACATCCTGTTCCCGACCTTGTGCTTGTACGCGAGGGCCTCGTCGATCGGCCCCTGCGTGACGATGACGAACCTGGCGTCGTAGGCGTCCAGGAACTCCAGTCGCGTGAACTGCGACGTCAGCCCGGTGCAGCCGTCGCACTGCCACGGCTCGCCGGGGAACCACATGTGGTTGTAGACGATCAGCTGCGACTTGCCGTCGAAGATGTCGACCAGCCGTACCGGGCCCTCCTCGCCCTCAAGGGTGTAGTCGGGCATTTCGACCATCGGCATCCGGCGGCGCTGGGCGGCGATCGCGTCGAGTTCGCGGGTCGCGTCCTTTTCGCGGACGCGCAGGTCGTCGAGGTGGCGTTGCCAGGTCTCGGCGTCGACGACGTGCGGTAGCGCCTTGGCGGTCATTCGGCACCTCCAGCTTCCATGGTTTGTGGTCTGTAGGGGTGGACCGTGCCCGGTCACCGGACTCATCGGTCTCCGGTCGGCGGGTTCGGCGGAGCCACCGCGCGGCGGGCAGGTCCTCTGACGTTCCGTAATCCCGTTTACGTGGGGTTCACATATGGGCAACAGGTCCGAAATGCCTGGTTGACAGGTTGGGGTGTGCTGAAGCCGCCTCGAAGGGACGACCCACGTTGAGTTACAAGGCCGAGTACATCTGGATCGACGGCACCGAGCCGACAGCGCGGCTGCGGTCGAAGACGAGGATCCTGGCCGACGGCGCCGAGCCGCCGGAGTGGGGTTTCGACGGGTCCAGCACGAACCAGGCGCCCGGCGACAAGTCCGACTGCGTCCTCAAGCCGGTGTTCTCGTGTCCCGACCCGATCCGGGGCGGCGACCACAAGCTGGTGCTGTGCGAGGTCTTCCTCGTGGACGGGACGCCCCACAAGACCAACACGCGGGCCCAGTTGCGTCCGATCGCCGAGCAGTACGCGGCGCAGGAGTCCTGGTACGGGATCGAGCAGGAGTACACGTTCTTCAAGGACGGCCGCCCGCTCGGCTTCCCCGAGCGGGGTTTCCCGGCGCCGCAGGGCTTCTACTACTGCGGTGTGGGCGCCGACGAGGTGTTCGGACGCGAGATCGTCGAGGCGCACATGGACGCGTGCCTGGCGGCCGGGCTGAAGCTCTCGGGCATCAACGCCGAGGTCATGCCGGGGCAGTGGGAGTTCCAGATCGGCCCGGCGGGGCCGCTCGAGGTCGGTGACCACATGTGGGTCGCGCGGTGGCTGCTCTACCGCGTCGCCGAGAACCACGGCGTGTCCGCCACCCTTGACCCGAAGCCGGTCGCGGGTGACTGGAACGGCGCCGGGGCGCACACGAACTTCTCGACCAAGGCCATGCGCGAGGGGTACGACGCGATCATCACGGCGTGCGAGGCGCTCGCGGAGCGGGCGCAGGAGCACGTGGCGGGGTACGGCGCCGACATCGAGCGGCGGCTGACCGGCATGCACGAGACGGCGCCGTGGAGCGAGTTCAGCTACGGCGTGTCGAACCGCGGCGCGTCGGTGCGGATCCCGTGGCAGGTCGAGGTCGAAAAGCGCGGCTACATCGAGGACCGGCGGCCGAACGCCAACGTCGACCCCTACGTGGTGGCGCGCCTGATCACGGGCACCTGCTGCGCGGCGCTGGAGAAGGCCGGCCAGGTCTGACGCCGAGCCGACAGGGTCCCCGGGGAGTCCGTCTCCCCGGGGACCTTCGTGTTCCAGGGGGCCGCCGGGTCGGGCAACGCGGCCAAACGTCGGCAAAATGGTGGGCTTGGGGGAGTTCCCCCCTTCGGGGCCGGGTAGCACTCCATCGTTCGCACCGGGGGAGGGAACGATGCCCGATTCGTCTTTCGGGCGGTACTCCGGCGGCCTGCCCGGCAGGCACGCCGGCCGCTCTGCGCCACGGCCCTGGGAACGGTCGTTCCGGTGTCCCTCCTCGGGGCAGCGGCGCCCGGTGGAGGCGCCGGTGCGGCGGTACGAGGACTTCGTCGCGCTGCACGAGGAGATCGCCGCCCGGTCGGACCCGCCGCTGCGCGCGCTGTGGTGGACCGGCGCGGCCGCCGCGTTCGGCGGGGCGATGCTGGCGTTCGCCGCGGTGATCGGGCTGCGCGCGCTGCTCGGTGTGGAGGCCCCGGTGTTCGCGGGCGAGCACACTGCGGCGGAGCCCGCCGCGGCGAGCTACGCGCTGTGCGCCTTCGCGGGGACGGTCCAGGGGACCGCGCTGATGCATCTGCTGCTGGCGACGTCGGCGCGTCCGGTCCGGGCGTTCGCGTGGATCGGCGGCATCGCGGTCGCGCTGCTGACGATCGTGCCCCTGACGCTGAAGGGGCCCCTGGACGCGGCGTTCGCGACGTCCGGCATGAACCTCGTCGGCGGGGCGGCCGTGGTGGTGCTGCTCTCCGCCGTGGTGGCGGGATCGCGCCCGTTCTCCGGGGACGGCCCGGGCGGACGCGGCCCATGGTGATCCCGCGCCGAACCCGGCGTACGCGCCTCCTCCGATAGGGCCGCCCCGAATTCTTGCGCCGTCGATCCGAATTAACGAAGGGTTCACAGGCGGACGATATCGCCCGTGCTCTGACCAGTGTATTAATAATCTGAGCGGGCCGTATCTCGGACGCGGCCGCCTTTGGTCAATGCGCGCCCGGCGTGTGCGTCGAATGCGGATGGATAATGCGGAAATGATCCTTTCCCCGCGAGGGCTGCGAGCCGCCACGGTCAATCTCGTCCAGCTGGCGATGTACGGGCATGTCGCCGATCTCCGCCCGATGCCGGCGGAGCTGGTCGACGACGGGCCCCGGCGGTCGGTGTACCGCTACCGGCCGCCGGAGGGGGTGGTGCCGGCGGGGCCTCCGGTGCTGTTCGTCCCGCCGCCGGGGGCGCCGGCGCGCTGCTACGACCTGCGTCGCGGATGCAGCCTGGCCGAGCACGTCGTCCGGGCCGGACGGCTCAGCTACCTGCTCGACTACGGGCCGGTCCGGTGCTCGGACCGCGAGCCGGAGCTCGCGGAATGGGTCGCGGACGTGCTGCCCGGCGCGATCCGGGCGGTCCACCGGGACGCGGGCGGTCAGCCCGTCCAGCTCGTCGGCTGGTGCCTCGGCGGGGTCCTGTCGCTGCTCACCGCCGCCGCCGGACCGGGCCTGCCGATCGCGTCCGCCGCGGTGATCGCCGCCCCCGTCGCCCCGGGCGCGGCGCGGCCGGCGGCGACGCTGCGGCCGCTGCTCGGCCTGACCCGCGGGGCCGAGGCGGACGTGCTCGGATTCATGCTCGGCGGTGCCCCGCTGCCGCTGGCGAAACGGGCCTACCGGGTCGCCGGAATAGACAGGTACATGCTTCGTCCCTGCAAAATACTGACCCACCTTGACAATGCCGATTTCCTGGCGCAGGCCGAGGCCGTCGATCATTTCACGGACGAGATGAGCAGCTACCCCGGACGCGTCGCCAGGCGTATTTACCGGACTCTTTCGCGGGACGACGCGCTGCTGCGCGGCGGCATTGAGATCGGCGGCAGGAAAGTGGATCTCGGCGATGTCCGCGTGCCGGTGCTCGCCATCGCCGGGCGCGGTGACGCCCTCGCGCCGGTCCGCGCCGTCCTGCCCCTCATCCGGCTGCTCGGCGGGGCGCCGCAGGTGCGCTTCGAGATCGCGACCGGCGGGCACCTGGGGGTGCTGACCGGGCATACCGCCAGGACGACGACGTGGCGGCATCTTGACCGCTGGCTGGACGAGGGCACCGTCAGGCACGGCATCCGGCCGCAGCGCTTCACCGTCCCCGTCTGACCCGCGCGGCACCCCCGGCCGGTCTGCGGCGCGTCAAGGGACGTTCCAAAGTTCTTTGCGGGGCCGCCATCGGTGCGCACTCGGGTGTGTCGTCCCGGTGACCTGATGGTCGCCGACCGTAATGTGGCGCCCCGTTGATGCGAGCCGCGCCGGGCCGTCGCCGGTCCGCGCGGCCGGTCCGGGACGCCGGCCTGGGCCGGGCGGAACGTCGGGGGGCACTGCATGGCGGCGGATACGGGCGAGTACGGGCGTGTGCCGGAGAACCGGCCGCAGCCCGAGATCATCGGGGTCACCCCGTTCGGCCGGCCCGCGTCCCATCTCGCGGTGGCGGTCGCCCGCGCGGGCGGGACCGGGGTGCTCGACCTCGGCGCCGACCGCGCGTCCGGCCTCGCCGCCCTCACCGACCTGCGCCGCTGGTGGACGGGCCCCTTCGGAATCCGCGTCCCCGCCGGCTGCCGGGTCAGGCCGGCCGAGATCCCGGCCGCCGCCGACACCGTCCTGGTGGACGCCCCGGCGCTGCGGTCCGACGACTCGCTGGACGTCGCCGGGTTCGCGCGGGGACGCCGCCTCCTGGTCGAGGTCGTCGATCCGGACGAGGCCGCCGCCGTCGTCCCGGTCGCCCGCGGGTTCACCGGGGACGTGGGGCTCGTCGCGCGCGGCGCCGAAGCGGGCGGACGCGTCGGTGACCTGGGCACGTTCGTCCTGCTGCAGCGGCTCATGGCCGACCCGTCGGTGGACGTCCCGGTGTACGCGGCGGGGGGCATCGGGCCGCGCACGGCCGCGGCGGCGGTCGCGGGCGGCGCGGCCGGGGTCGTCCTCGACGTGCAGCTCGCGCTCGTCCGGGAGGCGGACCCGTCCGCCGAGGTCGCGGCCGCGTTGGCGGAGCCGGAGGCCGCGGCCGCCACGCGGGGGCGAACGCCGCCGGTGGGCCAGGACGGGCCGTCCGCCGCCGCGCTCGCGGCCCGGCACAAGACGGCCGGGGGAGTGGTCCAGGAGATCCGCGAGCAGATCGCCGCGCACCTGCGGGCCGCCGTGCGGGCGGAGCCGCTCGCACCGCGCGAGGATGCCTCCGGCCGCGCGTACCCGGTCGTCCAGGCGCCGATGGCCCACGTCAGCGACCGTTCCGCGTTCGCGGGCGCCGTCGCGCAGGAGGGCGGCCTGCCGTTCCTCGCGCTCGCCCTGATGGACGGCGAGCAGGTCGCGGCGCTGCTCCGCGAGACCGCCGACCGGCTCGGCGGACGGCCCTGGGGAGCCGGGATCGCCGCCGCCGCGCCCGCCGGGTGCACGCCCACGGACGTCCGCGAGGCGCAGCTCGCCGCGGTCCGCGCGGCCGGCCCCCCGTACGCGCTTCTCGCCGGCGGGTGCGCGGCGGAGGCCGCGGCGCTGGAGGAGGCCGGGATCGGCGCCTACCTGCACGTCCCGTCGCCCGGCCTGCTGGGACGGTTCCTGGACGAGGGCGTGCGGAAGTTCGTCTTCGCGGGCCGGGAGGGCGGCGGGCACACCGGGCCGCGGGCCGCGTTCGCGCTGTGGGAGGCGCAGGTCGAGCGGCTGATGGCGTTCGACGGCGACGCGGCCGAGCTGTCGGTGATGTTCGCGGGCGGCGTCCATGACGAGCGGTCCGCGGCCATGGTCGCGGCGCTGGCCGGGCCGCTGGCGGAACGGGGCGCCGACGTCCGCGTCATGCTGGGCACCGGGTACCTGTTCACGACGGAGGCGGTCGCGACGGGCGCGATCCAGCCGGGCTACCAGGACGTCGCGCTCGCCTGTGACGGGACGGCCCTGCTGGAGTCGTCCGCCGGCCGGGTGACCCGCTGCGCCCGCACCCCGTACGTGGACACGTTCGGTGAGACGCGCCGGGAGCTGGAACAGGTCGGGACGTCCGGCGAGGAGGTGGGGCGCCGGCTCGAGAAGCTGAACCTCGCCCGCCTGTGCGTCGCCGCGAAGGGGCTGCGCCGGTCCACCCCGGTCGACGCCGCCGGGCAGCGGGCCGCCGGCCTGTACGCGATGGGGGATGCCGCGGCGCTGCGCTCGGCCACGACCGGCATCGCCGCGCTCCACGAGCAGGTCACGTCCGGTGCGACGGCGTTCCTCGCGGCCCGCGCGGCCGAACTGGGCGTCGGCGGGTCCCGTACCGCCGCGCCGGGCGGTCGGCGGCCGCGCCCGGCCGACGTCGCGATCATCGGCGTGGGCTGCGTGTTCCCCGGCGCCCGCGACGCGGACGGGTACTGGGCGAACATCGTCGCGGGCGCGGACTGCGTCACCGAGGTCGCGCACCGGAACTCCGAGTGCCATGGCGACCCGTCCGGCGAGGAGCGCACGCCGTCCAGATGGGGCGGTTTCCTCCCCGGCATCCCGTTCGACCCCGAGGCGTACGGCATCCCGCCCGGTGCGCTCGGCGCCATCGCCCCGATCCAGCTCCTCGCGCTGGAGGTCGCGTCCCGTGCGCTCCGGGACGCCGGATACGCCGACCGGCCGTTCGACCGCTCCCGGACCTCCGTCTTCTTCGGCGCCGACGGTGGCGGTGACCTCGCCACCGCCTACGGCGTGCGGGCGACGCTCCCGTCATACCTGGGCGAGGTGCCCGCCGAGCTGGACGAGCGGCTTCCGCGCCCGACCGCGGAGTCCCTCGCGGGCGTCCTCACCAACGTGATCGCCGGACGGATCGCGCACGTCCTCGACCTCGCCGGCACCGGTTACACCGTGGACGCCGCCGGCGCCGCGTCCCTCGCCGCACTCGACGCCGCGTGCAAGGACCTCGCCGCGGGATCCAGCGACATGGTGCTGTGCGGTGCCGCCGACCTGGGCACCGGCGTCCAGGACTACCTGCTGCTCTCCCCGGAGCTGTCGCCGTCGGGCCGCTCCGCCGCGTTCGACGCGTCCGCCGACGGCATCGTGCCGGGCGAGGGCGTCGCCTGCGTCGTCCTCAAGCGCCTCGCGGACGCCGAGCGCGACGGCGACCGCGTCTACGCCGTCGTCAAGTCCGTCGCCGCGTCCAGCGACGGCCGCTCCGACGGCCTGACCACCCCCCGCGCCGACGGGCAGCGCCTCGCCCTCGACCGCGCCTACGAGCGCGCGGGCGTCGCACCCGCGTCGATCGGCCTGGTCGAGACGCACGGCACCGGCGCCGAGGAGGACGACCGGACGGAACTATCCGCCCTTTCGTCGGCGTTCGCGGGCGCGGCGCCGGGCAGCGTCACGCTCGGATCGGTCAAGGCGCAGATCGGCCACACCCGCCGCGCCGCGGGGCTCGCCGGCCTCATCAAGACCGCGTACGCCCTGCACCGGGGCGTGCTTCCCGGGACGCCGCACCTCGCCTGCCCCGCCCCCGCGTGGGAGCCGGACGGCCCGTTCGTGTTCGGCGGCGCCGCCCGGCCGTGGGCGACCCGTCCCCGCGACCGGTACGCGGGGCTGAGCGCCTTCGGGCACGGCGGCGCGAACTTCCACGCCGTCCTGTCCGGCTACGACGGTGCGCCCGAGCCCGTGTCCGGGCTGCCCGAGTGGCCCGCCGAACTGTTCCTGATCCGGGCGGCCGACCGTCCGGCCGCCCGCGCCGAGCTCGACCGCCTCCGCGAACTCTCCGCCGGGGAGCCCCGGCTCCGCGACCTCGCCCGGACGGCCACCTCCCTCCAAGGGCCCGTGCAGGTGGCCTTCGTGGCGACCGGGCTGGACGACCTGCGCCGCAAGCTCGCCCTCGCCGGGGAGTTCCGTCCGGCACCCGGCGTCTTCCTCCCGTCCGGTGAGGCGGGCCAGGTGGCGTTCCTCTTCCCCGGCCAGGGCAGCGAGCGGCCGAACATGCTCGCCGACCTCTTCGTCGCCTTCCCGCGCCTCCAGCGTCTCCTCCGCCTCGCCGGCGGACGGTACGCCCCGGCGATGTTCCCGCCCGCCGCGTTCACGCCGGACGAGACCGCCCGCCGGCTCGCGGAGATCGAACGTGTCGCCCGGCCCGCCCTCGGCATCGCCGGACTCGCCGTCCACCGCCTGCTGACCGCGCTGGGCATCCACCCCGACCTCGCCGCGGGCCACGGCCACGGCGAACTCGTCGCACTCTGCGCCGCCGGCGTCCTCGACGACACCGACATGATCGAGCTCTCCGCCGCGGCGCCCGCCGACCTGCGCGCCGACCTCGCCGCCCGCGACCTCCGCTCGCCGGCCTTCCCCGTCTGGGCCGGCGGGACCGCCGCCCCGCACGACACCGACCCCGCCGGCCTCGCCGCCGCCCTCGCCGGGCGGCACACCGCGCCGGTGCGCTTCGCCGAGCAGATCGAGGCGATGTACGACGCGGGCGCCCGCACCTTCATCGAGGCGGGGCCCGGGCACGTCCTCACCGGCCTCGTCGGCGAGGTACTCGGTGACCGCCCGCACACCGCCGTGAGCTGCGACGCTCCCGGCGAGCACGGCCTGACCCACCTTCTGCACAGCCTCGCCGGACTGGCCGCCGCCGGTGCCCCCGTCGACCCGCTGCCCCTCTTCGCCGGCCGCGGCGCTCACCCGCTCACGTCCGCGCCCGACTCCGCGCCCGGCTGGTTCGTGCACGGCCACCTCGTCCGGGCCGCCGACGGCACCTACCCGCCCAACGCGCTACGCCCGGCCGAACGAATCTCCGGCCCGCTCGACCGCGCCTCCGAGGCCGCCGTCCTGGAGTACCTGCGCACCGGCCGCGAACTGATCGCCGCCCAGCGCGAAGTCGTCCTCCGCCACCTGGGCGCGATCCCGCCCGCCCCTGTCCCCGTCTCT
>NZ_SMLC01000235.1 GCF_004349245.1 Actinomadura sp. 6K520 | reverse complement strand
GGCGGTCGGGGGGCCGGTGGGAGCGGAGGTCACGGAATCTCCTGGGAGACGGAGGAAAGAGCGAGGTCGGACGGGTCGGTGACGGGATGCAGGCACCGGTACAGGTGCCGCTCGTCGGAGGCGGGCGTGGCGCCGGGCATGGCCTCACCGCATTCGGGGGTGGCGCGCCAGCAGCGCGTGCGGAACGGGCATCCGGTGGGCGGGTCGACGGCCGACGGCACGGGCCCGTCCAGCCGGATCGGCTCCATCGGGTCGAGCAGGCTGGGCGTCGCGGACAGCAGCGCCCGCGTGTACGGGTGGCGCGTGTCACCGCGCGCCACCACCGCGGCGGGGGCCTCCTCCACGATCCGCCCGAGATACATGGTGACCACCCGGTCGGACATGCGGCGGACCGTCTGGATGTCGTGCGAGACGAACACCATCGCCAGGCCGAGCCGGTCCCTCAGGTCGAGCATGAGGTTGAGGATCTGCGCCCGGACCGACACGTCGAGGGCCGAGGTCGGCTCGTCCGCGACGAGCAGCGCCGGTTCCAGGGCCAGCGCGCGGGCGATCGCGACACGCTGCCGCTGCCCGCCCGACAGCTGCCCGGGCAGCGCGGCGGCGAGCTGCGGCGGCAGCCCGACCAGGGACATCAGTTCCCGGACGCGCTCGTCCCGCTCGCCGGGTTCGCCCCGGCGGTGCACGTCGAGGGGGTCGCGCAGGATCGCCCGGACCGGCAGCCGCCGGTTCAGGGCGGTCGCGGGATCCTGGAAGACCATCCCGACGGACGCGCCGAGCCGGACGGCGCGGTCGCGGCGGCGGAGGGCCCCGAGCTCGCCGCCCTCGAACAGCACCGTGCCGGAGGTGGGACGGGTCAGGCCGACGAGCACCTTCGCGAGCGTGGACTTGCCGCACCCGGACTCGCCGACGATCCCGACCGTCTCACCGCGCCCGATGGCGAGGTCGGCGCCGGTCAGGGCGTGCACGGCGGCGCGGCGGAACGGGTTCCCGGTGCGGACGGGCAGCCGGACGTGCACGTCCCGCAGTTCCATCACGGGTGTGTTCATCGTGGTTCTCCCGCCTTCGCCGGAACCTGGCCGGACGGATCGGTGGACTCGTGGACCGGGTGGTGGCAGGCGAACGCGTGCCGGTGCGGATCGCCCGACGGCTCCGGGCGCGTCGTCGCGCACAGCCCGGTCGCGGCGGCGCAGCGGTCGGCGAACCGGCAGCCCGCCGGGAAATGCGCCGGCGACGGCACCACGCCCGGAATCTGCACGGGCCTGCCACCGGTCCTCTCCAGCGACAGCACCGCGCCGAGCAGCCCCCGCGCGTAGTGGTGCCGGGACGCGGCGACCAGGCCGGGGGTGGCGCCCGCCTCGGCGACCTGCCCGCCGTACATCACGACCACCCGGTCGGTGACGTCGGCGACCAGCGCGAGATCGTGCGAGACGAGGATCAGCGCGAAGCCGAGTTCGGCGCGCAACCGGAGCAGCAGGCGCATGACCGCCGCCTGGACGGTGACGTCCAGGGCGGTGGTCGGCTCGTCCGCGACGACGAGCCGCGGGTCCCGCGACAGCGCCATGGCGATCAGCACCCGCTGCCGCTGCCCGCCCGACAGCTCGTGCGGGTAGCTGCGCAGCGTGCGGTGCGGGTCGAGGCCGACGAGGCCGAGCAGTTCGGCGGGGGTGCGGGTGCCGCCGCGGCGGGTGAGCTGGCGGAGCTGGGCGCGGATCGTCATCGCCGGGTTCAGCGACGACAGCGCGTCCTGGTAGATCATCGCCATGTCGTGGCCGAGCAGCCGGCGCCGCTCGCGGGCGGGCGTGGTGCGCAGGTCGCGGCCGTCGAACAGCAGCCGGCCGCCGATCCGCGCGCCGCGCGGCTCCAGCCCCATGATCGCCAGGCTGGTGAGGCTCTTCCCGCAGCCGCTCTCCCCCACCAGGCCGACCACCTCGCCGGGCCGGACGTCCAGGGACACCCCGTCGACGACGTTCAGGTCGCCGTAGCGGTCGGGGAAGCCGATGGTGAGGTCCTCGACGCGGAGCAGCGGCTCGCCCTCCGGGAGGGGGCGCGCCCGTTCGGCGAGACGCCGGCCCGCTTCCCGCAGGTCGGCGCCGACCCCGGCCGTCCGGTCGGACGCGGCGTCGGCAGCGGTGACGACGCCGGCCTCGGCACGGACGGCGGCCTTGGTGTCGGTGGCGGCCTTGGTGCCGGTGGCGGCCTCGGTGTCGGTGGCGGCCTCGGTGTCGGTGCGGCCGGCGGGCGCGGCCCAGGCGTCCGAGACGCCCTCGGACAGGACGTTCAGCACCAGCACCGTGACGAGGATGAACAGGCCGGGGAAGAACGTGGCCCACCAGCCGCCCGCCAGCACCAGCGACTTGCCGTAGGCGATGACGCTGCCCCAGGACGGATCGGGGTCCTGGACGCCCGCGCCGATGAACGACAGGCTCGCCTCGAACACGATCGCGTTGGCGACGACGATCGTGCAGAACACCAGGATCGGCGCCGCGCAGTTGATCAGGACGTGGCGGCGCAGGATGTGGCCGCGTCCCGCGCCGATGACGCGTTCCGCCGCGACGTAGTCCTCGCCGTACTGGGAGAGCACGTTCGCCCGCACCACCCGCGCGATCTGCGGGGTGTACAGGAAACCGATGGTGCAGATCAGCACCGGCAGGCTCTTGCCGAACACGGTGACCAGCACCGCGGCCAGCGCGACCGCCGGGAACGCCATGACGACGTCCAGGCAGCGCATCACGATCTCGTCGACGAGGCGGTGCGTGGTGGCGGCCAGGGATCCGAGCAGCGCCCCGGCCGCGAGCGCGAGCAGCGTCGCGCCGAGGCCGATCGCGAGGGACCAGCGCGCCCCGTACAGGACGCGGGCGAACACGTCCCGCCCGACCCGGTCGGTGCCGAACCAGTGCTCGGCGGACGGCGCCTGACCGGCGACGCCGGTGGTCAGCGGATCGTGCTGGGCGATCAGCGGGGCGGCGAGCCCGGCGACGGCTATCGCGAGCAGCACGCCGAGCGCGATGCGGGACGCGGGCCGCAGCCGGCGCAGCGCGCGGGCCGTGGGATGCAGGGTCGCGTTCATCGGGTGGCCCCCCTCAGCCGCGGGTTCGCGAACAGGTACAGCACGTCCACCAGCAGGTTGACGAGCAGGAACGTCAGCGCGATGCCGAGGACGACCCCCTGCACGAGCGCCGGGTCGCCCGCCGTGACGCCCTGCATGATGAGGGTGCCGAGGCCGGGCAGCCCGAAGATCGCCTCCACCACGACGGCGCCGCTCAGCAGGTAGCCGATCTGCAGGCCGAGCACGGTCAGCGGGGTGATCAGCGCGTTGCGCAGGACGTTCCGCCCGACCACCACCAGGGGCGGCAGGCCGCCGCCGATGGCGGTGCGCACGTAGTCGCGGTCGAGTTCCTCGACCATCGCGGTGCGCACCACCCGGGCGAGCAGCGACCCCACCGGGAACGCGATCGCGATCGCCGGCAGGGTGAGGCTGCGCAGCCAGCCGCCCACCGAGTCCGCCGGGTTGACGTACCCGCCGGTCGGGAACCAGCCGAGCCCCACCGCGAACTGCTGGATCAGCAGGATGCCGAGCCAGAACGAGGGCATCGCGACACCCGCCATGGACAGCACCCGGATCGCCTGGTCCGGCCACCGGTCCCGGAACAGCGCCGCGGTGACGCCGAGGACCACCGCGAACAGCACGCCGATCAGCACCGCCAGCACGGTGAGCTGGAGTGTGAGCGGGAACGCCGTCCCGATCGCGCTGGTCACCGACCGGCTCGGCGGCGCGGTCACCCCGAGGTCACCGTGCAGGAGATCACCGAGGAACCGGACGTACCGGACCGGCAGCGGGTCGTCGAGCCCGTGCTCGGCCGCGTACGCCCGCCGCGCCTCCGGTGTCGCGCCCTCACCGAGCGCGTTGTACGCGGGGTCGTTGGGTGAGAAGCGCAGCACGACGAAGACGAACAGCGTGATCCCCAGCACCATCGGTGCGAGGGTCAGCAGCCGTCCCGCCGTCATGCGCAGGATCGTTGCCATGGAGGGTGTCCGTTCGGTCGGGAGTGCGGCGTCGGCCGGGCCGGATCAGGCGCGGCCGACGTCCATGAACGACAGTCCCGTGGTCGACATCGGCCGGAATCCGGGCAGCGCCTCGCGCCGCCAGCCGGTGACGAGCTTCCGGTGGAAGATCGGGTACAGCGCGGCCTGCTCCGCGACGATGTCGATGGCCTGCTGCCACAGCTCCTTGCGCGCGGCGGCGTCGGGCCGGCGTGCCGCCTCGTCCAGCAGGCCGACGACCTTCTTCGCCTCGGCCGTGCCGGCGTTGCGGCTGCGGGTCTCGGGCCAGGTCCCGACGTAGAACCAGCGCATCAGCAGGTCGCAGTCGTTGCCGAACACCGACGGGTCGCCGGGGGCGGCCATGACCTGGAACTTGCCGGTGTCGATGCGGTTGGAGTACTGCCCGCCCGACTGGCCCACGTTGAGCGTGGTGGCGACCCCGATCGCGTCCCAGCTCTGCTTGATCAGCGGCGCGCAGTCCTTGACGAAGTCGGTGTCGGTGGTGACCAGCTCGACCTTCAGTCCGCTGACGCCCGCGTCCGACAGCAGCTTCTTGGCCTTGGCGGGGTCGTGGCCGTAGACGGTGGACGCCTTGACGTAGTCGGGGTGGCCGGCGGGCAGGAAGCTGGTCGCCGCGGCGGCGTTGCCCAGCAGCGCCGTCTCGATGAGCTTGTCGGTGTCGAGCGCGTAGTGCAGCGCCTGCCGGACGCGCACGTCGTCGAACGGTTTCCGCTCGCAGTTGAACATCAGGAACAGCAGGCCGAAGCTCTGCACCGACTCGACCGCCGCCTTCTTCGACAGCTCGTCGGCGTTCAGATAGGGGACGGCCTCGATCGCCTGGGCGCGGCCGGACTGCAGCGCGGAGACGCGGGTGGACGGCTCGGCCAGCAGCAGCCACGTCATCTTCGCGGCCTTCGCGGGCCGCGGGCCGTTGTAGGTGCCGGCCTTGGCGAAGGTCAGCCCGTCCGTGGCGCTCGCGGAGGTCAGCTTGAACGGACCGGAGCCGACCGGCAGCGCGTCGAACTTCTTCTGGTCGGCCTCGACGGCCTTCTTCGGCACGACCTTCACGACGGACAGGCGCTCGGCGAACAGCGCGAACGGGTACTTGAGCTTGAATTCGACGGTGGCCGCGTCGACCTTCTTCACCCCGTCCAGGAACGGCAGGAACTGGATGAACAGCGACGCGTTCTCCGGGTCCAGGACGCGTTCGAAGCTGAAGACGACGTCGTCGGCGGTGACCTCGGAGCCGTCGTGGAACTTGGCGCCGTCGCGGAGCGTGACCCGGTAGGTGGTGTCGTCCACCTCGGCGGGGTCCTCTTTGGCGAGGGCGTTGTAGGGCTGCCGGGTGATCGGGTCGAGGTCGACCAGCGACTCCAGCACGTGGAGGTTGGCGGCCGTGGCGACGGCGCTGGAGGCCGTCATCGGGTCGAAGCCGCCCGAGAGGGCGTAGGCGAGCGCGGCCTGGATGGTGTCGCCGCCGCCACCGGATCCGCCGGACCCGGTGGAGGAGGGGCCGCCGCACGCGGCCAGGCCGGCGGTGATCGTCGCGGCGGCGCCGAGCATCCCGGTGTAGCGCAGGAAGTCGCGGCGGTGCAGGCCCTGGCCGGGCTGGAGCTTGGTCACGTCGCCTCCTGGGGCGCGGTGGGAGTTGGGGGTGCGTGGTGGGGGTTGCAGGGTAGTCCGACGCAGGTCGGAGGGGAGGTAGGACATCCAACGTCGTTCGTCGGTGTACGGTAGGCGTCGGCACCGGCGAGGTCAAGTGCCGGGCCGCGACGAATCCGACGGGATGGGGAGCGTGAGCCGATGACCGCAGCTCGGACGCGGGGACGTGCGACGCGCGGCCGCAGCAGCCGGACCGAGGAGGTGCAGCAGCGGGTCAAGCAGCTGATCCTGGAGCGCGGCCTGGCGGCCGGCGACCCGATGCCCACCGAGTTCGAGCTGGTCGAGGAGCTCGACGTGAGCCGCAACTCGCTGCGCGAGGCGCTCAAGGCGCTGCAGGCGGTCGGCATCGTGGAGATCAGGCACGGCTTCGGCATGTACGTGGGCAGCATGTCGCTCGGCGCCCTGGTCGACGAGCTGACCTTCCACGCGCGCATGTCCAAGCGGCAGGGCCGCGACGACCTGGCGCACCTGGTGGACATCCGCGAGGTCCTCGAACGGGGCCTGGTCGAGGACGTCATCGACCGCGGACTTGCCAGCGGCAACGCCGAGCTGGACGAGATCATGGAGCGGATGGAGGCCGAGGCCCGGGCCGGCCTCGTGACCCCGGAGACCGACCGCATGTTCCACGAGCTGCTCTACAAGCCGCTCGCCAACCCGATCGTCAACCAGCTCCTCGGCGCGTTCTGGGACGTGTACCGGACGCTGCAGCACGACCTCGCACCCGTCGAGCAGGAGGCGGCGGACGTCGCACAGCGGCACCGCGACATCTACGAGGCGCTCCGCGCCGGCGATCGCGGGGCCGCCGCCGCGGCCATGGCCGCGCACTTCCGCGGCATCCGCGTCCGCCTGGACCAGACCCGCCGCGACGAGGACGACGCGGAAATCTGAAGTCCGGGGCTTGACGGCCCCGGGCACCGCGTCTAGCTTCACCCCACGACGGACATCCTACATCCCATGTCCGATCGGAAGGTGAGGCCATGCCCATCCCCCGCCCCTCCACGTCCCCCCGCATCCGCGCCGCGACGATCGCCGCGGTCACCGTCCTGGCCTCGGTCACCGCCGCTCCGGCCCAGGCCGCCGGCCAGTCCGCGGTGGTGACGCAGGACTGCACGTCCAGCCGCATCCAGCAGACGGTGGTCAACGGGACCTCCTCCGCCACCACGTTCACCCTGACCTGGCCCGGGGTCGGCACCTGGACCGCCCAGGTGGCCGCCGGCGACAGCGCCCACTTCCACTTCACCAGGCCGTCCGGCACCGGCTACACGTTCCGCACGACGACCCCGCAGGGGTTCGACCAGACCAACAGCGGCACACTCGACTGCTCCGGCGCGCTCAGCGTCCGCGCCACCATGGACTGCGGCACCCCGCACCGCCTGCGCCTCATCCTGGACAACCGCTCAGCCGCCTCGCGCACGTTCACCGTCGCCTGGCCCGGACGCAGCGGCTCCCCCTGGACCGTCACCGTCCCCGCCGGGTCGGGCCACAACGGCCTCTACTGGACGGTTCCCGACGGAACCCCCTACACGTTCAACGTCTCGTCGGGCTCCTGGAGCGACACCCTCTCCGGCACCTCCGGGTGCGGGCTGGACGCCGGAGAACCGGGCATGAACTCCCAGACCGTCCTGACCACGTCCACGGTCATCGACGGTCTCGGGAAGGCCGCCAGGTCCGTCCGCATCCCCGCTCTCGCCGTCACCAACGACGGCACGGTCCTCGCCGCCATGGACGCCCGCGTCGACGGCAGCTACGACCTCGGCGGCGGCACCAACGACATCCGGATCGCGATGGCCCGCAGCACCGACGGCGGCGCGACCTTCTCCCACCCGAAGATCATCGCGAGCCCGCCGGCCACGTCCCAGGGCTATGGCGATCCGAGCATCCTCGTGGACCGCGAGACCGGCAAGGTCTTCGTCTTCTTCACCTACTCCCCCAGGCCGGGCATCGGCTTCTGGAGCTCGGTCCCGGGCGACACCTCCACGACGGCCCCGGACAACACCCACATCCGCTACATCACCTCGACCGACGACGGCGCCACCTGGAGCTCCCCGGTCGACCTCAACCCGCAGGTCCGCCACCCGTCCTGGGCGGGCATGTTCGCCTCCTCCGGCCACGGCATCCAACTCGCCTCGGGGCGCCTCGTCCAGCCGATCGTGTACAAGGCCGGGGGCGTCGACCACGCGTCCAACATCTACTCCGACGACCACGGCGCGACCTGGCGCAACGGGACGTCCGCCGCGACCGGCGTCAACGAGAGCAAGGCCGTCCAGCGCTCCACCGGCCGGATCGCGCAGAACATGCGCTCCAACGGCGGCGGCAACCGCTGGTACGCCACCGCACCGGACGTCACCGCGGCCTTCGGCACCGCCTGGAACAGCGGCCTCATCGACCCCGCCTGCAACGGCGACGAGATCTCCTACCTGCGCCCGGCCCGGGGCGCCCCGTCCCTGACCGGCGTCGCCCTGCACAGCAACAACGCCGCGACCGACCGCACCGACCTGACCGTCCGGGTGAGCCGCGACGACGGCGCGAGCTGGCCCGCCCACGCCCTACTCAAACCCGGTGCCGCCGGCTACTCCACCATGGCCGTCCTGGCGGACGGCTCCATCGGCACCCTCTACGAGATCGGCGACACCGGCGGCATCGTCTTCACCCGCTTCACCCTTCCCTGGCTCGAATCCTAGAGAAAGGGGCGGACGAGCCGGCCTGTAAGCCGGGTTCTGTGGCCCGCCGTCCCGTGCGGGGCGGCGGGTGACGGCCATCCATCTCGGGCCGCCGTTGCCGGCGGCCTCCAGCGGTCTACCCGCAGGCTCGGGCGGGCCGCCCTCGGGCACCTGCGCGGGGCCTCTTGCGGGGCCCCTTCTTGACCTTGCTCCGGGTGGGGTTTACCGAGCCGCCCACGTCACCGTGGGCGCTGGTGAGCTCTTACCTCACCGTTTCACCCTTACCACCGGCGAACCGGTGGCGGTTTGCTTTCTGTGGCACTTTCCCGCGGGTCGCCCCGGGTCGGCGTTACCGACCACCCTGCCCTGTGGAGCCCGGACTTTCCTCGACGGGGATCGCTCCCCGACGCGGCCGTCCGGCCGGCTCGTCCGCCGTACATAGACGATAGCGGGTCCGGTGTTGTTCCCGGCTCACGGAAGGGTCGTGAGGGCCTCGTCCAGGCGGGACTGGGGGAGGGGGTGGTCTTCCATCTCGCCGGACAGGTAGCGGTCGTAGGCGGCCATGTCCAGGTGGCCGTGGCCGCAGAGGGCGGTGAGGATGACCTTGGGTTCGCCTGTCTCGGCGCAGTGGCGGGCCTCGGCGATGGCGGCGGCCAGGGCGTGGGTGGGTT
>NZ_SMLC01000234.1 GCF_004349245.1 Actinomadura sp. 6K520 | reverse complement strand
CCTCCCACCTGGCCATCCGCCGCTCCACCGGCCCCACCCCGCCCTGACGCGGCACCCGGCCCGGCCGTCAGGCGGCGGGCCACCGGCCGTCGGGGGTCGTGCTCCGGCCGAGCAGGCGCAGCGCCTCGGCCCACGGCGTGGCCGCCGGGGTCCCGGCCACCGGAGGCCCGAAGGAGTCGGCGACGAACTCGCGGGGCAGGGCGGCGATCTCGCGGGCGAACTCCAGGCAGAAGGCCGTGAGCTCCGCGCCGGGCCGGTACTCCACTCCGAGCGCCGACGCGACGTCCCACGCGTGCACGGCGTTGTCGAGGGCGACCATGCGCAGCGCCGTCTTCGCGGGCAGCGGGGGGAACCCCTCGATGCGCACCTCGCGTTCCAGATCGGCGGCCCGGAACTCACCGCGCAGGGCCTGAGCCGAGCGCTCCCACTCGCTCTGGACCTCGGTGTCCGCGAGCTCGTCCCGCTCGGAAGCGGACGCGGGTGCCTCGCCGTCGGCGACCGCGCGCGCGAACCCGTCGTTCTGACCGACCATGTGGGTCAGCAACTGCCGCAGGTTCCACCCGCCGCAGGGAGTCGGCCGCGAGAGCGCGCCGGGCCCGACCTCGCCGACGACCCGGGAGACGTCGGCCAGGCTGCGTTCGTAGATAGTAAACATAGGTAGATGATAAGCAAATGCACATGGATTGCAAGCGGCTAGATTGAGGCGGCGTGAGCGATCGCACCGAACTGGGGTTTCTGCTGGATCGCCTGCTCCGCGAGGTGACCAGGCGCGAGCAGCCGATTTTCGAGCGCCACGGGCTCCAGATGTGGGACTACGTCGTCCTCGCCGTCCTGGGGCGCGGCCCGGCGAGGACACAGGCCGGCCTGGCCGCGGCGACGGGCCGCGACAAGACGCGGCTGATCCGGAACCTCGATCTGCTGGAGCGAAGCGGGCTGATCCGGCGGACACCGGACCCCGCTGACCGCCGGAACCACACCGTCTCCCTCACCCCGGAGGGCGAGCGGACCCTGCTCGCCTGCCGGGAGGAGATCCGAGCCATGGAGGACGAGCTGCTGGCCCCCGTCGGGACCGACCAGCGGGCGGCATTCGAGCGCACGCTCCGCACGCTCGTCACCAGGGCGGCCCCGCCACCGGAACAGAGGTGACCTAGGCGGGGCCGTCGGCCGCGGCGAGGTGGCGGGAGTTGTGGACGGCCATCCGGCGCACCTCGTCCTCGGTGAAGCCCTCCGCGAGGAGGCGGTCGGCCATCAGGGCCATGCCGTCCTCGACGGGCGGGTTGAAGGGCTGGCCGAGGTCGCTGGACAGGACGGAGTGCTCGGGGCCCACGGCGCGGATGTTCGCCAGCCAGACGTCCCAGGAGACCTTGCCGGTGTAGGCGGTGCTGAAGCAGCGCTCCATGAGGGCGCCCTTCGCCGCGAGTTCCCGCTGCCGGTCCACCGCGACGCGCTGGGAGGTGAACTCGGGGTGGGTGACGACGATGCGCCGCACGCCCGCCGCGACCGCCCCGTCCACGACGGTGTCGATCTCGTCCGCGCCGAGGTGGCCGGTGGCCAGCGTCATGTCGTACTTGGCGATCACCCGGAGCACCTGGCGGGCGGGCTCGGTGAGCCGGCCGTCGCCGGCGACGGTGTCGACCGGGTCGGCCGCCATTCCCTCGGCGCGCAGCTCGTCCTGCAACCGCGCCCACATCGGCGGGCGGGCGCCCTCCGGTGCGCTCGCCGTGCAGGCGCGCTGGTTGGCGCTGTCGACGGTCGGCAGCCACACGAACCGCGCCCCGGCGCGGGCGGCGAGCTCCACCGCCAGGGGGTTCATGCCGCCCACCGAGCCGTTCAGCGTGATCGCCCCGACGACGTCGACCCCGGGGACGGCGGCGCGCACCACGGCGGCGCGCTCGGCCGTGCAGAAGTAGTGCGACTTCAGCACGAGGCCGCCCAGCCCCGCCGCCGCGAACCTGGGCGCGACCGACAGGTCGTCGATGAGCCGTTCCACCACGTCCGGGGACACGTGGACGTGCAGGTCGTAGGCGCCGCGGACGAGTTCGCGCGCCCGGGCGGACGGCTTCGGATGCTCGCTCATTTCTTCCCTTCGAGGACGTCGGCGATGTACTCGGCTATGGCCATGGACGAGGTCGCGGCGGGCGAGGGCGCGTTGCGGACGGCGGTGACCGCTCCGAGCCGGTGAATGCGGAAGTCGTCCACCAGGCCGCCGTCCCGGTCGAGCGCCTGGGCACGTACCCCGGCGCCCGCGCGGACCACGTCACCGGGCCCGACCTCCGGCACGTACCGCCGCGCCGCCTTCATGTAGGCGCGCTTGGACAGGGAGCCGTGCACCTCCCGGACGCCGGTGCGCCAGTGCCGCCGCGCCATCCGCCACGACCCGCCCCAGCCGGCGATGTCGCGCAGGTCCCGCAGCGAGACGTCCGAGCGGCGGTACCCCTCGCGGGCCAGGGCGAGGACGGCGTTGGGGCCGACCTCGACGTCCCCCGACACCCGCCGGGTGAAGTGCACGCCGAGGAACGGGTAGCGCGGATCCGGGACCGGGTAGATGAGGCCGCGCACCAGATGCGCCTTCGCCGGGACGATGGTCATGTACTCGCCCCGGAACGGGACGATCCTCGGCCCCGGGTCGTCGCCCGCGAGGCCGGACACGACGTCGCCGTGGATTCCCGCGCAGATGACCAGGTGGCCGACCCGCACGCGCTCCTCGCCCGAGACGACCTCCACGCCGGCGCCCGAGACCTCGATGCCGGTGACGGGGAAGGACAACCGGACCTCCCCGCCCGCGCCGGCGATGTCGTCGGCGAACGCCTCGGCGACGCGCGTGAAGTCGGTGATCGCGGTGTACGGGGAGTGCAGCGCCGCGCGGCCCGCGGCGTGCGGTTCGATCTCCCGGATGCCCGCCGCGTCCACGCGCCGCATGCCGGGCACGGCGTTCCGCGCCGCCCGCGCCTCCAGGTCGCCGAGGCGGGCCACGTCGTCCTCGTCGACGGCGACGACGAGCTTGCCGCACTCGTCGTAGGGGATCCGCCGCGCGGCGCAGTACTCGCGCAGCATGGCCCGGCCGCGCGTGCACAGGTCCGCCTTGAGGCTGCCGGGCCTGTAGTAGATGCCCGCGTGCACCACCCCGGAGTTGTGCCCGGTCTGGTGGACGGCGACGCGGTCCTCCTTCTCCAGCACGACGACCCGCGTCCCCGGCCGCCGCCGGGCGATCTCCCGGCCGACCGCGAGCCCGATGATCCCCGCCCCGACGATCCCGACGACCTCGTCAGCCATGCACGTTCCCGTCCGTCCCTGGTGCCCTGCGAGACCGCTCCTTCATATCCCGTAGTCGCCGCGTCCGTCTCGCCCGGGGGTGGCGGCGCGGGACCGGACGTTGACGATCGCGGTGACGGCGGCGGTGACCACCTGGCCCAGCAGGAGGAACGGGCCGGCGACGAGGGCGAGGTCGACGGCGCGGCCGAGCCCGCCGACGAACGGGGAGAAGGCGAGGGCGGCGGGGACGACGGCGGCCGCCCAGTTCAGCGGGACGGCCACCGCGCCCTGGCGGACGACGCGGCGCCGGACGTGCCGCACCGAGACGTGCGTCGCCGCGAGGACGCCGGCGAAGACGATCACCGTGAAGAGCGCCATCTCGGTGAGGATGACGCTGATGCCCGTCTCGGCGTCCCGGCCGTAGGCGACGGTGTCGTAGGCGAAGACGGCGACGAGACCGGCCGTCGCCGAGAACAGCGAGAGGACCGCGCCCCTGCGCAGGCGGGCCGGGTTCACGGGACACCGAATCCCTGGCGATCGGAGTTGACGAACACCGCGGCGGCGTAGACGGTGGCCCAGTTCCGGCAGGCCGAGCGGTCGGCTCCGCTGCGCGTGTCGCAGTGGGCGAAGAGGTCCGCCTCGAACAGGGTGTCCGCGGTCCTGCGGGCTTCCGGATCGTGCGGAATGCCCATCCGCTCGTAGAAGCGCATCATGTCGTAGGCGTAGTCGTGCGCCTGGCAGGCGTGGGTGAAGTCGAAGGAGCGCCCCGTGTTGCCCGGTGGCGCCTGCCCGATGACCGGCAGCTCCGGCGTCGAGCAGAAGCCCTCCGGGTTGATCATCCGCGTCCCGGCGTCGGTCTCCACACGTTCCGGGGTGTACCCCATCTCGGCCGGGAAGTCCGTCCAGACGCCGTCCATCCCATAGACGAACCTCAGCAGGTCGTCCGGATGGAGCATGCTCGGCCACCACCGGATGATCTCGCCCACCGCCCTGCCGGCGGCCCGCCCGACCTCCTCCGGCTCCTCCGGCCGCTCCGGCTCCGCCGGAATCCTCGGCGGGGTCTCGCCGGAGGGGATCGTCCCGGGAGGCGGCCCGCAGCCCTCCCATCCGGGCACGTCACCGCCGGCCGCATCGGCGCTGCAGGAACGCAGCGAGTGGCGTTGCGCGGGGGTTCGTCCCTGGACGGGCTCGCCGCCGGCCGCGGTGGACCGCCCGTCCTCTCCGGACGGGCCGGCCTCGCGTGCCGCCGGGTCGCAGTCATCGCTGAACAGACTGCAGATGGCCTGCTGGACCTCGGTACCGGCCGTCCGCACGGCGGAGCCCAGCAGGGCGATCACGATGCAGCTCGCGAGCAGCAGCACGGCGGCGTACTCGGACGCGGCGGCGCCACCGTCCCGGCCGCCCCGCCGGGTGGAGGTGTGCCGGGTGGAGGTGTGCCGGGTGGAGGTGTGCCGGGTGGAGGTGTGCATGGCGCACCGCCTCGGGTCGATGACGGGTGCCGGTAACGATAAGTCCGGTTTGTCCGCCGCACACGGGTCCGCGGGCCCAAGCGGGGGCCCATTTGCCAGCAGCCGCTGTCATCGAGAGAAGCCCGACGGCGGGTACGGGCCCGACCGGTCAGGCCGGCTCCACGTGGTAGTCGGACGGGTCGAGGCGGCGGGTGCGGCGGCGGTAGCCGGTCATGAAGCCCGGCCAGTTGTTGGTGTTGCGGCGGTCGGCGTCGAGGTACCAGCTGTCGCAGCCGCCCTGGTTCCAGACGGATGTGCTCAGGCTGCGCTGTGCGGCGGCGTCGAACCCGTCCAGGACGTCGGCGCGGACCTCCAGGGACCTGGCACCGTCCGCGAGGAGGCGGGCGGCCTGGACGATGTAGGCGATCTGGCTTTCGAGCATGTGGACGATGGAGCCGGAGCCCACGTTCGTGTTGGGCCCGTACATCAGGAAGAAGTTGGGGAAGCCGGTGACGGCCATGCCGAGGTAAGCGCGGGCGCCGTCCTTCCACGCCGCGTTCAGTTCCTGGCCGTGCAGGCCGATGACGCGCATGGGCGCGACGAAGTCCTGGGAGCGGAAGCCGGTGGCCCAGATGATGGTGCCGGCGGGGTGGTGCGCACCGTCCCGCGTGCGGAGGCCGTCCGGTGCCACCTCGGTGATCGGGCTGTCCACGACCCGCACATCGGGCCGGTTGAGGGTCGCGTAGTAGTCGCTGGAGGTGAGGATCCGCTTGCAGCCGGGCTCGTAGCGGGGCCGCAGCCGTTCGCGCAGGCCCCGGTCGCGCACCGACAGGAGCGCGAACCCGCACATCGCGCGGATGTGCGCCGACAGCAGGCGGCGGCCGCGCGGGGCGACCAGCGCGGGGTTGAGCAGCAGCTCGAACCACAGGAAGACGCCCAGCCTGGAGAGCTTCTGCACGGCGGGCAGGCGGCGGTTCAGGGCCCGCCGCCAGCGCGGGTAGACGCGGTCGGGCTTGCGGCTGATCCAGTGGGATTCGAGCTGGAAGATCGTCGTCTCGGCCGCGTCCGGGGCGATGAGCGGCACGAACTGGATGGCGCTCGCGCCGTTGCCGACGACCGCGACGCGCTTCCCGCGCAGGTCGTGGTCATGGTCCCAGCGGGCGGAGTGGAAGACGGTGCCGGAGAAGGAGTCCAGGCCGGGGAGGGCGGGGACGGCGGGGTTGCTGAGCTGCCCGCACGCCGCGACGATGAGGTCGAAGTCGTGCCACGCACCGTCGCGGACGTGCAGGCGCCAGTTTCCGGCCCCGGCCAGGTACTCCGCGGACGTGACCTCGGTATCGAACCGGATGTGCGGGAGGATTCCGTACTTGTCGGCGCAGTGCCGCAGGTAGCCCAGGATCTCCGGCTGCTCGGCGAACCGGCGCGACCAGTCGGGCTTGGGCTCGAAGGAGTAGGAGTACAGGTGGGACGGGGCGTCGCAGGCGGCACCGGGGTAGGTGTTGTCGCGCCAGACGCCGCCGAGGTCGCCGGCCTTCTCGAACACGGTGATGTCGGTGAAGCCCGCCCTGCGCAGGCCGATGGCCAGGCCGATGCCGCTGAACCCGCTCCCGACGATGGCGATGGACGGTTCCCTGCGCCCCATGCGCGGCTCCCTGCTCTTCCCGGATCGCCGGCGAGCGCCCGCGGCGGCGCGGCAGGCCGCGCCGTCGGACGCCAATAACCGACACGTCTGTCGGTTAGACTGAAGCCAAAGCGAAGGGGAGTCAAGACGGTGGCGGAAACAAGTCCGAAATCCAGAATGCGCGGCCCGGCCCGGAAGGCGCTCATCACCGAGGCCGCGCTGGAGATATTCGCGAGCAAGGGGTACCACGCCACCTCGCTCGGCGAGATCGCGAAGGCGGCGGGTGTGGCGCGAACGGTGCTGTACGACCATTTCCCGTCCAAGCGGGTGCTGCTGCTGGCGGTCATGCAGGAGCAGAACACCGCGCTGGTCGAGTACGTCGGCGCCCGGATCACCGGCGCCGGCCCGCCCCGGGAGCGGATGCGGTCGACCATCGACGCCTACTTCAGCTTCGCGCAGAGCAGGCCGGCCGCGCGCAAGCTGCTCTTCGACCGCGCCAACGAGGACGACCCGGAGATCACCACCGTCCGGCAGGGCATCCGGGAGGCGCGGACCCGGGCGGTGACGGCCCTGCTCGGCAACGACATCCGCACGACGGTCGGGCGGGATCCGCACGAGCCGATCGCCGAGGCGATGGTCGAATTCCTCATCACCGGCCTGGACGGCGTCGCGCAATGGTGGGAACGCCACCCGGACATGCCCAGATCGGCGCTGGTCGAAGGGGCGATGCGCATTCTGTGGACAGGTCTCGGCAACGCCGAATAGGCGCGGGCGAGCGGCGGACTCCGGCCACCGGGGGGCTTGACGGCCCCCGGTGGCTTCCGCATAGTGGGGGTCCACTCGTAACCGACACCAGTGTCGGTTAACCCCCACCCCCCGTGAGGAGTGCGCCGTGGAGGACAGGACCCCATCGCAGCCCGAGCCCGAAGAGAACAACGGCGGGAGCGGCGTCGACCGCCGCAAGTTCGTCACCGGAGCGATCGCGGCGGCCGGAGCGGTCGCCGCGAGCGGGGCGCTGGGCGGCGGGACCGCCCAGGCGGCCACCCCCGCCACCCGCCAGGCCGGGCGAACACGCAGATTCGCCGCCGGACGCCGCGTCGCGATCTTCGGCGGCGGGATGGGCGGGCTCAGCACCGCCCAGGAGCTCGCCGAACGCGGATTCCAGGTCACCGTCTACGAACGCAAGACGTGGGGCGGCAAGAACCGCAGCATCCCGGTACCGAACACCGGCACGGGAGGCCGCGAGGACCTCCCGGGCGAGCACGGGTTCCGGTTCTTCCCGGGCTTCTACCAGAACCTGCCCGACACCATGAGCCGCATCCCGCTGCCCGGCGGCGGCAACGTCGCCGACAACCTGGTGGCCGGCAAGGAGGTCAGCGCCTACTACAACGGCACCAAGGTCATCCTCCCCGCCGCCGGCAGCATCATCGGCACGCTCAGCCCCGAGTCCCTGCTGAACTTCCTCAGCACCGGGATCAACGTGCTCGGCAAGGTCCCGGCGTGGGAGGTCGGCTACTTCCTGCAGAAGATGATCGCCTTCGTCACCAGCGGCCCGAAGCGCAGGTTCCGGCAGTGGGAGAACCTGAGCTTCGCCGAGTTCGTGAACGCGCAGAAGATGTCCAAGGGCTACAACGAGCTGCTGGTCGACATGTTCACCGGCACCCTCGTCGCCGCCAAGGCCGACAAGGCCGGTGCCCACACCATGGGCAAGATGGCGGAAGCCTGGGTCTACAGCACCCTCGGCCTGGGCGGCTACAAGGAGCCCGACCGGCTCCTCAACGCCCCCACCAACGAGTCGCTCATCGACCCCTGGATGGCGCACCTGCGTTCGCTGGGCGTCACCTTCCAGATCGACGCGACGCTGGAGCAGCTCACCGTCCAGGACAAGAAGATCGCCGGTGCCCGGGTCAGGGGGGCGAACGGGAGCGTCGACGTCCAGGCCGACTACTACGTGCTGGCGGTACCGCTCGAACGCGCGCTCCCGCTGCTCAACGACGACATCCTGGCCGTCGACCCCTCGCTGCGGTCGCTGCGCGAGCTGACGACCGACTGGATGAACGGCATCATGTTCTACCTGCGGCAGCCGATCAACCTCGGCAGGGGCCACGTCGCCTACGCCGCCCAGCCCTGGGCGCTGACCTCGATCAACCAGGGTCAGTTCTGGAAGGACACGAACATCAGCCGTACCTACGGCAACGGCGAGGTCAACGACATCCTGTCGATGTGCATCTCGGCCTGGGACGTGCCAGGCATCCTCTACGGCAAGCCGGCCCGCGAGTGCACCCACGAGCAGATCTTCAACGAGGTCAAGGCCCAGCTCCGCGCGGCCATCCCGTGGGGCCCGATCGTCCTCAACGACTTCAACATCCACTCCTACTTCATCGACCCGGCCATCACCGGGAACGGCACCCCGAACGTCGCCAACGAGGAGCCGCTGCTGATCAACAAGCCCGGCTCGTGGAACCACCGCCCCGAGGCCACCACCGGCCTGCCCAACCTGTTCCTGGCCTCCGACTACGTCAAGGCCGACATCAACCTCGCGACCATGGAGGGCGCCAACGAGGCCGGCCGCAAGGCCGCCAACGGCATCCTGGAGGCGTCCGGGGTGAACGAGTCCCCCGCCAAGCTGTTCAAGATGTACCTCCCGAACGAGTTCCAGGGCTTCTACGACGACGACGACCGCCGGTACGACCGCGGCGAGGCCAACGCCTTCGACCTCTGGGACCCCGTCAAGCCCTGACCCCCCGGCAGGCCCTGACCC
>NZ_SMLC01000233.1 GCF_004349245.1 Actinomadura sp. 6K520 | reverse complement strand
CGTCACCCCCGCCCCTGAGGAGCCCATCACCGTCAGAGCAGTTTGTCGCGGGTGAAGGGGACGTCTCGGAGCCGGCGGCCGGTGGCGTGGTAGATGGCGTTGCCGATGGCGGCGGGTACGCCGGTTCCGGGTGTTTCGCCGAAGCCGCGGGGCTTGAGGGCGTCGCCGGTGAGGTCTGGCCGGTCCAGGAACATCGCCTCCAGCTTGGGCGTGTCGGCGTTCACCGGCACCAGGTAGGTGGACAGGGTGGGGTTGACGACCCGTGCCGTGTGCGGGTCGACCAACGTGTGCTCCATCAGCGCGAAACCGATGCCCCAGGTGACCCCGCCCATGACCTGGCCGCGCGCGGTGCGGGGATTGAGGACCCTCCCCAGGTCGTAGGCGGCCGTGACCCGGCTCACGCGCACGCTGCCGAGCCGTGGGTCGATCCGCACCTCCAGGAACACCGTGCCGAGGGTGTGTCCGGGGGTGTTGTCCAGCGCCCCCGTGACCTCGACGGGCCGGCCGTGGCGGGCCATGACGGCGCGGTAGCCCTCCCTGCGGCCGCGGTCGCCGCGCGCGACGAGGTATCCGTCTCGGGCCACGACGTCGTCCGGCGGCACGCCGTGCAGCGGGGAGCGCGGGTCGGCGACGGCGAGCGCGACCACGGCGTCCCGCGCGGCCTGTGCGCCCGTGGAGACCGGCCCGACCACGCTGGGCATCGTGGACGACCCCGCCGAAACGGCCGCCGCGGGGAAGGCGGTGTCGCCCAGCCGCGTCGTGACGTGCTCCAGCGGCATCCCGAGCCCGTCGGCGGCGACCTGGGTCAGGACGGTGTAGGTGCCGGTGCCGATCTCCTGGCTGGCGGTCCGCACGGTCGCCCGTCCGTCCACGCCGACCGTGACGCGGGCCTGGGACGAGATCGCGTTGTGGGTGTGCGTCTCGGTGGCCATGCCCCAGCCGACGTACTCGTCGCCGTCCCTGGTCCGGCCCGGCTTGGGATCGCGGCGCGCCCAGCCGAACGCCTTGGCCGCGGCACGGTAGCACTCCACCAGGTGCTCGCCCGGGTAGGCCCGGCTCGTCTCGGAGCCGGCGGTGGCGAGGTTGCGTATCCGCAGTTCCACCGGGTCGATGCCCAGCTCGTAGCTCAGCTCGTCCATGGCGGTCTCCAGGCCGAAGTGCGCGGTGGTCTCCGGCGAACGCATGTAGCTGGAGGTGGGCAGGTCCAGTCGCGCGCCCAGCTGCCGCACGTGGACGTTCGGGCAGGTGTACAGGTGGAGCGCGGAGTCGCTGGTGTTGAAGACCCTTTCCTCGGTGCGGGTCAGCTGTGCCGTCGAGGTGTCGACGATGGCGGTCAGTTCGCCGCGCCGGGTCGCGCCGAGCCGGATCCGGTGGCGGTACTCGGAGCGGTGGCCGTTGGACGTGTACATCTGCGCACGCGACAGCACGAGCTTCACCGGCCTGCGCAGTTCCCGCGCCACCGCCGCGGTGAGCAGCGTGTGCGGATAGGTGGGGCCCTTGGCGCCGAAGCCGCCGCCCAGGTAGGGCGAGATGATCCGGACGTTGCCGCGCGGCACCCCGAGCGCCTGCCACACGGCTTCCCGGGTGAGGATCACGCCCTGTGTGCTCTCGTACAGCGTCAGGTTGTCGCCGTCCCACACGGCTGTGGTGGTGTGCGGTTCGATCGGATTGTGGTGCTGCATCGGGCTGGTGTAGGTCTGCTGAATCCTCACCTCGGCCTGCGCGAACGCGGCTTCGGCGGCACCGTGGGCGACCTCGTTGGGTTTGCGGAAGTCGTCCGGCAGGAACGTCTCGTCGAGCGCGTCTTCCAGCCGCGCTGTGGGCCGCTCCGTTCGATAGCGGACCTTCACCAGGCTCGCGGCCTCCTGCGCTTGTTCCACCGTCTGGGCCACGACGTAGGCGACCGGTTGCCCGCTGTGGTGGACGCGGGCGTCCTGAATCGGAATGAAGGCCCTGTTGTAGGGGAACCCCGGCACCGTCTCGAACCGCGGCATGTTGGTGTGGGTGTAGACCTCGACGACACCGGGATGGGCCAGCGCCGCGCCGACGTCGATCTCCGTGACCTCGCCGCGGGCGATCGTGCTCATCACCAGGAAGCCGTGCAGCACGCCGGACACCTCGTTGTCCGCGGCGTACCGGGCCGCGCCGGTGACCTTCGCCCGGCCGTCCACCCGCTGCACACCCTGCCCGACCAGCCCGGTCATCGCACGCCTCCCAAGTCGCCGAGGACGCTCTCCAGCGCCCGCTGTACGAGCTCGACCTTGAACCCGTTCTCCTCGCGCGGAACGGCGTCCCGGACCAGGACGCGCCCCGCCTCGGCGATCGCGCGCCTCGTCAGCGGCCTGCCCCGCAGCGCCGCCTCGACGCGGACGTCCCGCCACGGGCGGGTGCCCACGCCGCCGAACGCCAGCCGCACGTCCGCCACCACGCGGCCCCTGGTCCGCAGCGCGGCCGCCACCGACACCACCGCGAACTCGAAGGTGGCCCGGTCCCGCAGCTTCAGATAGCGCGAACGCGCGGCCAGGGAGGTGCGCGGCACGTCCACCCGCGTGATCAGCTCGCCCGGGCGCAGCGCGTTCTCCCGGTTGGGTGCGGACCCGGGAAGGAGGTAGAAGCCGGCGATGGGGACGGCTCGCTCTCCGCCGGGGCCGAGCAGGTGGACGGTCGCGTCCAGCGCGGTCAGCGCCACCGCCAGGTCCGAGGGGTGCGCGGCGATGCAGTGGTCGCTGCCGCCGAGGATCGCGTGCCCCCGGTTGCACCCCGTGAGCGCCGGGCAGCCGCTGCCCGGCGCCCGCTTGTTGCACGCCGAGCCGGCGTCGCGGAAGTACCCGCACCTGGTGCGCTGCAGCAGGTTCCCGCCGATCGCGGCCATGTTGCGGACCTGCGGGGACGCCGAGGCCAGCAGCGCCTCCGACAGCACGGGGAACTCCCGCCGCACCCTGGAGTGCTCGGCGACCTGCCGCATTCTGGCCAGCGCCCCGACACGGAGCCTTCCGGAGTCGAAGGCGACTTCGTCGAGGTCGAGGTCGTTCACGTCGACGAGATGGTCATGGGCTTGTGCGCCGTCCCGCATCAGGTTGAGCAGGTCGGTGCCGCCCGCCACGAACGCCGAACCGGGCGTCCCGGCGGCGATCCGTACCGCCTCGGCCGGGCTGCCCGCCACCGAGTAACCGAAGGCCCTCATCGCCGTGCCTCCTTCGCGGCGTCGGCGACGGCGGCGACGATGTTCTGGTACGCCGCGCAGCGGCAGAGGTTCCCGCTCATCCACTCGCGGATCTCCGCGTCCGAGCCGGTATGCCCTTCGTCGATGCAGGCCACGGCGGACATGATCTGGCCGGGGGTGCACGCGCCGCATTGGAACGCGTCGTGCCGGATGAACGCCTCCTGCACCGGGTGCAACTCCTCGCCTCGTGCCAGCCCCTCAACCGTGGTGACCTCGGCCCCGCGCCGCATCACCGCCAGGGTCAGGCACGACTTGACGCGCTCACCGTCGACCAGCACCGTGCACGCCCCGCACTCACCTCGATCACAGCCCTTCTTGGTACCGGTCAGCCCGAGTCGCTCACGCAACGCGTCGAGCAATGTCACCCTCGGCTCCACGACGACCTCGCGGGCTTGCCCGTTGACCGTCAAGGCCACCTCCACCGACGCCCCGCCGGCGACGGCGTACGCCGATCCGTCCGGCGCCCGTTCGGCCGCGGCCGCGGGGGCGATGCCGGCGGCGCCGGCCGTCCCGGCCGCGGCCGGTCCCCCCGCGGTCACGGCGATGGCCTTGAGCACCGTCCGGCGCGTGTGGTTGTTCATGACACTCCTCCGTTATCGCCGATAACGATAACTCAGTGTCCTTGACAACGCGATCGATGGCAACACTTTCCTGTTAGCATTGAAAAGTGAGTCAGCGAGAAGAGGTCCGCCGGCGGATCATCGACGCGGTCACCCGGCTGCTCTACGACGAGGGCCGCGACGCCGTGACCACCCGCGCCGTCAGCGCCGCGGCCGGGGTGCAGTCCCCGACGCTCTACCGCCTGTTCACCGACATGAACGGGCTCCTCGAAGCCGTCGCCACGGACGGCTTCGAGCGCTACCTCGCCGGCAAGCACGCACAGGAACTCTCCGCCGACCCGCTGGAGGACCTGCGCCGCGGATGGGACCTGCACGTCGAGTTCGGGCTGCAGAACCCCGCGCACTACCTGCTCATGTACGGTCAGCCCGCCCCCGGGCACCGACACCCCGCCGCCGAACAGGGACTACGGCGGCTCCGCCTGCTCATCGAACGCATCGCGCAGACCGGGCGCCTCGTCGTCGGTGTCGACACCGCCATCGGCATGATGCACGCCGCCTGCGTCGGGATCACGCTGAACCTCATCGAGACACCACCCGGGCAACGCGACCCGAGCCTCGCGGACCGGCTGCGCGAGGCGCTCCTCGCCGCGATCACCACGGCCGCCGGGGACAGCCCACCCGCCGTCGCCCAGCGCGCGGTGGCCCTGAAAGCCGTCCTGGACGATGCCGCCGACCTCTACTCCGCCGGCGAACGCGCGCTCATGAACGAACTCCTCGATCGCGCGGCGAACCACCGACCTGAACCGTGACCGGGAAGAGGCACTCACGCACCGCTATATCGGCGACCGACCCTCCGTCCCGCGTGGGTCGAGCGTCTGCGCGGATGTTCACGCGCGCAATCCGTTCGCGAGGGCGGCGATCGTCTCTTCCGGATGGGTCGTTCCGGGGAAATAGGCGCAGATCCGGTCGGCCACGTCGCCGAACCGGGTCTTGATCTCCGCGGCGCACTCGGCCGGCGTTCCGACCACCGCCAGCGTCCGCATCATCGTGTCGTCGATCAGACCGATCATCGTCATGATGTCGCCGGTCTTGGAAAGCGCCTTCAGCTCGGGCTGCAGATCCCCCCAGCCCTCGATCTCCAGGACCGGCCGGTACGCCGGCGTCGAACCGTAGAACGCCAGCAGCCCCTTGACCCCGAAGGCCGCCGCCGCGATCTCCTCGGGCGTGTCCCCCATCGCGACGATCACCTGCGGGTAGACGTCGATCCGCTCGCGACCCGCCGCCTCCAGCCCCTCGGCCACGGCGGGGAGTGTGCGCTCGCGGAAATGCCGATGGCTGTGAAACGGCATCACCAGCAGTCCATCGGCGACCTCGGCCGCGGTCCGGGTCATCACCGGCCCCAGCGCGCCGAGCAGGACCGGCGGGACGCCGTAGGGGTTCGGTCCGGGGACGAACGTCGGGGGCATCAGGGTGTGCCTGGTGAACTCGCCGCGGAAATCCAGCGGGGTGCCGTCCTGCCAGGAATTCAGGATCGCCTTCACCGCCAGCACCGCCTCGCGCATCCGGGCGGCCGGCCTGCTCCACGTCGAGCCGTACCGGTTCTCGATGTGCGGCCTGATCTGCGAGCCCAGTCCGAGCCGGAACCGGCCCTTACTCAGCAACTGCAGGTCGTAGGCCATGTTGGCCAGGTTCATCGGGCTGCGGGGGATCGCGATCGCGACGTTGGTCATCAGGTCGGTCGACGGTACATCCGACGAGCCGGCCGCGACGATCAGCGGCAGGAACACATCGTGCGGGCCCTCGAAGGTGAACAGGCCGTCCACCCCGGCGGCGAGCAGCGCGCGGGCACGCTCCGCCGCCTCATCCGGCCGGCCGTCCAGCTGCACGTCGAGTTTCACTGACGATCTCCGTTCCACGCGTCCCCGGCGAGGGGCCGGGATACCTGGACCGAGCCTCGCATGTTCTCAGGCGGGCATATACGGCGGCGCATGGAACTGCGGTCGGACGGGGAGCAGCGGTCACGCCGCCGCGCGTGGATGTTGGGTCTTGACGGATATTCGGCGGGTCAGCAGACTCCCTGCCATGGGAGCGCTCCCATGGTTCGCTCTCGCCCACCCCGAGAAGCTGGGAGTACCGGATGAGACGACGCATCGGGATGCTCGCCGTCGCCACGGCGAGCATCGTCGCGGTCCTCGCGCCGCCGGCGCAGGCGCTGGGGCACGACGATCCGCTGGCCGGGAAGGCCAGGTTCTACGTCGAACCCGTCACCAACGCCGGGCGGCAGGCCGACATCTGGGCGGACGCGGGGCGCGAAGCCGACGCGGCGCACATGCGGGCCCTCTCCAAGGTCTCGCAGGCGGTCTGGTTCACCGGCGGCACGCCCGCGGAGGTGCGGGCGGGGGTGCGGCGGACGATGGTCAAGGCCGCCAGGCAGCGCGCCGTCCCGGTGCTGGTGGCGTACTACGTGCCGGGCCGGGACTGCTCGCAGTACTCGGCGGGTGGCGCTCCGAGCGAGGCCGCCTACCGCGCCTGGATCGACGCCTTCGCCAAGGGGATCGGCGGCGGCCGGGCCGTGGTGATCGTCGAGCCCGACGGGCTGGCGCTGCTGTCCAGCGAGCCGTGGTGCAACGAGGGCGGTGGCGGGTCCACCGGAACGCCGGAGGACCTCGCCCTGGTCGACCAGCGCTTCCGCGAGGTCAACTACGCGATCGACACCCTGCAGCGGCTGCCGCGCACCGGAGTGTACGTGGACTCCGGGCACTCGGACTGGCAGCCGCTCAACGACTACGACGCCGGGTACGGTGAACCGAGCGCCCAGCTCGGCATGGCCAGCCGCCTGCTCAAGGGCGGCATCGCCAAGGCGGACGGCTTCGCGCTGAACGTCTCCAACTACCGCGGCACCGACGAGCTGGTCTCGTACGGCACCAGGCTGTCCAAGTGCCTGCGCTTCCGCCAGAAGACGGGCGCGGCGAGCTGCTCCGACGCCGACCTGGCCACCGTGGGGGACAGTGCTCGCAAGCTCCCGCACTTCGTCCTGGACACCAGCCGCAACGGCCAGGGACCGTGGACGCCGCCGGAGGACAAGTACTCCGACCCCCAGGTCTGGTGCAACCCGCCGGGCCGGGGCCTGGGCCCCCGCCCCTCGACGCGTACCGGTGAGCCCCTGGTCGACGCCTTCCTGTGGATCAAGCGTCCCGGCGAATCCGACGGCCAGTGCACGCGCGGCACGGCCGGTCCGGAGGACCCCGAGTACGGCGTGGTCGATCCGGCGGCCGGCGTCTGGTGGCCCGAGTACGCCTTGGGGCTCTCCCAGCGGGCCGTGCCTCCCCTCCGCTGACCGGACGCTCCGCCCGCCGTGACCCCGGGCCCTGATCCTCGGCCGGATCAGGGCCCGGTCAGGTCCGGGCTCGCCGCGGGCACCCGGCCGGCGTGCCGGGGCCCAGGCATCTTGCCGACATCGTGTTGATATGTTGCCGACGTGATGTCGATAAAGATGCGGGTGTGGGGCTGATGTTCCTCGCGCTTCGTGAGCTGCGGTTCGCCAAGGTCCGGTTCGGGCTGATGGGGGCCGTCGTAGCGTTGATCGCGGTCCTCATGGTCATGCTGTCCGGGCTGTCGGTGGGGCTGGTCAGGGACGGGGTGTCCGGGCTGCAGAACCTGCCGGTCACCTCGTTCGCGTTCGAGCGGGGCGTCCAGCACGACGCCGCCTTCTCCCGCAGCGTGGTGGACGTGTCCGCCGTGGACGCGTGGCGGACACGTCCGGGCGTGGCGGAGGCCGCGCCCTACGGCAACACGCTCATCAACGCCAAGAGCGACCGGGGCGTGGACATCGACCTCGCGCTGTTCGGAGTGGCGCCGGACTCGTTCCTCTCCCCCGAGGTGGGCGAGGGCTCGCGGCTGAACGGCGCGGACGGCATCGTCGTCAGCGGCACCGCCCTCGACGCGGGCCTGCGCATCGGCGACACGATCACCGTCGACCGCCTCGGGACGAGGCTCCGCGTCGTGGGCGCCACCGCGGGGCAGGACACCTTCGGCCATGTCGACGTGGCCTACGTGCCGCTGCGCACCTGGCAGCTGATCAAGGCCGGGGTGCCGCAGGGCGGCCCGGTACCCGAGCGCGCCACCCGGGACATCACCGCCGTGGCGGTGCGGGCGGAGGCCGGCGCCTCGGTCGACCTCGCCGCCGGGGACGCCGCCGCCCGCACCGAGAGCCTCCCCCTGGAGGAGTCCTACGGCGCCTCGCCCGGCTACACCGCGGAGACGTCCACGCTGCAGCTCATCCAGGGGTTCCTGTACGCCATCTCCGCCCTGGTCGTCGGAGCGTTCTTCGCCGTCTGGGCGATCCAGCGCAAGCACGAGGTCGCCGTGCTGCGCGCAATGGGCGCGTCCAGGACCTGGCTGCTACGCGACGCGCTCACCCAGGCGTTCCTCCTCCTCGTCGCCGCCGTCGCGGTGGGGGCGGGAATCGGCGTCGGGCTCGGCTCGCTCATCACCGGCGGCGGTGTGCCGTTCGCCCTCAGCGCGCCGAGCGTCACGGCCGCCGCCGCCGGCATCGTCCTGCTCGGGCTGGTCGGCGCGGGTGCCGCCGTCGCCCGCATCGCGTCCATCGACCCGGCCACCGCCCTCGGAGGAAACCGATGACCAGCCAGGCCGCACCGGCCCCCGGGCCGCGGGAAGGCGACACCGGCACGCCCGATCGCCAGGGTCTCGTCATGGAAGGCGTCTGCCTCCAGCACGGCGACGGCACCGAGACCGTGCAGGCCCTCGACAACGTCGATCTCACCGTGCGCCCCGGGGAACTGGCCGCCATCGTCGGCCCGTCCGGCGCGGGCAAGTCGAGCCTGCTCGCGGTCGCGGGCGGACTCGCCCGCCCGGACCGCGGCACGGTCACGGTCGCCGGGATCGACATCACGGCGGCCGGCGCGAGGGCCAGGGCGAGGCTGCGGCGCGAGCACATCGGGTTCGTCTTCCAGTCCGGCAACCTGATCCCGGCGCTCACCGCGCTCGACCAGCTCCGGCTGCCGCTGCGGTTCCGGCCGCGCCGCGCCCGCTCCGGCCGCGACCCCATGGCGCTGCTGGAGGACGTGGGCATGGCGGACAGGGCCGGCCGGCACCCCCACCGGCTGTCCGGCGGGGAGCGGCAGCGGGTCGGCATCGCCCGGGCGCTGGTGAACGAGCCGAGCGTGCTGCTCGTCGACGAGCCCACCGCCGCGCTGGACCGGGCGCGCAGCCACGAGATCGTCCGCCTGCTCGCCCGCGAGGCGGGGCAGCACGGCGTGGCGGCCGTCATGGTGACCCATGACCACGACGTCCTCGAACACTGTGACACCGTGTACGAGATGGTCGACGGGCGCCTGACCGCCCTCACCTGACGTCCCGTCCGGACGGTCCGGCGAGGCGCGGCCCGG
>NZ_SMLC01000232.1 GCF_004349245.1 Actinomadura sp. 6K520 | reverse complement strand
CAGCCCCGGCCCCCCTTACGGGCCGCCTCGCCCTCCGTACGGTCACGGCCCGCCACCTGTCTACCGGCCGCCGGTCCGGTTCTCGGAGGGTACGCACAGGCTCCACTGGGCGACGGTGCCGCTGCGCGCGTTCATCTTCCTCATCATCTACTTCGTCCTGCTCGGCTTCCCATTGCTGCTGACCCAAACGGAAGACGGCATCGTCCTGGCGCTCACCCCGGAGGTGGTCGCCAGGTTCCTCGTCGTGACCGTCCCCATGGGGTTGATCGCTGTCGGGACCGGGCTCTGGACGTGGCTCGCCCTGCGCTTCCGTGTCGACGGTGACGACCTCGTCGTCGAGACGGGCCTGCTGCGTAAGAACAAGCGCCGGATCCCGCTTTCACGCATCCAGGCCATCGACCTCGTTCGTCCCCTGGTGACACGAGTGTTCGCGCTGGCCGAGGTGCGGGTCGAACTGGCCGGCGGGGAGCGGAGCGAGATCTCGCTCCGCTACCTCGGACGGCACTCCGCCCAGCAGTTGCGCGCCGAACTTCTCGCCCTCGCCGCCGGCCTTCCCGGACAGACGCCCGAGGCCCCCGAGCGGCACGTATGGCGTGTCTCCTTCGGCACGTTGCTGGCGTCCCTGGTCCTGCGGCTTCCCGTCCTAGGCACGACCCTGCTCTTCTTCGCGTCCCTCCTGTTCCTGGTCATGTACGCGGAGGGCGGCATTCTGGCCGTCTCCATTCCGGTCATGCTCGGGCTCATCCGGGCGGTGATCGCGCCTCTGGTGATGTACGCCAACTTCACGGTCGCGATGTCGCCGGACGGGATCCGCCTCCGCTACGGCCTCCTGGAAACACGGATGCAGACGCTTCCTCCAGGACGCGTCCAAGCGGTCAGCATCATCGAACCGGCGATCTGGCGCAGTCTCGGCTGGGCCCGGGTCGAGGTCACCGTCGCGGGGTACGCGGGTGAGCGCCAGGCGTTGTCCTCCACGCTCCTGCCCGTCGCGCCCCGGCACGTCGCCATGCATCTGGTCTCCCAGGTGTTCCCTGGAACGAACATCGATGCCGTCTCCGTCATCCCTGCGTCCTCCAAGGGGGTGGCGATCGACCGCGCGGACGGCGCCGGAACCGACGACGTGGTCTTCATGGCCCGGCACGGCTGGCCCTGCCGCCGCACGGACGTGATCGCCCACGCGCGGGCGCAGTCCGTCCGGCTCACGGTGAACCCGTTCCAGCGCATCCTCGGTCTCGCGACCGTCCACGTGGACGCGCCCCCGGGGCCCGTCCAGGTCGCCGCCGGCGACCGGGAACTGGGCGAGGCCCGCGCGATCGTCGAATCGACCGCCCGCCGGGCCCTGGCCGCCCGCCGGTCAGGCGGCGGGGATCCGACCCGCTGGGCGCGCTGAGGACTTATCCACAACCTCGCGTTCCTCTTCCCGGCGCCGCCGGGAGCCCCGAGCATGGAATCCGGTCGGCCCGCTCATGGCGGGGGGAGCGGGCCGGCTCCGCGACGTCACGGCGGGAAAGCGCCGGGCGCGGGGCTCAAGGGGCGACCGCGGTCGCGTGGAAGGGGGTGTCGCCGAAGGGAATCCGGCGTGGGCTGAAGGTGATCTTGCCGGGCTGGAGCCCGCGATCGCGCAGCTCGCTGATGATCTGCGGAACGGCGTCGACGGACGCCTGCGCCCAGTCGTGCATCAGGAAGATGCCGCCGGGGCGGAGCGTACGGGCGGCGGCCACGATTTCGTCCGTGGTCGCTCCGGCCCAGTCTCGGGAATCGACCGTCCAGAGCACTTCGAGGACGTTCAGGCGCGCTTGGCCGGCTCTGACCTGGTCGTTCGTCTCGCCATAGGGCGGCCGGAAGAGCGAGGGCCACTCGCCGGTGATCCGGTGCAGGGTCTGCTGGGCGTGGAGGATCTCCGTGAAGGCGGCGCGTCCCGAGATGTCGGGGAGGTGAGGATGCGTCGCGGTGTGGTTGCCGATCCACATCCGGGCCTGCTGCTGGGCGCGCACCAGGTCGGGGCGGGCTTCGGCATGGTCGCCCCGGTTGAAGAAGGTGGCCCCGGCGCCGGCGGCCAGCAGCCTGTCCAGCAGGGTGGGCAACGTCTCCGGTGTCGGCCCGTCATCGAAGGTGAGCGCGACGTACCCCCTGGGGCGATCACCATGCATGGCGGGGCCGCGGATCGGCATGCTCGGGCAGGTCGAGGTGCGTCGCTGGGGCGGCTGAAGACATTGAACGGCCCATCTCGCTATCCGAAATATTTCGAAAATATCTCGGAGGATTGATCGGTACGGTACGCCCGATCCGTACACATGGTCAATGGGTCGCTCTGTAGGTCTGAACACCCGCCCAGCCTTACGTAGCCGCATACTCGGACTTCGAAAGCAGGCAGTGCACATGGAGGGGAGTCGATTGCTTGACGGACTGATTGTGGCGACGTACGTTCTTCGAGAATTCGAAAAACTTCGAAAAGTTTCGAACCCTCTCTCTCGTACGCGGAGTCGATCGGAGACCTGTGGTGCGACGCTCCCTTCCAAGAACATCCTTACTGCCGCCGTCCCTCCGGATCCGCCGGCGTACGCCTGAGGCGGGCGCACCCGCCGTCAGGGGGTACGAAACGCCCATGCGCGGCCGCCCGGCCGTCCTCGCGGTGCTCGTGGCGGCCCTCGTCCTGGCATCGTTCTCGCTCTCCGCCCCGGGCGCGGAGGGGACGCCCCGCGCGGCCGAGGGCAGAGCGGCACCGAAGATCCATGGCCACTGGGTCGACACGTGGGTTTCGATGCCGCAACTGACCGAGCCCCACAACATGCCGCCCCCGCCGTTCACACAGGACGACGTGGTGCTCAAGGACGCCACGCTGCGCCAGACCATCCGCGTGGCGGTCGGCGGACGCAACATCCGGCTCCGGTTCTCCAACGCGTTCGGCGGCGCGGACCTGCCCGTCACCAGGGTCTCGGTGGCGCTGCCGGACGGCGGGCACGCGGGCGTCGACGCGATCCAGCCCGGTACGTCCCGTCCGGTGACCTTCAACGGCAAGCCGTCGGCCGTCATCCCGGTGGGCGCGCAGATGGTCACCGACCCGCTGAATTTCCCGGTGGCGCCCCGGTCCATCCTCACCGTGACGCTCTACCTCGCGGAAGGGCAGGCGTCCACCGACATCACCTCTCACCCCGGGTCGAGGACCACGTCCTACCTGTTGTCCGGAGACCACGTCGAAGCCACCGATCTGCCGGGGGCGACCGGGACCGACCACTGGTACTTCCTCAGCGGCGTCGAAACGTGGGCCGAGCCGTCGACCGCGGCGGCCGTCACGCTGGGCGACTCGCTCACCGACGGGCGGGGCTCGACGACCAACGGGAACGACCGCTGGCCTGACCAACTGCTGGACCGTCTGCAGTCCCACCCGGCCACGTCCGATATCGCGATCGTCAACCAGGCGGCCGGCGGCAACCGGGTCCTCAACGACGGGCTGGGGCCCAACGTCCTCGCGCGGCTGGACCGGGATGTGCTGGCCCAGAGCGGCGTCAGATGGCTGGTCGTCTTCGAGGGCGTCAACGACATCGGCACCGCCGAGGCCACCCCGGCGGCACAGAAGGAGGTCGCCGACAGGCTGATCGCGGCCTACGAACAGATCATCGTCCGCGCCCGCGCGCAGGGCATCCGCGTATACGGAGCGACGCTCACGCCGTTCGGAGGCAACACGATGTACGACGACGAGAACGGACACCGCGAGGAGGCCCGCCAGACCGTCAACGACTGGATCCGCACCAGCCGTCGCTTCGACGCGGTCATCGACTTCGACCGCGCCGCACGCGACCCGGCCGACCCGCGGCGCCTGCGCCCGGCCCTCGACACCGGCGATCACCTGCACCTGAACCCGGCAGGCTACAAAGCCTTGGCGGACGCGGTCCCGGCCCGGCTCTTCCAACCCAGGGCCCTACCTCCGACCTTCGGCTTCGAATGAGGATGGCGCGGCCCCCGGCAGACGGACCTATGCCGCCCCCCGGGAAGCGCCACCGGCCGGCCAGAGGCAGCCCCGACAGGAACCCGGCCCGCAACCAGCACCGCGCCAAACCGTGCGGGAGGTACCCACGATGATCCGGATGAGAGCGGGCCGGTGGCCGGCGTGGGTCGGGTCGCACGAGCCGTGCTCGGAGCCGATGCGGGGCCGGCCCGCCGGACGGGTGTTCGGTGGCGACCACGGTGTGGCGGGTGGGCGAGGGTGATGGGTCGGGCATGAGCAGGGCGTCGGTCGTCGTGGATTGGGTCGGCCGAGTTGTGGGAGCAACCGAGCCGTTGGTGTCGGCGGCCGGCGCCCGTCCGTCTTCCCGCTGCTTCGGACCGGCCCGCAAGGCGAATATCGTCAGATCATGAGTGAGCTGGCGTATGACCCCTGGTCCCCCGAGTTCGTGGCGGATCCGTATCCGGTGTTCGAGCGGCTGCGTGCCGAGCGTCCGGTCTTCTACCACGAGGCCACCGACCAGTGGGTGATCAGCCGGTACGCGGACGTCGACGCGCTGCTGCGGGACCGGCGGCTCGGACGGTCGTATCTCCACGTCGCGACCCATGAGGAGTTCGGGCGCGACCCGGAGGCCGACTTCCTCAAGCCGTTCTGGGACCTGATCCGCGCCGGAATGCTGGACGTCGAGCCGCCCACGCACACGCGGCTGCGGCGCCTGGTCTCCAAGGCGTTCACCGCCCGCATGGTGGAGGGCCTGCGCCCGACGATCAGGCGGCTCGCCGGGGAGCTGGCCGGGGAACTCGCGGCCCGGGGCGGCGGCGACCTGCTGGCCGAGGTCGCCGAGCCGCTGCCGGTCAACGTCATCGCGGAAATGCTCGGCGTTCCCGTGGAAGACCGGCATCTCCTGCGTCCGTGGTCGGCCGACATCTGCGGGATGTACGAGCTGAACCCGCCGCTGGAGGCGCAGCGGACGGCCGTCCGCGCCGCCGTGGAGTTCTCCGACTACCTGCGTGGCCTGGCACGCACCCGGCGGGACGAGCCGCGCGACGACCTCATCACCGCGCTCACCCAGGTCATGGACGAGGGTGACCGGCTCACCGAGGACGAGCTGATCGGAACCTGCGTCCTCCTGCTCAACGCCGGCCATGAGGCCACGGTCAACGCGACCGGCAACGGCTGGTGGTCGCTGTTCCGCAATCCCGGCGAGCTGGAGCGTCTCCGCGCCGACCCGTCGCTCATCCCCACGGCCGTTGAGGAACTGCTGCGCTACGACACTCCGGCGCCCATGTTCGAACGCTGGGTTCTGGAGGACGTCACGGTCGCCGGCGTGGAAATTCCCCGTGGCGCCGAGGTCGCGCTGCAATTCGCGTCCGCCAACCGCGACCCCGAGGTCTTCGCCGACCCGAACAGGTTCGACCTGTCCCGCGACCCGAACCCGCACATCACCTTCGGACTCGGTATCCACTACTGCCTGGGCGCCCCATTGGCCCGCATCGAGCTCGCCGAGTCCTTCGGTGCGCTCCTCCGGCAGGCCCCCGGCCTGCGCCTGGTCACCGAACCGAAGTGGAAGCCCGGCTATGTCCTACGTGGTCTGCGGTCTCTCCATGTGGAGTGCTGACCGGGTGGGGCTATGGGGTCAGTGGGGATGGGATCGGGATGTCGGTGGTTTGGGCTAGCCAGCCGAAGCCGCCCAGGCCGGCCGGGTCGGTCAGTTCGGCGTCTTCGCCCGCGTGGCAGAGGGCCGCGACGTAGGCGCGGGGGTCACGGTGGGCCAGGTCCAGGGGTGGGCGGGTTCCGGTGAGGCCGAGGGCGCGCAGGGCGTCGCGCTGGGTCGTCAGGAGGGTGGACGTGGCGCCGGCGCGTTCGCCGGCGGTCGTGCAGGCGTCGAGCGCGACATGGGCGGTGACGTCGCAGGAGCCGTCCGGGACGGCGGGGACGGTCGCCCCGTCGCGGTAGCCGGTCAGGGTTCCGTACACGGGACGCGACTCCCGGGAATGCGAGTAGTCGACGGCGAGCGCGAGGCCCCGGGAAAGCCGTCTGATCACCGAGGCCCAGGCGGCGCAGCGGGGATGCCCGATCTCGGCGCGGTCGCCGGGCTCGCGGAGCGGCCACCAGCGCTCCAGCCACGCGCGGTCCTCGGCGGAGGGGACGGGCCCCGGCCGTTCGCTGCCGGTGGAGGGGTCGACCAGGACGGTCCGGACGCCGTCCGGTGTCCGCTCGACGACGTCCAGCGGAATGTTGTCGAGCCACTCGTTCGCCACGGCGAGACCGGTGATGCGGTCGGGCAGGTCCGGACGCCAGGCGATCCGCGGCGAGATCTCGGCCGGACGCGGTGCGATCTCCACGGCCGTCGGGGCGAGCCGCGCCGCCAGGTCGGGAGGCGCGCAGGCCAGGATGTTGCTAACCAGGTGCCCCGACCCGGCGCCGATGTCGACGACGTCCAGCCGGTCGGGGTGGCCGAGCAGGACGTCGACCTCGACCAGCAGGCGGGCGATGGCCGCGGCGAAGCGCGGTGAGGCGTGCACCGAGGTGCGGAAGTGCTCGGCGGGACGTTCCCCGCGACGGTAGAAACCGCTCTCCCCGTACAGCGCCCGTTCCATAGCGGTGCGCCATGTCAGCCATTCGGAAACCAACGCCGCCACGACTGCGACGTTACCGTGAGCGACCCCGTCCGCTACGCCTTTGCGGCCGAGGCTTCACGGTGTCCCTCCGGTGGAGGCGGGGTCAGACCTGCGGTTGATTTCCGGGGCCGGGCGGCGTCCGTACCCTGGTCCGCATGGTGGCGAGCGCGTGGGACTGGCTGCGGCGTAAGAAGCCGCTGGTCGATGCGTTCTTCGCGTTGCCGCTGCTGGTCCTTTCCCTGCCGTCGATGGTGGGCGGCCATTACGGGATCGGCGCGCCCGGGGTCGCGCTGCTGACGTTCGGGCTGCTCGCACCTCTCGTCCTGCGCCGGACGTTCCCCCGCGCGGTCTTCGCCACGGTCGCGCTCGTCTCGGGCGTCCAGTGCCTGGTCGGCGTGGAGCCCGTGCAGGCGAACATCGCCGTCCTGATGGGGCTCTACACCGTCACGGCCGGCAATTCGTTCCGGTGGGGGTTCGCGGCGGCGCTGGTCGGTGAGCTGGGCGCGCTGCTGGTGACCGTCCGGTACCCGAACAGCGCCGACGACCGGAAGTACGTGTTCGCCATGCTCACGGTGGTGGTGGCGGGCGTGTGGCTTCTCGGCCTGCACATGCGGACGCGCCGCGCCTACCTGCGTTCGGTGGAGGAACGCGCCGAACGCCTGGAGCGCGAACGCGACAACGAGGTCAAGATGGCCATGGCCGCTGAACGGGCGCGTATCGCCCGCGAGCTGCACGACGTGGTGGCGCACAACGTCAGCGTGATCGTGGTGCAGGCGGACGGGGCGTCCTACGCGATCGACACCGATGTCGGACGGGCCAGGCAGGCGCTCGACACGATCTCCTCGACGGGACGGCTGGCGCTGGCGGAGATGCGGCGGCTGCTCGGCGTCCTGCGCGAGAACGACGACGCCGGGGCGTTCGCGCCGCAGCCGGGGGTGGCGGAGCTGGAGGACCTGGTCGAGCACGTCCGCGCGTCGGGGCTGGCGGTGGCGTTCGAGGTCGACGGGACGCCGGCGCCCATGTCGGAGGGGCGGCAGCTCACCGTTTACCGGATCGTCCAGGAGGCGCTGACCAATACGCTCAAGCACGGAGGTCCGCGTGCGGCGGTGTCGGTACGGCTCCGGTACTCCGGCGACGCCCTGGAGATCCGGGTGGACGACGACGGGCGAGGCGCGGCCGCCCTGGACGACGGGCGGGGCCACGGCATCGCCGGCATGCGGGAGCGCGTCGCCGTGTACGGCGGTTCCGTCTACGCGGCGCCGCGTCCGGGCGGCGGGTTCGCGGTGCTCGCGCGGATTCCGGTCCGCGAGGAGGTGGCCGCCTCGTGAGCGACGCGGCGTCATTCGACGGGAGTGTGCATGACGGAGGCTGAGGACGTGGCGGCGCCCATCCGGGTGGTGCTGGTCGACGACCAGGAGCTGGTGCGGGCCGGGTTCAGGATGGTCCTGGACGCGCAGCCCGACATCGAGGTCGTCGGCGAGGCAGGCGACGGGGTGCAGGCGCTGGAGCTGCTGCGGAGCACGTGGGCGGACGTCGTCCTCATGGACGTGCGGATGCCGCGCATGGACGGGATCGAGGCGACCCGCCGGGTGGTGGCGCAGTCCGGGCCGAAGGTCGTCATCCTGACAACGTTCGACCTGGACGAGTACGCGTTTGCGGCGATCAAGGCCGGGGCGGGCGGGTTCATGCTGAAGGACGCGGGCCCGGCCCAGCTGATCGAGGCGATCAAGGCGGTGCACTCGGGGGACGCGGTGGTGGCCCCGAGCACGACCAGGCGGCTGCTCGACCGGTTCGCGGTCCATCTGCCGGACGCGGAGCAGAAGGCGGTCGGGGCGCTGGAGAGCCTGACCGACCGGGAGGGGGAGGTGCTCCGGCTCGTCGCGCGCGGGATGTCGAACGCGGAGATCGCGGAGCGGCTGTTCGTCTCGGAGGCGACCGTGAAGACGCACATGGGACGGATCCTCATGAAGCTGAACCTGCGTGACCGGGTGCAGGCGGTCGTGTTCGCCTACGAGACAGGGCTGGCGAAAAGCGGTCAAAGCGACAACACTGTGTAACGACCAGATCACTCCATGATGACTTCTTGCCCTCACCCTTACGTAACGCATTGATCTACCTGAGAGTAACTGAATAACTACCGTACGCGATGCCGTCCGCACGGGCGGCGTCGACAACTGTCAGATCGGGCCTTTCGGCCCACGTACGGGAGGACTCTCGTGATCAAGAAGCTTGCCGCGACCGGCATCCTCGGTTTCGCCGTCGCCGCCTCGGCCCTGGCCGCCGCCCCCGCCCAGGCCGCCACCTACGGCGGGCACGGGGGCGACGGCTCCCACAACACCAGCGCCGGCAACATCGGGCTCCTCACCGGCAACCAGGTGATCGTGCCGATCTCCGCGGCCGCCAACGTCTGCGGCAACGCCGTCGCCGTCATCGGCCTCGCCCACGCGCACTGCAAGGGCATCGCGGAAGTCGACGACTGAGCCCCCCACTCCCCTAGGGCGACGGGTGCGAGGTCCCGCACCACCCAGTGCGGGAATCTCACCGACCCTCCGAAGACGAGCGTTCTCACCCATCGCCGAAGCGCCGGTGACCCGCCAGGGTCACCGGCGCTTGCGCGTGTCATGGCAGCGGTGGGGCCCCTGGAGGGGCGGGGGTCCCTAGGAGG
>NZ_SMLC01000231.1 GCF_004349245.1 Actinomadura sp. 6K520 | reverse complement strand
GCCGCCAACGCCTCCAGCCCTTCGCGCAGTGCGGCTGGGTTGCCGGTGATGACGGCGCGGTGGTCCAGGGTGGAGCGGGTGGTGGCCAGCGCCCAGGCCACTTCACCGGGGTCCAGGTCGGGGTGGGCGTCCAGGTGCTCGGCCAGGCGCCGCGCTTGGGCGGCCAGACCCGCCTCAGTCTTGGCCGACAGCAGCCACGGCAGTACGTCCGGCTCAGGGGTCTCCCTGGCCTGCGCCTCTACATCCGTGCCGGTCTGGAGCGTTAAGGGCGTGGGTGCGGTTTCGGTGTCTGTGCTTGTGGGGGCTTGTTCGAGGATGAGGTGGGCGTTGGTTCCGCTGATGCCGAAGGAGGAGATGGCGGCGCGGCGGGGCTGCCCGGTGTCGGGCCAAAGCATCTGGTCGATGAGCAGCTCGACCATCCCCGCGGACCAGTCCACGTGCGGCGTCGGCTCGTCAACATGCAGCGTCCGCGGCAGGATCCCGTGATTGAGGGCCTGCACCATCTTGATGACACCGGCGACACCGGCGGCGGCCTGGGTGTGGCCGATGTTCGACTTGACCGATCCCAGCCACAGCGGCCGGTCACGATGCCTGCCATAGCTCGCGATCAGCGCTTCGGCCTCGATGGGGTCGCCCAGTGCCGTGCCGGTGCCGTGCGCTTCGATCGCGTCGATGTCATCGGGTGCGAGGCGGGCGCCGGCCAGCGCCTCCTCGATCACCCGCTGCTGGGACGGGCCGTTCGGCGCCGTCAGACCGTTGCTCGCCCCGTCCTGGTTCACCGCCGAACCACGGATCACCGCAAGCACCGGATGCCCGTTGCGCTGTGCGTCGGAAAGACGCTCGACGAGGAGGAGCCCCACGCCTTCGGACCAGGCGGTACCGTCGGCCGCCGCCGCGAACGGCTTGCAGCGCGCGTCCGGCGCGAGGACCCGCTGGCGGGAGAACTCCACGAAGATGCCGGGCGTCGACATGATGGCCACGCCTCCGACCAGGCTCAGCGAGCAGTCCCCCTGGCGCAGTGCCTGGCAGGCCAGGTGGAGGGCCACCAGGGAGGAGGAGCAGGCGGTGTCGATGGTCACCGCGGGCCCCTCCAGCCCGAACGTGTACGCGAGCCGTCCGGAGACGACGCTGGCCGCGTTGCCGAGACTGATATGGCCTTCGAGCCTGCGGGACGTGTCCGCGAGGAGCAACTGGGCGTAGTCCTGCGCGTTGGTCCCGATGAAGACGCCGGTCCGGCTGCCGCGCAGTGACGCGGGAGCGATGCCGGCGCGTTCGACGGTCTCCCAGGCCCCCTCCAGCAGCAGCCGCTGCTGCGGATCCATGGCCAGCGCCTCGCGCGGGCTGATCCCGAACAGGTCGGCATCGAAGTCGCCGGCGTCGTACAGGAACCCGCCCTCGCGGACATAGCTCGTCCCGGGGCGCTCGGGGTCCGGGGAGTGGAGCCGTTCGAGGTCCCAGCCGCGGTCGGTGGGGAAGCCGGACATGGCGTCGGCGCCGCTGTCGAGCAGCCGCCACAGGTCCTCGGGGGACGACGCGTCCCCCGGGAACCGGCAGGCCATCCCGACGACGGCGATCGGTTCCCGCATGCTCGACTCGGCCTCGTGCAGCCGCCTGCGCGATTGCCGCAGCTCTGCGGTCATCCATTTGAGGTGGTCGAGAAGCTGCTGCTCATTCCCCATCTGAACCGAACTCCAAAGGATGCGGGCAAAGGCGTGGCGGTGGATCAGGATCTGCCGAATTCTTCTCTGATGATGTCGAGTACCTCGTCCGCGGTCGCGGACTCCAGTTCGCTGACGGGCTCTTCGGGCGCCCCGCCCGCGTCCTCGAATTTCGACAGCAGCGCCTGGAGCCGCCACGAAACGGTCTTCTGCTCGGCCGCGGAAAGACTCGCCATGGCGACGGAATTGGAAAGATCGTCGAGTTGTGCGATGATCCCGGTTCCGTTTCCGGGGTCGTCGGCGATGGTCGTTCTCAGGTACTGCGCCAGTGCCTGCGGGCTGGGATGGTCGAACACCAGGGTGCTGGGCAATTTCACCCCGATCTCGCGGGTGAGGTGGTTGCGGAACTGAAGGGCGGAGACCGAGTCGAAGCCCAGTTCCTTGAAGGTCTGCCGGGTCGGTACGTCGTCGCCGGACACGTGGCCGAGGACGGCGGCGGCGGTGGCTTTGACCAGGTCCACCAGGATCGCTTCCTGCTCCGGGCGGGCTGCGCCGAGGAGGCGTCGGCGCAGCGCCGCCGCCGCCCCCGGGTCCGCTTCGGGGGCCGGTCCGGAGGAGCGCGTGATCTGCTGGATCTCCGGCAGGTCGGAGAGCAGCGGGATCCGGCGGGTGGGGGCGAACGCCGCCCAGAGCCGTTCCCAGTCGACGGCGGCGACGGTGAGGCAGGTCTCGTCCCGGTCCAGCGCCCGCTGGAGCGCGGCGATCGCCATCTCCGGGTCCATGCCGGAGAACCCGCTCCTGCGCAGGTTGGCCCGCGCGCTCTCGTCGTCCGCCATGCCGCCGCCGCCCCATTCGCCCCACGCCACGGACAGGGCCGGGAGCCCCTGGGCGCGGCGGCGCCGGGCGAGCGCGTCCAGGCCGGAGTTCGCCGCCGCGTAGTTGGCCTGCCCGGGGCTCCCGAGGACCCCGGCCGCGGAGGAGAACAGCACGAACGCGGACAGGTCCCTGTCCCGGGTCAGCTCGTCGAGATGCGCGGCGGCGTCGGCCTTGGGGCGCAGCACCCCCGCCAGCCGGTCCGGGGTCAGGGCGTCGATCACGCCGTCGTCCAGGACGCCCGCGGTGTGCACGACCGCGGTCAGCGGATGCTCGTCGGGGATCTCCGCGATGACCGCCTCCAGCGCGGTGCGGTCCGCCGCGTCGCAGGCCGCGAAGGTCGGCTCGGCACCGAGCGCCCGCAGCTCGGACCGGAGCTCCCCGGCGCCGGGGGCGTCGGGGCCGCGGCGGCTGACCAGGACGAGCCGCTCGGCCCCGCCGCGCGCCAGCCAGCGGGCGACGTGCGCTCCCAGTGCGCCGGTTCCGCCGGTGACGAGGACGGTGCCGCGCGGCCGCCAGCCGGCCCGCTCCGGCCCGCCCGGATCGGCGGCCCGCACCAGCCGGCAGGCGAGGACCCCCATGGGCCGGATCGCGATCTGGTCCTCTCCGTCGGTACCGGCGAGGACGCCCGCGAACCGCGCCCGTGCCGTTTCGTCAGGCGTTTCCGGCAGGTCGATCAGGCCGCCCCAGCGGTCGGCGTGCTCCAGCGCCGCCACCCGGCCCAGCCCCCAGATCCGCGCCTGCGCGGGATCGTCCGCGGTGTCCAGCGGATCGGCGGACACGGCCCGCCGGGTGACGCACCAGAGCGGCGCGTCGATCCCGGCGTCGCCGAGGGCCTGGAGGAGCGTCGTGGTTCCGGTGAGCGCGTCGCGGTCGCCCAGGGCGAGCAGCGAGACCACCCCCCGGAGCCCGTCGGACAGGCCGGTGAGGCGTTCCCCCAGCGCCGTGCGGTCGAGAGACCCGGCATCGACCTCCAGGCGGACGATCTCGGCACCGGCGAGGTCGCTCATCGCCTCGTGGCAGGCGTCCTGCCACGCGTCGCCGGCCCGGGGCGCGACGAGCAGCCACCGGCCGGGGAGCGCGGATACGGCGGGATCGGCGAGCCTCTTCCAGGTGACCCGGTAGCACCACGAGTCCACTTCGGACCGCTCACGATGCCTGCGGCGCCACGAGGACAGCACCGGCAGCGCGGGCTTCAGCGCCTCCAGCGGTGGGGTGGACCCGTTCGGCTCCAGCATCGCGGCGAGGGCGTCGATGTCCTCGCGCTCGACCGCGCTCCAGAAGTGCGCGTCGTCGTCACCGGGGGAGGGGGCGGCCTTCGGGCCGGGACCCTCCAGCCAGTAGCGGCGCCGCTGGAAGGCGTAGGTGGGCAGCGCCACGGGGGGCAGCGCGCCGGAGAAGAAGCGGCCTGCCCAGTCGACGGTGATCCCGCGGGTGTGGGCGTGGGCGGCGCCGGAGAGGAACCGGGCCAGCTCCCCCTGTCCGCGCTGGAGTGTCGGGATGACGACCGCGTGGGCGCCGAGGTCGTCGATGGTGTCCTGGAGGCCGGTGGCGAGCGCGGGATGCGGGCTGACCTCGATGAGGGCGTCGTGGCCCTGTCCGATCAGGCCGTGCACGCTCCGTTCGAGCTGCACGGGCCGGCGCAGGTTGCCGTACCAGTAGGCGGCGTCCAGCCCGGTGGTGTCGAGCCGGTCGCCGGTGACGGTGGAGAAGAACGGGATGCGCGACGGACGCGGCGCGATGCCGGCGAGGGCTTCGAGCAGCGCGGGCCGGATGCGGTCGACCTGCGGGGAGTGGGAGGCGTAGTCGACGCTGACGCGGTTCGTGCGGATCCCCTCGCCGCCGCATTCGGCGAGGAACGCGTCGACGGCCCCGGGGGCGCCGGAGACCACGCTGGAGGCGGGGCCGTTCACCGCCGCGAGCGTGAGTTCGCCGTCCCGGCGGGCGAGCCGCTGCTCGATCTCGGCGGCGGGCAGCGCGACCGACGCCATGGCCCCGTCCCCGGCCAGCTCGCGCAGGGCCTGGCTGCGCAGGGCCACCACCTTGGCCGCGTCGTCCAGGGAGAGGGCGCCGGCGACGTAAGCGGCGGCGATCTCGCCCTGGGAGTGGCCGGCGACGGCCGCGGGCTCCACGCCGTACGCGCGCCACAGCTCGGCCAGGGCCACCATGACCGCGAACAGGACCGGCTGGACGACGTCGACGCGTTCCAGGCCGGGAGCGGCGGGCGCGCCGCGCAGCACCTCGCCCAGCGACCAGGACACGTGCGGTGCGAGTGCCCGCTCGCAGCGGGCGATGTGCTCGGCGAACTCCGTGGACTCCTCCATCAGCGCCGTGGCCATGCCCTCCCACTGGGCGCCCTGCCCGGGGAAGACGAAGGCGACCTTGCCGTTCAGGTCGGCGACGCCCTCGATCACCCCGGCGGAGGGGGTTCCGGCGGCGAGCGCCGACAGTTCGTCCGGCAGCCGGGAGACGTCGGAGGCGAGCACGACGGCGCGGTGCCGCAGCGTCGCGCGCCTGGTCGCCAGGGCGCCGGCGACGGCGACGGGATCCGCGTCCGGACGTTCCCGCACGAACTCCGCCAGCCGTCTCGCCTGCCCGCGCAGGCCGGCTTCGCTCGCGGCCGACACCAGCAGGGGCAGCGGCCCCGCCCCGGCCGGGACCGGCTCGGCGGGGGGCCGCTCGGCGGGAGCCTGCTCGATGATGGTGTGCGCGTTGGTGCCGCTGATGCTGAACGACGAGACGGCCGCGCGGCGCGGCCGTCCGGTGTCGGGCCAGGGGACCGCCTCGGTGAGCAGGCTCACCGCCCCAGCGCTCCAGTCGACGTGCGGCGTTGGCCGGTCGACGTGCAGGGTGCGCGGGAGCAGTCCGTGGTTGATCGCCAGGACCATCTTGATGACTCCGGCGACGCCGGCGGCGGCCTGGGTGTGCCCGAGGTTGGACTTGATCGATCCGAGCCACAGCGGCCGGTCACGGTCCTGGCCGTAGGCGGTGAGGAGCGCCTGGGCCTCGATGGGGTCGCCGAGGGTGGTGCCGGTGCCGTGGGCCTCGACCGCGTCGACGTCGGCGGCGCCCAGGCCCGAGTCGGCGAGCGCCTGCGCGATCACACGCCGCTGGGACGGGCCGTTGGGCGCGGTCAGCCCGTTGCTGGCGCCGTCCTGGTTCACCGCCGAGCCGCGCACCACCGCCAGCACCGGGTGGCCGTTGCGCCGGGCGTCGGAGAGCCGCTCGACCACCAGGAGCCCGACCCCCTCGGACCAGCCCGCGCCGTCGGCGGCGGCCGCGAACGGCTTGCACCGGCCGTCGGGGGCCAGTCCCCGCTGCCGGGAGAACTCCACGAACAGGGTGGGGGTGGCCATGATGGTGGCCCCGCCGGCGAGCGCGAGGTCGCATTCCCCCCGGCGCAGGGCCTGGCACGCCAGGTGCAGCGCCACCAGCGAGGAGGAGCAGGCGGTGTCCACCGTCAGGGCCGGCCCCTCCAGGCCGAACACGTAGGAGATGCGCCCCGACGCCGCGCTGCCCGACGTCCCGGTCAGGGAGTATCCCGCGGTGGTGTCGGTGAACTGCTCCGGGAGCGTCATGTAGTCCTGGTACATCAGCCCCGTGAAGACGCCGGTCGAGCTGGACTTCAGCGAGGCGGGCGGGATGCCGGCGTTCTCCAGGGCCTCCCAGGCGACCTCCAGCAGCAGCCGCTGCTGCGGGTCCATCGCCGCCGCCTCCCGGGGCGAGATCTCGAAGAACTCGGGGTCGAACTCGGCGGCGTCGTACACGAACCCGCCCTCGCGGGCATAGGTGGTACCGGAGTGCGCGGGATCGGGATGGTAGAGCCGCTCCAGGTCCCAGCCGCGGTCGGTGGGGAACGCCGATACTCCGTCCCGGCCCGCCTCCACGAACCGCCAGAGCTCCTCGGGGGAGTGGATGCCGCCCGGGTAGCGGCAGGCCATCGCCACGATCGCGACCGGCTCGTCGGCGGCCCTCCCCGCGGCGGCCGTGGCCGCCGGGGCGTGCCGCGCCCCGGCCAGCAGGTCACGCAGATGACCGGCGACGTCCCGCGGTGTCGGATGGTCGAAGACCAGCGTGGCCGGCAGCGCCAGCCCCGTGGCGGCGCTCAGCCGGTTCCGCAGCTCGATCGCGGTCAGCGAATCGAACCCGAGATCCTGGAACGCGCGGTCCGCCGGCATGCCCTGGGCCGCGTCGCGCCGCAGCACCGCCATCACGTGACCGCGCGTCAGGTCGAGCAGCGCCTCCCGCTGCTCCGCCTCGGGCAGCCCGGCCAGCCGCCGCGCGAGCGAGCCGTCCGGTCGTGCCGCTCCGGTCTCGTCCGCGCGCCGGAGGGGCACGGGCACGAGCCTGCGGAACAGGGCGGGCAGCGCACCCTCGGCCGCGCGGGCGCGCAACGCCGCGATGTCCAGCGGAACGGGAGCCACCAGTGCCTCGCCCGCCGCGCAGGCGGCGTCGAACAGCGCCGCCCCCTGCGCCGACCGCAACCGGACCAGGCCGCCGCGCTCGACCCGGGACAGCTCGGCCGCCCCCAGATGCGCGGTCATCCGGCTGGTCTCCTCCCACAGCCCCCAGGCGAGGGAGGTCCCCGGCAGGCCCGCCGCCCGCCGGTGCGCGGCCAGCGCGTCCAGGAAGGCGTTCGCCGCCGCGTAGTTCCCCTGGCCGGGGGTCCCGATGATCCCCGCGGCCGACGAGAACAGCGCGAACAGCGCCAGGTCCGCGTGCCGGGTCAGCTCGTGCAGGTTGACGGCGGCGTCGATCTTCGGGCGGGCCACCCGCGCCATCCGCTCGGGCGTCAGGGAGCCCACCACCGCGTCATCGATCACGCCCGCCGCGTGGACCACGGCGGTCAGCGGATGCGCGGCCGGAACGCCCGCCAGCAGGTCCGCGAGCCGTCCGCGGTCGGCGGCGTCGCAGGCGGCCACCGTGACCTCGGCGCCCAGCTCGGCCAGCCGGTCCCGCAGCTCCGCCGCACCCGCCGCGCCGGGCCCTTGGCGGCTCGCCAGGATGACGTGCCGGGCGCCGTGGGCCGCCACCAGGTGGTGGGCGATCCGGCTGCCGACCAGCCCGGTGCCCCCGGTGATGAGGACCGTGCCGTCGGGGTCCAGCAGGGCCGGGCGGGAGTCCTCGCCGGGGGACGCGGTCGCCAGGCGGGGCACCAGCACCGTCCCCCGCCGGACGGCGACCTGCGTCTCACCCGAGATGGACGCCATCGCCGCCAGGCCGGGCAGCAGGCTCGCGGAATCCGGGTCATCGTCGATGTCGACCAGCAGGAACCGGCCGGGGTTCTCCGACTGGGCCGCGCGGACCAGCCCCCACACCGGGGCGGCGGCCAGGTCGGCGACATCCTCGCCCGTGCGGGTGGACACCGCGGCCCGCGTGACGACGACCAGCCGGGAAGCCGCCCAGCGCTGGTCTTCCAGCCAGGCGCGCACGAGTCCGAGCGCGGCGGTGCCGGCCGTGCGCGCCGCTTCGGCGAGGCCGCCGGTTCCCTGACCGGAGCAGACGGTCACGACGGTGTCGGGAACGTCCGCGCCGCCGTCGATCGCCTCCCTCAAAGCGTCCAAGTCGGCGAACGCGTCGAGGCCGGGCCCGAAAGTATGCGTGAGCCCTGCTTCGTCGGCTCCGAGGAGCACCCACCCGTCCGGGGCCTGGCCTTCCGGCTGCCGTTCCGGCAGCGGTGTCCACTCCAGGGTGAAGAGGTGGTGACCGGCGTCCCGGCCGTGCCGGAGGTCCTCGGCGCGGACCGGCCGCATCGTCAGCGACTCCACCGACATGACCGGCCGGCCGGTCTCGTCGGCCACGGAGACCGTCACCGTGCGCGGGCCGCTCGGGGACACCCGCACCCGCGCCGCCCCGGCCCCGGAGAGGAACAGCGACACGCCGTTCCAGTCGAACGGCAGGTCCACCTCCCGTTCGGCGCGGTCGAGCACGGCCAGGCCGACGATGTGCAGGCAAGCGTCCAGGAGAGCGGGATGGACGCCGAACCGTGGCGCGTCGCCGCCGTCGGGCAGCGCCACTTCGGCGAGCAGGTCCTCGCCATGGCGCCAGGCGCGCCGCAGCCCCTGGAAGGCGGGTCCGTACTCGTAGCCGAGCCGCGCCAGCGCCGCGTAGCAGCCCTCCGTGTCGACCGGCTGCGCCTCGGCAGGCGGCCAGAACGTCATGTCGGGCGGGACGACGGCCGGGCTTTCGGCCGTCACCACCCCGCCCGCATGGCGGATCCACGGGAGGTCGTCCGCGCTCTGTTCCGGCCGTGAATAGACGGTGACCGCGCGCCGCCCCCGCTCGTCGGCCGCCCCGACGACCACCTGCAGCCCGACGCCGCCACGGTCGGGCAGCGCCATCGGCGCCTCCAGCGTCAGCGCCTCCACCCGGCCGCAGCCCACCAGCCGCCCGGCGTGCACCGCCAGCTCCACGAACGCCGAACCCGGCAGCAGCGCCGATCCGGCCACGACATGGTCGGCGAGCCACGGATGCGAACCCTTGGACACCCGGCCCGTCAGGACGATCTCGCCGCCACCGGCGAGCTTGACCATGGCGCCGATCAGCGGATGGTCCGCGGGGGTCAGCCCCGCCTCGGCGACGTCCCCGGCCCTGCGCCCCCTGCCGTCCAGCCAGTACCGCCGGTGCTGGAAGGCGTAGGTGGGCAGTGCGGGCGGGGTCGTGGGCCGTGGGACGCCGATGGTGTCGAGGATTCGGGTCCAGTCGGTTGTGAAGCCTTGGGTGTGGAGGGTGGCGAGGTTGGTGAGGAGTTGGGTCCAGCCGCCGTTGTCGCGGTGGAGTGTGCCGGTGGTGAGGATGGGGTCGTCTTGGAGT
>NZ_SMLC01000230.1 GCF_004349245.1 Actinomadura sp. 6K520 | reverse complement strand
TTGGCCTGCTAGGGCTTCAAGCCACCTGGCGCAGACTCAGACCAGCGGCTTGACGAACCGCCGGATGCGGGCCCGCATGTCCGGTGGTGTGAGAGGAGGGCCGGGCGACCCGGCCCTCCTACTCGATTTGTGTGGTGATGGGGGAATGGGCCGGGGAGACGGTCGGTCCGGACGTGTGGGAGACGTGCCGGGAGCTGATCCCGGCCGGGAGCGTGTTCGCGTTCCTGGCCGAGCACCATGGCGTGTTGTTCGGGGCGGTGATGTTCGCCGACATGTACCCCTCGGCGAACGGTCGGCCGAGCATGCCGCCACAGATCCTGGCCGCGCTGCCGGCCTGTTCACCAGCGCGTCCGCGTTGAGGTGCTGGCAGGTCGGTAAAACACGGTCGGGTTACGAGTGGAGGACGTCAAGTGCGTCCCAGTGCTCTTCTACTCTGCGCATGGCGTTCGTGGCTCGCTCAGGTCGCAGTGAGTGCAACCTGGCGAGCAGCCCGTACATCACTGATATCGGGGCGGTCATCGATTGGAAGCTGAGCAGGCCCTCCGTGGGCACGACCATTACGTGGGCGGCGTGTTCGGCGAGCGGGGAGGAGATGGTGTCGGTGACCGCGCAAACGGTCGCGCCGTTCGACTTGGCCAGCTGGGCGGCGACCACCGTTTCGCGAAGCAGGCGCCAGAAGCTGATGACCACGGCGCAGTCGTCCTGGCCGAGCTCCCCCAGTGCCGCGGCGAGGTGCGGCCCGCCCCGCTGTTCCATCGTGATGGGGAATCCCATCACCGAGCCGATGTGGGTGAGCGTGTGGCCGACGATCGCGTAGCTGCCGGACGCGATGACGAGCGTGCGGTTCGACCGCTCTATCGCCGCGGCGGTGGCCTCGACCGCGTCTTCGTCCACGGTGGAGAGCGCCAGTTGCAGGTTCTCCGCATCCCGTCGCAGGCTCGCCGCCAGCGGGCTGCCCTGGACCGAAGACTGCGACAGGGTCACCGACTCGTGCGGGGGGAGGGTGCTGAGGAAATGGTGCCGCAGCTCCGACTGGAAGGCGGGCCACCCCTGGAATCCGAGGTGCTGGGCCAGACGTATCACGGTCGCGACATTCACGCCGGTCTGACGTGCAATTTCTCCGGCGCTGGCATACGAGGCGGTCTGCGGGTTCGCCTCCAGGAAGCGGCACAACATGGCGGCCTTCCCGCTCAGATCATGTCGGCTGACGAGTTCGGCGAGCCATTCCCGCACCTGCGGACCCCCTGGCGGTATTGAGAACGATCAAGGCACGTGCCCAGCCTACTCAGCGGTCGGTCCGCGGTTCCCGCGCGGCGGCGCGCCGCCGCGCGGGAACCGCGGACGGCACGTTAGCCGGTTACGTTGAGGATGATGTCGGCGATGAGGGCCGAACCCAGGTAGGTGCCGATGAACACCAGGATCGCCACGGTGATCAGGCGCCAGCCTGAGCGGGCGAAGCGCACCGCCTCACTGCGGGACAGTCCGAGCCCGGCGTAGACCAGGATGGGGGTGGCGAGGGCGAGGAACTCGACCTGCGACACCTGCTCCACGATCCATTCCGAACCCGGTGTCCACGGGGTGGACAGCAGAATGCCCACGCCTGAGATCCACACGATGGCGGGGACCCCGAGGGGGACCACCTGCCGTATCACCACGCCGACGAACGCGATGCCCAGGATGATCAGCATGCCGGGGACGGCCGCGGAGATCGGCACGTCAGGGCCGACGGTGTTGCCGACCAGCGCGATCAGCGTGACGATCGTGAGTGCGACGGCGTGTTCTCCGAGGCCCATCTCGTGGGTACGCTCGGCCGCCGGCGGGACGGTCTCGCTCATGACGATGCTCCTTCTCGCTGGGCACGGTCCCCGCGGGTGCGGCGCTTTTCGACGGCGCCGTACCAGCGCTCCACCGCGGGGAGGGCGAGCAGGAGCGCGGCGTACAGGCCGGTGCCGACGGTGAGCAGGTTGCTCGCTCCGGCCAGGGCGAGGATCTCGTCCTTCGATGCGGGCGCGACCTCGGCGATGGAACCCGCGCAGGCGGCCATCATGCTGCTGCTTCCGACACCGCAGGCCATCGCGAGCGCTTCGACGGACAGCCAGCCGAGGCTGCCCATCCAGCCGCCCAGGAAGGCGAAGACGATGGTGCCGAAGAGCGTCCCGCTGATGTAGACGCCCATCACGCCGTGGCCTTCCCTGCTGTCGAGCCCGTACTTCTCGGCGATGATCAGCAGGCTCGATTCCCGGGCCACCGAGAAGGTCGCGCCGATCGCTTCACGTCCCATCTTGAGCAGGAACACCGCCACCGGGAAGGCGAGCACGATCGTGCCCAGGTTCCCCAGTTCCTGGAAGAGGAGGGCGGGACCGGCCGCGATGATGTCCTTGAGTGCTGGGCCGATGACGGTTCCGAGCTTGGCCACGATGGGGAAGGCCGCCACCACGATGTAGCCGGCCGCCACACGGGTGCTCCGGGACGACAGCAGGCGGCGTGCGACGGGCGTGATCTCGGGGTTGACGGCCAGCCCCATGACGTACGCGTACAGCAGCGGGAGGAACAGGACGAGTCCCGGGCCCAGCTTGAAGGATCGCGTGCCGATGAGTTCTGAGACGACCACGACCGCCAGCGCGACCCCGTGAAGCAGGAGGATCGGGCCTATTCGTGCGGTCAGTGGGGGGTCGGGTCTGCGGTGAACGGCTTCCATGTTCTCTCCCACTTCACCGGAATCTTGCAGCTATTGCTGCATTGAAGTGAGAACGCAGCATACGTTGCAACGATGTCGGCGTCAACGCCTGTGACCTGCTGATTTATCCGAGTCCGCGGCCCAGGCTAACGATCGGACGGACCCGAATCTTCGGGCATCGGAGTCGGTGCCGTTGGTGGTGGCGGAGTCTTGACGACCTCAGGTACGCAACATACGCTGCGACTTCATCAATCTGCAGTGACCATTGCTTGGAGGAGTGTTGTCACCACCAGTGGGAGTCATCGGGCTCGGTGCCATGGGAGCGGGGATGGCCGGCCGGGTGGCTCAGGCCGGCCTGCTGAGCCGGGCCTACGACATCGATCCGGCCCGTACCGCACCGTTCGGCGAAGCCGCCGCGAACTCCGCGGCGGAGGTCTTCGAGGCGGGCACGGTCGTCCTGCTCTCCCTACCCGGGGCGGCCCAGGTCGAGTCGGTGCTCACCGCCATGCCCGCGCACGGCGGCCGGAACGGTACGGCCGCGATCACCGTGGTCGACACCACCACCCGGTCGCCCCAGCAGGCCCGGGACCTCGCTCGGCTGGTCACCGCCGCCGGACACCACTACCTCGACGCCCCCGTCAGCGGCGGTGCGCTCGCAGCGGAACAAGGCACCCTGCGCGTCATGATCGGCGGGGACGACACCGCCCTGGCCGGAGCCCGGCAGGCGCTTGAGGCCATCAGCGGTGGCAACCACGTCCATGTGGGGCCGGTTGGGGCGGGCAGCGCCTGCAAGCTGATGAACAACATCTTGTACGCCGCCAACCTGGTGACCGTCGGCGAGGCGATCTACGTGGCCCAGGCGCACGGAGTGGCGCCGACCGCCTTCCTCGACGCGCTCAACGGCGCCTCCGGCAGGAGCGTCGCCAGCGAGCTGGTCTATCCGCGGTTCGTCCTGTCCGGCGGTTACGACAGCCGGTTCGCCATCGGGCTGATACGACGCGATGTCGAACTGGCCATTTCGTCCCTTCCCGCGGGATGCCGGGCGCCCGTGCTGGAGCTGCTGCGCACGGTGTGGGCCCAGTCGGCCGCGTTCATCGCCGACGGCGACGACACCACGCACATCTTCGAAGCACTGCCCGCCATCGCGGACGCACACGGACCGGAGGCTCACCGATGACCACCCCCGCCCCCGCAGCCAATCGGCTCACCGAACTACTCGATGGGGTCGTCGCCGGCTTCGACATCACCAGCCCGCACGTCGTCGGCGCCGAGCAGGTGGCAGGTGACCCGTCCGGCACCGCCCAGCGGCTCACCGATCCGACGACCGGTGCTCCCCTCTACGACTATCTGCCCGCGTCCGCGGCCCTCGTGGACGCGGCGGTCGCGTCGGCGGCCCGCGCGCAGCGGACCTGGGCCCGCCTGGCCCCCGCCGAGCGCGGCCTGCGCCTGACCCGCCTGGCCGACCTGCTGCTGGAGCACGCGCCCGTGCTCGCCGAAGCCGAGTCCCGCACGGTCGGCAAACCGATCCGGGAGACCCGGGCCGAAATGGCTCTCACCGCGAACTCGATCCGCTACTTCGCCGGCTGGGCCGACAAGAACAGCGGCCTGGTACCGCCCACCGGCGACGACATCGTCAACGTCGTGACCCGTGTACCCCTCGGGGTGCTCGGCCTGCTGACCCCCTGGAACGCCCCGGTGGTGACGGCCGGCACGAATCTGGGCCCGATGCTCGCCACCGGAAACGCGGTGGTGGTCAAACCGAGCGAGCTCACCCCCCTCACCACCGCGGTCATCGCGCTGCTCGCCGCCCGGGCCGGGCTGCCCGCCGGGCTGGTCAACGTCGTCGCCGGCCCGGGTGACCCGTCGGGCCGAGCGCTTGTCGCCCACGAGGGCGTCGCGAAGGTGACCTTCATCGGATCCCTGGGAACCGGCCGCCGGGTGGCGGCGGACGCGGCCGCGCGCGGCGCCGGTGCGGTGCTGGAACTCGGCGGCAAATCGGCTCAGATCGTCTTTTCCGACGCCGACCTCGACCGGGCCGTGCCCGCGATCGTCTCAGGGATCTTCGGCTCTGCGGGCCAGAGCTGCACGGCCGGCTCCCGCCTGCTGGTGGACGAGCGCATCGCCGACACGGTGCTGGACCGGGTCCGGCAGGCGACCGCGGCGCTGGTGCCCGGCGACCCCGTCGAGGCGGAGACGACTCTCGGCCCCCTGGTCAGCGCCGCGCACTACGACCGGGTCCGCGGTTTCCTCGACCGGGCCCGCGACGCGGGCGGGCAGGTGCTGGCCGGCGGGGGACGGCCCGAACGGGCGGGCTGCCGGACCGGCTACTTCCTGGAGCCCACGATCGTCGCTTCGGACCCGGCGCACGAGCTGGCCCGGGAGGAGGTCTTCGGCCCGGTGCTGTCGGTGATGCGCTTCGCCGGGGAGCCCGAGGCGATCGAGATGGCCAACGCGACCCCCTACGACCTGGGAGGTTCGGTGTGGACGGCGGACATCGACCGGGCCTTCCGGGTGGCGCGCGCGGTCCGCTCCGGAGTCTTCTGGATCAACACCTACAAGGTTCTGCACCCTGGTTCCCCGTTCGGGGGCGCCCACGGGAGCGGCTACGGGCGCAGCTCCGGCGTGGCTGCTCTGACCGAGTACACCCGGACGAGGAGCCTCCTGGTCAAGGTCGATCCGGGTGAGGGCGCATGACGGGCGACGTTCCCGCCGGGTCGCACGAGCCCGGCCCGCCGTCCTCCGATCCGCGTTCGCCGATGGGAAGCGGTCAGGTCGCCGAACTCAAGCGGGCCTGCCTGGCGGCGATCGACGCGGCACGACCGCGGATCGAGGCGCTGAACGACCGGCTGCTCCGCACACCCGAGACCGGGTTCAACGAACACGCCACGGCGAGGATCGTCGCACAGGCCCTCGGTGAACTGGACCTGGTGCCTCGAACGGGCCTGGCCGGCACGGGCGTGAAGGCCCGGCTGCGGGGGCGCTCGCCGGGGCCGTCCGTGGCGATCATGGGTGAGCTGGACGCCATGCGCGCCCCCGGCCACCCCTTCGCGGATCCCGTCACCGGCGCGGCGCACACCTGCGGTCACCATGCACAGCTCGCCTCGATGCTCGCCTCCGTGTTCGGTCTGCGTGAGGTGGCCTCGGCCCTGGACGGCGACGTCGTCTTGTTCGCCGTGCCCGCCGAGGAGTGCATCGAGCTGGGCGGGCGGCTGGCCAGACGTGACCGCGGCGAGATCGAGTTCATCGTCGGCAAGCCGGAGTTGATCCGGCTCGGTGAGTTCGACGACATCGACCTGGCGCTGCTGACCCATACGGCCGGAGCCGCCGACGAGTCCGCCTACGACGTCGAGGTGACCCTCAACGGCGGGTTGACCAAGCTGGTCACCTTCGAAGGGACGGCCTCCCACGCCGCGTCGGCCCCGTGGGAGGGGGTGAGCGCGCTGAAGGCCGCGATGCTGGCCGGTGGGGCGATCGACGCCCACCGCGAGAGCTTCCGGGACGATGACTGCGCGCGGGTTCACTGGGTGCTGACCGAGCCCGGCCATTCGCTCACCGTCGTCCCGGACCGGGTGCGGATGGAACTGATGGTCCGCGCCCGCACGGTGGAGGCGTTGAAGCGGCTGGCGGCGAGGGTGGACCGGGCACTCGCCGCGGGGGCGGTCGCGATGGGCTGCGCCGTCTCGATCCGCACGGTGTCCGGCTACCTGCCCTTCACCCCCGACGCCTCGCTTGCGGACGTGGTCGAGAACAACGCACACGCTCTCGTCCATGCGGGGCCGGTCCGGCGCCACGGCGGCCACGTCGGGGGATGCAGCGATGTGGGGGACCTGTCCCATCTCATCCCGCTCGTCCAGCCGATGGCCGCCAGCGGCAACAGCGCCCCGATCCACGGGGACGGGTACTGGCCCACCGACGTGGAGGCGGCCGTCATCACGCCCGCCAAGGTCATGGCGGCCACGGTCATCGACCTGCTGGCCCATGGCGCGGCCGAGGCGAGACGGATCGTGCACGGACGCGAGGCACCGGACCGGGATGCCTACCTCGCGTTGCGGCGCGCCTTCGACAGCGAGGTCCGATTCGACGGCGGCTCCGCGCCGGCGCTCATCACGGAACGTGCCCGGAAGGAGCTCGGATGACAGCGACTCCGGCCGGCCCGGCCCGGCCCGCAAGCGGCCCTGTCCCGGCATACGGCCGCATGTTCGATCTGACGGGACGCGACGCGGTCGTCATCGGTGCCGCCAGCGGCATCGGAGCCGCCGCCGCTGCGGCGCTGGCCGCCTTCGGTGCCTCGGTCACCTGCGCGGACGTCGACGAGGCCGGGCTCGCCACCACCGTCGAGCACATTACCGGCCAAGGCGGCGCGGGACGGGCGATGGTGACCGACATCCGCTCGCCGGAGCACCTGCGGCGGCTCGCGGACCGGTGCGACCGCGCCCGGATCCTCCTGGTGACACCGGCGACGAACGTACGCAAGCGGATCAGCGATGTCACCGACGAGGACTTCGACCGGATCGTCGACCTGAACCTGCGGGGGATGTTCCTGGCGGTGCGCGAGTTCGGCCGCCGGATGGCGGCACAGGGCAGCGGCAGCATCATCACCGTCTCCTCGATCCGCAGCCAGGTGGTCGAACCCGGGCAGGCCGTGTACGCCGCGACCAAGGCCGCGGTGGTCCAGCTCACGCGCGCCGCGGCCGTCGAGTGGGGCCCGTGCGGTGTGCGGGCCAACGTGCTGGTGCCCGGCATCGTGGACACGCCGCTGGCCGCGCAGATCCAGGCCGATCCGGCGTGGCGGCGGGCGTACGCGGAAAGGAGCGCGCTGCGCCGGTGGGGCCGGCCGGACGAACTGGCCGGCGCGGTCGTGTACCTCGCCTCGGACGCGGCCGGTTATGTGACGGGAAGCTCCGTGGTGGTGGACGGCGGCTGGCTGGCCATCGACGGCCGCTACGAACCGGAGGTGTGATCGGTGCCCGAGACGGTACCCCCGGCCACGCTGCGGGCCAACGAGCGGCTGGCCCGGTACTACGCCGCGCTTCCGCGGCCGTACCGGCGGACGGCGGCCGAGCTGCGGGCGGCGCGGGAGGACGGCCGGACGATCCACGGTCCGGTCGTCCGGCTCCCCCGCTGCGAGGATGTTCTCCTGCACGCCGAGGAACGTGCCGTCCGCATCAGGGTCTCCCGTCCCCGGCACGGTGTCGCGCGGGGTCTCGTCCTGCACTGCCACGCCGGCGGTTTCGTGACCGGGAGCCCCGACTGGGAGGACGAGCGCCTCACCGCACTCGCCGACGAGTGCGGGGCGGTCGTGGCCGGCGTGGCCTACCGGCTCGCACCCGAGCATCCGTATCCCGCGGGCCTCGACGACGTCACCGCGGCGCTGGCATGGGCGGCCGCCGCGGGCCGTGCAGAGTACGGTGTGGACCGGGTCCTGGTCGCCGGGGAGTCGGCTGGGGCCAACCTGGCCGTGCTGGCGCTGATCCGGCTCCGGGAGCGGACCGGCGCGGTGGCCGTTGACGGCGCGGCGCTGAGCTACGGATTCTTCGACCTGCGGTTGACCGCGGGTGCGCGTCGGCCGCCCCGGCCGTTCCTCGGGCTGGACGCCGCCACCCTGACCTGGTTCCGCGAACAGTACGCCCCAGGGATGCCGGCGTCACAGCCGGAACTGTCCCCCGTCCTCGCCGACCTTTCCGGCCTGCCGCCCGCGCTGTTGGTGGTGGGCACGGCCGACCCGCTCCACGATGACTCAGTGCTCTTGGCCGAACGCTGGCGGGCCGCCGGCGGCGCGGCGAGGCTGCACCGGGTACCGGGCGGGGCACACGGATGCGATCTCCTGCCGTTCGACTCACCCGCCCGGCGGGAGATCGTCCGGGTGAGGTCGCGGTTCATCGCCGACATCCTGTCGGGCGGACCGTAGAGAGGGCCGTGTCGCCGCCGCCGGGCCGGTCCGGTGGCGCCCGTCGTTCCGGGGAATGGCGCGGGTCAGGGACCGAGCCCGCGCATGACCAGCCCGACGTGCTCGCGGACGGCCTCATCCGACAGAGGCAGGTGGCCGACCAGCAGCCGGAAGTACAGGGGCGCGTAGAGAAGGTCGAGCACGACGTCGGGGTCGGCCGGCCGGATGTCGCCCGCCGTGATCGCGGCGCGCACGATCGCGACGCCCTCTTCGCGGCGCTTGTTGATGTAGCCCTCGCGAAAGGCGCGGGCGATCTCGGGATTGGACTGGCCTTCGGCGATCAGAGCGGCGATCGCGGTCCCGGTGTCCCCCCGGAAGGCCGCCGCCATCTTCAGCAGCCGGTCCTCGACCTGGCCGGGCCGCAGATTCTCCGGGTAGGGCAGGACGTCGGCCGATCTGCGGAGGAAGGCGGTCATGATCACTGCCGCGCGGTTCGGCCACCATTTGTAGATGGTCGCCTTGCTGACGCCCGCCCGGTTCGCGATCGCCTCGACGGTCGTCGCCTCCAGCCCGCGGGACATCAGCAGGTCGTAGGCGGCGTCGAGGATCTCGGTCTCCGAACGCGGTGCCGTCCGGGTTCGCCCGCCCTTGGCGGCATGCCCGGGGACGGACGACATCGCCGCACCTCCCACCATGATCTGTCAGCCGGGGACGCCGCCGGCAGGTTGCCGCGATCCACCCTAGTGTCGCCGGGCGCCTCCGTACCGGACGTCCGGTCACCGCAGCGGGTGGGCACCGGGCGGGGAATCCGC
>NZ_SMLC01000022.1 GCF_004349245.1 Actinomadura sp. 6K520 | reverse complement strand
CTCCCTCGACCCGCTGCCCGAGCCGGCGCCCGCCCCGCCCGCGCTGCTCCCGACGGACGTGGAGCTGGCCCGGAGCCCGGAGCGCGCCGGCGCGCGGGAGCAGCGCCCGCTCGCCGCGACGACCCGCCCCGACATCCCGATGCCCGCGGCCTTCGGCGCGGACGAGGAGGAGCACGACACCCCGCCGCCCGACCGCGCCGAGGACCCCGACGCCGGCGACCGCCCGGACACCGCCGGCAGGGTCATCCGCGAAGACGGCGAGCCGGCCGAGGACTGGAACCCGCCGCCGTCCAGCAATTTCCGCAGCGGCCCCACCCCGCCGGTCGACTGAACCGGGCGAGTCACCGCAAAGCACGTGAGCCGGGGCGCCTCGGGGGTAGAGGACGGGCATGGGCGCCTTACTGGCTCGGCTCCTCGACGACGCCGCGCTCTTTCCGCCGCGGCACGCCCCCATGGACCGGGCCCTGCCCGCCCACCGCGCGGCCTGCCCTCCCGCGGATCCGCTCACCGGCCGGTTCCTGTGCCCCGCGTCGCGCTTCGCGGAACTGCGCACCCATCTCGTCCCGGAGGACCTCCTCGATCTGGGCGTCATCGCCGACACCGGCATCGAGGAACTCCCGAAGACGCTGGACGCCGTCCGCGGCGAACCCCGCGTCCGGCCGGTGTCCGTGGAGATCGCGCTGCCCCGGGGCGCGGACCAGGCGCGGGCCGCCGCCGTGACGATCGCCCGGCTCCCCTCCGACGTGCCGGCGCGCATCGAGGTGCGCCGCTCCCCCGGCTGGCTGCACGCACTCGACCGCATCGCCGCCGCCCGCGACTCCGCCTCCCCCGATCGGCGGGCCCTGTGCGCGAAGTACCGCGTGGGCGGCACGGCCACGGACGGTGTTCCCGGCGCCGGGGCCCTGGCGGCGTTCATCGCGGCCTGCGCCGACCGCGACCTGCCGTTCAGCTGCGCGGGCGGGCCCGTGCGCGCCGTCCGGGGCGCGGCGCACCACGGGCTCATGAACATCCTGCTGGCCACGGCCCAGGCGGCGGCCGGCGACCGCGGCACCGGCCTCCGGCGGACCCTCGAACGCGACGACTCCGCGGGCCTCGCCCGTGACCTGCTGACACTGTCCGAGGCCGAGGTCCGCGCGGTTCGCCGCCTCCTGGTCGCGTTCGGCGTACCGGACGTCCCCGGGGCCCGGCGAGATCTGGCGGCCGCGGGGCTGATCAGAAGGGCGGACATCGGGGAAGATAGATCTCCATGACGACCGCTTCGTGGGTTGAGGTCAATGCGGACGACGGCTTCGGCATCGAGAACCTGCCGTACGGCGTCTTCTCGCGGCCCGGGGAACTCCCCCGGGCCGGCGTGGCCATCGGCGAGTACGTCCTCGACCTGGCGGAGCTGTCCGCCGCCGGGCTGGTGGAGGACCGCCGCTACTTCGCCTCGGGATCGCTGAACGCCTTCATGGTGGCGGGGCGCGCCGCCTGGGATGCCAACCGCGCCCGCCTCGTCGAACTGCTCACCGACGAGTCGTACCGCGCGCACGTGCGGCCGCATCTCATCCCCGTCGCGGACGTGGAGCTGCTGCGGCCCTTCGATGTGGCCGACTACGTCGACTTCTTCTCCTCCCGGCACCATGCCGAGAACGCGGGCCGGATGTTCCGCCCGCACAGCGACCCGCTGACGCCCAACTGGAAGCACCTGCCGGTCGCCTACCACGGCCGCTCCGGCACCGTGTACCGCTCCGGGTCACCGGTCATCCGGCCGGCGGGGCAGCGCAGGACGCCGGACGACCCGGAGCCGTCGTACGGGCCGTCGCTCCGGCTCGACTTCGAGGCGGAGGTCGGCTTCGTCGCCGGTGTCCCGTCCGTCGCGGGGCACCGCGTCCCCGCCGAGGCGTTCCGCGACCACGTGTTCGGGTTCGTCCTGGTGAACGACTGGAGCGCCCGCGACCTGCAGGCGTGGGAATCCCAGCCGCTCGGCCCGTTCCTCGGGAAGTCGTTCGCGACGTCGATCTCGCCGTGGGTCGTGCCGGTCGCGGCGCTGGAGGCCGCCCGCGTGCCGCCGCCCGTCCAGGACCCGGTCCCGCTGCCCTACCTGCGGTGCGCGGAGCCGTGGGGCCTGGACCTGCACCTTGAGGTCCTGATCAACGGCCAGGTCGCCGCCCGCCCGCGGTTCGCCTCGATGTACTGGACACCGCCGCAGCAGCTCGCCCACGCCACCGTCAACGGCGCCGCGCTCCGCACCGGGGACCTGTTCGCCTCGGGTACGGTCTCCGGCCCCGAACGGGACCAGCGCGGCTGCATGCTGGAGCTCAGCTGGAACGGCCAGGAGCCGCTGGAACTGGACGACGGGACCAAGCGGACCTTCCTGGAGGACGGCGACACGGTGACCATCCGCGCCCAGGCCCCCGGCTCCGGCGGCTCCCGCATCACCTTCGGCGAGGTGACCGGCACCGTCCACCCCGCGCTCCCCTGAGGCCCCCGCGGGCCGGGCGGCGGCTAGGCGGGTTCCGGCGGGACGACCAGGGCGTTGGCTATGGCGGCCAGGCCCTCGCCGCGGCCGGTGAGGCCCAGGCCGTCGGTGGTGGTGGCGGAGATGCTGACGGGGGCGCCGCCGAGGGCTTCGGCCAGGACCTTCTGGGCCTCCGCACGGCGCTTGCCGATCTTGGGGCGGTTGCCGATGACCTGGATGGCGACGTTGCCGATGGTGAAGCCGGCCTCGTGGACGAGCCGGGCGACCTCCCGGAGGAGGGCGACGCCGGAGGCACCGGACCAGCGCGGGTCCGCGGTGCCGAAGACCGCGCCGAGGTCGCCTAGGTCGCAGGCCGACAGCAGGGCGTCGCACGCGGCGTGCGCGGCGACGTCGCCGTCGGAGTGCCCGGCCAGGCCGTGGCCTTCGCCGGGCCATTCGAGCCCCGCCACCCACAGCGGGCGCGGCTCGGACGAGAACGGGTGGACGTCGGTACCGACGCCCACCCGTGGAAACCGTGCGCTCAACTCGGCCGGCCGATCAGCTGGCCAGGACCTCGTCGAGCAGGGCCTCCGCCTTGTCCTCGTTGGTCTTCTCGGCGAGCGCCAGCTCGCTGACCAGAATCTGGCGTGCCTTGGCGAGCATGCGCTTCTCACCCGCCGAAAGGCCGCGCTCCTTGTCGCGCCGCCACAGGTCGCGGACGACCTCGGCGACCTTGTTCACATCGCCGGAGGCGAGCTTCTCAAGGTTCGCCTTGTACCGGCGGGACCAGTTGGTGGGTTCCTCGGTGTAAGGGGCGCGCAGCACCTCGAACACCTTCTCCAGACCCTCCTGGCCGACGACGTCGCGGACACCCACATCCTCGACGTTCTCGACCGGGACCTGCACTGTCAGGTCGCCCTTGTCGACCTTCAAGACCAGATAGGTCTTTTCCTCACCTTTGATGGTGCGAGTCTCGATGGCCTCGATCCGAGCAGCCCCATGGTGGGGGTAGACGACGGTGTCGCCGACCTGGAAAGTCATGTGACAAGTACCCCTTCCGCTAGAACCAGGGTACCACGTAAACCGGGGTGGCTGAACCGGCCTTACCGGCATATGCGCAGGTCAAGCAGCATATTGGGGTATTGACAAAGCCCTTTAATGGTGCATCGTCGTCCAGTTCCCCACACTCACGGTAGCCGAGAAGCCACCGGCCTTCACCCCCTCGCCCAATACCGGCAAGCCGTCCGCGGAGGCAAGCATCTTCGCCGCCGGAGGCGAGGACGCGTCCGGTCCGTGAGGTGAGCGGGCCGGGCGGCGCGGGTACGTAGCGCCCGAAGACCGCGAATGGGACAACACCTCACGGGAACCAACCCAACGGGACAATGCCCCACCGGGACGGTCTCCCACGCGGGACGACGGCGTCCGCCCGGCGGGACCGTGATTCCGAGGGGCCGCGCCTCGCCACGGCCGCGGACCGTCGAAATGGCGGGCCGGTGGAACGGATCGCCGGTTCGGTGGGACGGTGGTCCGGGAGGATGGCGGCCGTGGGCCGTGGAGTGCGTCGGCGGAGCCGGATGGGAGGTGCGGCGTGAGGCCGGACGGCGACGACCCGGAGCCCGATGACTACGGGCTTCCCCGCGTTGACGTCGTGGTGCCCGACGACGCCCGCGAGCTCGAGCGCGACATGCTCGCCTACCGCCGCGAGGAGCGGCGGCGCCGGCGCCGGCGGCGGGCCCGCCGGCTCGCCCGTCCGCTGACCCGGTTCGGCGTGGCCATCCCGATCATCGCGGGGGCCCTGCTGGTCGCGCTGCTCAGCGGTGTGCTGATGACGGCGTTCGGGCCGAAGCCCGCGCCGCGGCCGACGATCGCCCAGCTGGCGCCCCGCCCGTCCGCGAGCCCCGGCGAGGTCGGCGGGCTCCTGCCGGACGGCAGCGTCGACCTGGCGGTCGGGGAGCGCACGCCGACGCCGCTGCGCGACCTGCGCCCGGGGGTCATCGGCATCGTCCCGCCCGCGTACGAGTGCGAAAGCGTGGTCGCGGAGCTGGCGGGCAGGGCGCACGAGAACGTGCTGAACTTCTGGCTGGTCGCCGATCCGCGCCCCGCCGGTGACAAGAAGGCGATGCCGCTGAAGGAGCTGAAGGCGTGCGCGGGCACCGCCCACTACGGCAAGCCGCTCGTGCTCGAAGACCGGCAGGGCGTCCTCGCCGGGGCGTACGCTCCCGCCGAGGGCGCGGCGGGCAGCGGCGTGACCGCGGTTTTCGTGCGGCCGGACGGCGTGGTCGGCGACGTCGTCCAGGGGCCGCGGGCGGGGCCGGAACTCACCGAGAAGGTCCGGGCGCTGAAGTCCGGCTGAGCCGATTCCGGGGTCCTTCCGGGTGATCGCGAGCGTGTCGGCCACCCCGGCGCGGGACCCGCGGCCGGGTCTCGCTACGCTTCCCCTGGCGTATCTCACGCCACTCCACATCTTTCCAACGTCACGTCTTTGACGACACTTCGCGAGGAGACCGACGCCGTGATCCGAAACAGCCGTCGAATGGTCGCGCTCGCCGTCGCGGGCGCCGTCGCCATCGCGCCGGTGATCTCCGGCTGCGGCGCCGGCGTGGATGCGCAGTCCGCCGCCCCCGTCCGGCTGACCGAGGGCGTCAACGCGTCGGTCCCGCTGGACGCCACGGCGCCGCAGATCGTGCTGCGCAACATGTTCGTGCTGGGCCCCAAGCCCGAGGAGCCGATCGCCCAGGGGGCGTCGCTGCCGCTCTACGGAGTGATGATCAACCAGGTCCCGGGCAGGGCGGACCGGCTGACCTCGGTCGGCTCTCCGCAGTTCGGCTCCGCGATGATCAGGGGCGGCGGCATCACGCTCCCGCCCGCGGCGCGGGACGGTTCGGGCAGCCTGGTCATGCTGCGCGGCGGCGCGACGGCCGACCCCGGTCCCGAGGCTCCGGAGACCGGGCAGCCGACCGGGGCCGCGACACCGGCGCCGACCGGCCCCGGCTCCACCGCCGACCCGACGGCCGGCCCGACGTCCCAGAACACGCCCGGCCCGACGGTGAGCGCCCCGGCGCCCACCACCGGGGAGGAGCAGCCGGTGGTGGTCCTCAACGGGCTGCGGGACCCGGACCTGCTCGCCGGTGGCCTCATCACGGTGCGGATGCAGTTCGAGAAGGCCGGTGCCGTGGAGCTCAAGGTGCCGCTGATCCTGCAGCAGGACGAGTACAGCACGTACCCCCTGGTCACGCCCAACGGCCAGGCGCCGGGGTCGCCGGGCGCCACCAACGGCGGCCGTCAGTCACCGGGCACCGAGCCGGCCCAGCCGGGCGCGTCCCCGTCGCCGGGCGGGACCGGGTCCCCCTCGCCGACGGCCACGGAGTCGCCTGCGGCCGGCGGTCACTGACCCCGCCGCACCCCGCGCACGCACAGAACGGCCCGTACGGCGATCTCGCCGCACGGGCCGTTCCAGTGTGCGCTCAGGGCTCGAACTTGTAGCCCAGGCCGCGGACGGTGACGATGTAGCGCGGCGTGGACGGCTTCTCCTCGATCTTCGCGCGGAGGCGCTTGATGTGCACGTCCAGCGTCTTGGTGTCCCCCACGTAGTCGGCGCCCCACACGCGGTCGATGAGCTGCATCCGGGTCAGGACGCGGCCCGCGTTGCGCAGCAGCACCTCCAGCAGCTCGAACTCCTTGAGCGGAAGCTGGACGGGCGCACCGCCGACACTGACGATGTGCCGCTCGACGTCCATCCGGACGGGACCGGCCTCAAGGGTCGCGGGCGCCAGCTCCTCGACCTCGCCCTGGCGGCGCAGCACGGCCCGCATCCGCGCGATCAGCTCGCGCGTCGAGAACGGCTTGGTGACGTAGTCGTCGGCGCCGAGTTCCAGCCCGACGACCTTGTCGACCTCGCTGTCCTTGGCGGTCAGCATGATGACGGGGACGCTGGACTTGGCCCGCAGCTCCCGGCACACCTCCGTCCCGGGCAGTCCGGGGAGCATCAGGTCGAGGAGCACGAGGTCGGCACCGTTGCGCTCGAAGATGTCCAGCGCGTCGGGGCCGGTGGCGGCGACGGCCACCTCGAAGCCCTCCTTGCGCAGGTTGTACGACAGTGCGTCGCTGAACGACTCCTCGTCTTCCACGACGAGCACGCGGGTCACGGTGCCTCCTGGGCAGGGTTATCGGTGTGGTTCTCTGCGTCGGCGTTGTTGCGCGCGGCCGTGGCGCCCGCGGCGGTGTCGAGCAGCGGTAGCCGGATCGTGAACGTCGACCCGTGGCCCTCCTTGCTCCACACGGTCACGTCCCCGCCGTGCTTGCCGGTGACGTGCTTGACGATGGCGAGCCCGAGGCCGGTGCCGCCGGTCTGGCGGGAGCGGGCCGGGTCGACCCGGTAGAAGCGCTCGAAGATGCGTTCCACCTCGCCGTCCGGGATGCCGATGCCCTGGTCGGTCACGTTGACCTCGACCTGGTCGTCGTCGCACCGCCGGGCCGACACGACGACCCGGGTGTTCTCCGGGCTGTACGCGACGGCGTTGTCGACCAGGTTCCGCAGGGCGCTGACGAGGAGTTCCTGGTCGCCGTGCACGCGCAGGCCGTCCTCGCCGCCGGCCGTCAGGTCGATCTCCTTGGCGGACGCCTTGAACTGGCAGCGCTCCATCGCCTCGGCGACCACCTCGTCCAGCGAGACGGCACGCAGATCGGGGAGCGGCTCGTCGCCCTGGACGCGCGACAGCGTCATCAGGTCCTGGACGAGATTCGTCAGCCGCACCGACTCGTACTGCATCCGGCCCGCGAACCGCCGGACCGCCTCGGGGTCGTCGGCGGCGTTCTCGACCGTCTCGGCCAGCAGCGACAGCGCGCCCACGGGCGTTTTGAGCTCGTGGCTGACGTTCGCCACGAAGTCGCGGCGGATCGCCTCGGTGCGGTGCATGTCGGTGAGGTCCTCCGCCAGCACGAGGACGAGGCCGTGCGAACCGAGCGGGGTCACCCGCACCGCGAACCAGCGGCCGTCCGCGCGGCTCCGCCCGCTCGTCGGGCCGACCTGGATCTCGGTCTCGCGGATCTCGCCGTCCCGCCGGACGAGCCGCGCCATCGCCAGCACCTCGTCCACCACGAGGCGGTCGCCGCTGACCAGGCCGTAGGCGCGCGCGGCGGAACTGGCGCGCAGGACGCGGTCCTCGACGTCCACCACGACCGCCGACGACCGCAGGACGCTGAGCACGGAGGCCACGCCCGGCGGCAGGACGCCCACCGGCGTCGCCGGGGCCGCCGCCCGCTGGGACCGCTCGCTCACCCGCACCGCCAATCCCGTCGTCAGCCCGATCGCGAGCCCGGCCAGCCCGGTCAGGAGCGCGATAATCTCGACCTCCACACCTCGGATGGTAAGCGGCGCCCGGCACCCTCCCGGCCTCCGGCCCAGGTCACGGCGATCTCGTTCCCCGAATGTTCACCTTCTTATCCGGAGGCGTTCATGTCACCGCGGCAGGCTGTGGCGTGGGCGAGTACGCCCGGACACCCCGGACGGCCCCCATAACCCCCCGAAACACCGCCCGATTCGCCCCGGTTTAAAACTAAGGATTCTGAATTGCGCGACGCCTACCACGAGGAACTCGACTCCCTCACCGACAGGCTGGTCGAGATGACCCGGCTCGTCCGTTCCGCGATGGCCCGCGCGGTGACCGCGCTCCTGGACGCCGACCTGCGGCTGTCCGAGGAGGTCATCAGCGGGGACGAGCAGGTCAACAAGATCGACAGTGCGATCGAGGACGTCGTCTTCGACCTGATGGCCCGGCAGCAGCCCGTGGCCGGCGACCTGCGCACCCTGATCACCACGCTCCGGATGAGCGGCGACCTGGAGCGCATGGGCGACCTCGCCGTGCACATCGCCAAGACCGCCCGCCGCCGGCACCCCGAGTCGGCCGTCCCGCCGGAGCTGCAGGCCACCGTGCTGGAGATGGGGCAGATCGCCGAGCGGATGATCGCGAAGGCGGGCAGCGTCATCGCGTCCCAGGACGTCGAGATGGGCCTGGAGCTCGACGCCGACGACGACCAGATGGACCGCCTCCACCGGCGCCTCTTCGACCTCCTGCTGTCGCCCAAGTGGAAGCACGGCGTCGAGCCAGCGGTGGACATCACGCTCGCCGGCCGCTACTTCGAGCGGTTCGCCGACCACGCCGTCCACGTGGCGGAGAACGTCGTCTACCTCGTCACCGGCCAGCGCCCCGAGGAGATCAACGAGGTCTGACCGGCACCACGAGATCGCCGGTCCTCGTAGGATGCCGCCACGGCGGAGACCGAGGCGCATGGGCGGGGATGGACGGTTATGGCGATCGCGGCGGGCGTGTTCCTGCTGGTCACTTCGTTCTGGGGGGCCGGCAGGCGGCGGTGGGCCGTCGAACGGCTGTGGGGACCGCTCGTCCGCGCCGCTGATGGCGGCACCGCCCGGGCCGCGCTGCTGTCGGCGCTCGCCTACACCGGCGCCCTGCTGCTGTTCGGCGCGCTGCAGGCCGGGACGTACGCCCTGTTCGGCGACGCGCCCGCACGGGCTGCGGCCCTGGTGCTCGGCATCGTGTACGCGCCGCTGGCACTGATGCCGATCCCCGACCAGAACCTCTACCGGGACATCCGGCGCCACCTGGCGGGCGCGGGCGCGACACCCGGGCAGGCGCGGGCGTGCGCGTGGACGCTCGGCCCCCTGGGTTTCCTCGCACTCGTCGCCCTGGGTTCGTCCGTGCTGTACGCCTTCTTCGCCTGAGCTTGAGCCGGTGCCGACCCGAGGACCCGCCGCCGCGCGGGTCGGGCGGCGGGTGCCGGTGCCACTTGTGCCGGGGCTACTTGTTGCGCCTGCCGCGCCGCGGCTTGCCCTTCTCCTTGGACTTGGCGTCCTTCGCGGACGGGGCGGGGGCCTTGGCGTCGCCCTTCTTCGCCGCGCCCTGGTTCTTGACCGCCTCGATGGCGGCCTTCGCGGCGGCCGGGTCCAGGTACTCGCCGCCGCGCTTGAGGGGCGCGAAGTCGTCGTCCAGCTCGTAGACGAGGGGGATGCCGGTCGGGATGTTGAGGCCGACGATCTGCTCGTCCGAGACGTCGTCCAGGTGCTTGACCATGGCGCGGAGCGAGTTCCCGTGCGCGGCGACCATGACGGTCTTGCCGGCGGCCAGGTCGGGGACGATCGCGTCGTACCAGTAGGGCAGGAGGCGGTCCACGACGTCGGCGAGGCACTCCGAGCGGGGGATCAGCTCGGACGGCAGCTCGGCGTAGCGGAGGTCGTTGACCTGGGAGAGGGGGTCGTCGTCCTTGATGGGGGGCGGCGGGGTGTCGTAGGAGCGGCGCCAGGTCATGAACTGCTCTTCGCCGAACTCCTCCCGCGTCTGGGCCTTGTTCTTGCCCTGGAGGGCGCCGTAGTGGCGCTCGTTGAGCCGCCAGGAGCGGTGGACGGGGATCCACAGCAGGTCGGCCACGTCCAAGGCGATGTTGGCGGTGCGGATGGCCCGCTTCAGCAGGGAGGTGTGCACCACGTCGGGGGTGATGTCGGCGTCGAGCAGCAGGTCGCCGCCCTTGGTCGCCTCACCTTCGCCCTTCGCGGACAGGTCGACGTCCACCCACCCGGTGAACAGCCCTTCCGCGTTCCAGACGCTTTCGCCATGCCGGAGCAATACCAGGGTCGCCATGGCACCAGAGCTTATCGGCCCGTCCGGTCCCCCTGACCGTCGGCGGGGTCCCGGTTGGCGGGGTCGGCGAAGGACGCGAACGCCCGCAGGTTGGCGAGGCTCTCGCCGCGTTTGACCCGCCAGTCCCACTCGCGCTGGATGGACGACTTGAAGCCGCGTTCGAGCGCCTTGTCGAAGTTGTCGTCGGAGTAGGTGAGGACGCAGCCGAGCAGGCGGTCGATCTCGTCCGGCGTCACCGACTGCAGGGGGACCCGGCCGACGAGATGGACGTCACCGACCTCGTCCAGGGCGAACGCGACCCCGTACATGCGGCCGTTCTTCTCCAGGAGGAAGCGGTAGAACTCGGCGTGGTTCTCGTCGGGGCGGCGGCAGAAGAACGCCTCGACGTGCAGGCTGTGCTCGCCGACGATGAGCCAGGTCATGGTGGCGAGCTTGCGCTGCCCGGGGAGCTTGACGAAGAACGCGTCCTCGCGGGGTTCGTCGAACTCCAGCTCCGCGGCCCGCAGGGTCTCCCTGATGGTCTCGACCGGACGGTTCGCTTCGCTCACGCTGATACCTCCGCAGGCGTGGCGACCTGCACGGCTGGAATGGACATGGCTCCGGTATACACGTCGAGGAGGTTGTCGACGGTCGCGTCCCACCCGAAGCTGTTCCCGTGCCGGACGGCGCCGCGGGAGAGCCGGGCGTACAGGCCCGGTTCGTTGTGCAGCCGGCGCAGGACGGCGGCGTAGTCGGCGGGGTCGTGGCCGGAGATCAGAACGCCGGATTCGCCGTCGGCGACGGCGGTGCAGAGGCCGCCGACGCGGGACGCGACGACCGGGGTCCCGCACGCCTGGGACTCGACGGCCACGAGGCCGAACGACTCGCTGTGCGACGGGACGACGGTGACGTCCGCCGCCCGGTACCAGTCGGCCAGCTCGGACTGCGGGCTCGGCGGCTCGAAGCGCATGACGTCGGAGATGCCGAGTCCGGCGGCGAGGTTCTGCAGGCCCTCGGGGCGGCAGCGGCCGGAACCGCTGGGGCCGCCGACGACGGCGACGACGAGCTTCGCGCGCAGCGCCGGGTCGTCGGAGATCATGCGGGCGACGGCGCGGAGCAGCACGTCCGGGGCCTTGAGCGGCTGGATGCGGCCGACGAACAGCAGCACGTACGCGTCGCGGGGCAGGCCGAGGCGGCGGCGGGCGGGGCCGGTGCGGTGCGGGAACAGGCCGGCGCCGCGGGCGAGCAGGGGCGATTCGGGGCGGAAGAGCGACAGGTCGACGCCGGGGCTGACGGTCGCGACCCGGGCCGGGTCGGCGCCGTACAGGTCGGCGAGTTCGCGGGCCTCCTTGGCGGTGTTGGCGACGAGCTGGTCGGACGACGCCACGACCTGCTCCTCGCCGAGGACGCGTTCGACCGGTTCGGCCTTGTCGCCGTCCGCGAGCGCCGCGTTCTTGACCTTGGCCATGGTGTGCATGGAGTGGACGAGCGGGACGCCCCAGCGCTGCTTCGCCGCCCACCCGGCCTGGCCGGACAGCCAGTAGTGGGTGTGCAGGAGGTCGTAGTGGCCGGGGTCGTGGGCCGCCTCCACGCGCAGGATGCCGGAGGTGAAGCCGCACAGATGCCGGGGAAGGTCGGTCTTGTCCAGTTCCTCGAAGGGCCCGGAGACGACGTTCCGGACGAGCACGCCGGGGGCGAGCTCGACGACGGGCGGCATGGCGCGGCAGGTGGCGCGGGTGAAGATGTCCACCTCGACACCTCTGGCGGCGAGCCGCTTGGCCACCTCGACGATGTAGACGTTCATGCCGCCCGCATCGCCGGTACCCGGTTGATCAAGGGGGGAAGTATGAACACTGACCGTCGCAACCCGGTTGATACGACGCGACACCGGACATCACCTCCGGTAGTGCAACCTATCGACCGCGTTGGGTGTTCCCTCGGTTAGGGGGCCAATCGTCATCCGCCGCCACAGTGACGGGACTCACCGGTGATCGGGCCGTCCCGCCTCCGCCACCGGCGCCCGCGGGCGGGAGACTGGGCGCATGCGTAAGACCGCGGTAGTGACCGGAGCAAGCAGCGGAATCGGGGCCGCCACGGCGCGGCGCCTGGCGGCGGAGGGGTTCCACGTCGTGCTCGCCGCGCGGCGGCGGGACCGGCTGGAGGCCCTCGCCAAGGAGATCACCGAGGGCGAGCCGGGCGCCGGCCGGGTCGTCCCGGTCACGCTCGACGTGACCTCGCAGGAGTCGGTCGACGCGCTCGCGGCCGCGGTCGGCGGCTGCCACGTGCTGGTCAACAACGCCGGCGGCGCGCTCGGCCTCGACCCCGTGGCGAAGGCCGACCTGGACGAGTGGCAGCGGATGTACAACTCCAACGTCCTCGGGCTGGTGCGCGTGACCAGGGCCCTGCTGCCGAAACTGATCGAGAGCGGCGCCGGGCACGTCGTCAACGTCACGTCGCTGGCGGCGCACTTCCCGTACGAGGGCGGCGCCGGCTACAACGCGGCCAAGCACGCCGCGTACGCGGTGAACGAGGTGATGCGGCTGGAACTGGTCGCCGAGCCCGTCCGCGTCACCGAGATCGCGCCGGGGCTGGTGAAGACGGAGGAGTTCTCGCTGGTCCGGTTCCACGGCGACGCGGAGAAGGCCGCCAAGCCGTACGAGGGCGTCCCCGAGCCGCTGGTCGCCGAGGACGTCGCCGACTGCGTGGCCTGGGCCGTCACCCGTCCCCCGCACGTCAACATCGACCGCATCGACGTCCAGCCGCGCGTCCAGGCCGCCCCCTACAAGCTCCACCGCGAGCCGCGCGGGTAGCGGTTCACCCGGTGCGGGGCGCGACCGCCGTCCAGGGGAGGGTCACCTCGCCGAGGCGCCAGCGGTTCCGGCCGCCGTAGGGCGGACGGGTCAGCACGGGGTGGTCCGCTGACAGCAGCCGCACGGCCTCGACCCAGCGGGCGCGCGGGCCGAACGCCGAGTGCGGCGCGGCGGTCGCCCAGCAGCGGTCGAACGCGGCGAGGAACGCGTGCACGGGCTCGCCCGGGACGTTCCGGTGGATCAGCGTCTTCGGCAGCCGCTCCGCGAGGGCGGACGGGCGGTCGAGCGTCGGCAGGTGCGCCGCGAACGTGATCGTCCGCGGGCCGTCCGGGGTGAGCGTCGCCCAGACCGCGCGGCGCCCGATCTCGTCGCACGTCCCCTCCACGAGGACGCCGGACGGGTCGAGGCGCGCGCGCAGTTCGTCCCAGGCCCGCCAGGCCGCCGGCTCGCCGTACTGGCGCAGGACGTTGAACACCCTGATCAGGACGGGCGGGCGCGGCACCGGAAGCTCGAAGCCGCCGCGCCGGAAGGACAGGCCGTCGCACGAGCCGGGATCTCCTTGCGCGTGGCCGCCTTTCGCGTGGCCGCGTTTCGAGTCGCCTCCGTTGGACGCGTCCAGCGCGGCGAGGAAGGCGAGCCCGGCGGCGACGCGGTCGGGGTCGATCTCGATCCCGACGACCTCCAGGCGCGGGGACACGGCGCGGAGGCGGGTGTAGAGCTCGAACGTCGTGACGGGGGAGGCGCCGTAGCCGAGGTCGACGGCGAGGGGGCCGGGGACGGAGCGCAGCGGGCCGGCCTGGGTGGCGGCGATCCAGCGGTCGACGCGCCGCAGGCGGTTGGGGGCGGTGGTGCCGCGGGTCACCTCGCCCCGCGGCCGCCGTACGGGGGGCACCGGACAATTGTTCCTTCCCGTCCGGCGTGCCTCGGACGACGCGGACGTTCCGCCGGATCGCGGCCCCCACTGAATGTGATTCGGTAAGCGGTCGTTTACGGTACTGCCAAGCGTCCGGAGGAGTGACGCCGTCCCCTGGAGGAGTGCCGAATGCTCGACCTGGCGACCCTGCACGAGGCCATCGCCGCCGCCGTCCCCGACCGCGAGTGCCTGGTCTGGGGCGATCACCGGATGACCTGGCGCGAGATGGCCGAGCGGACCCGGCGGCTGGCGAACGTCCTGCACGGCCACGGCCTGGGCCTGCGGGACGGCGGCGGGCGGGCCGAGCCGTGGGAGTCGCCGCACGAGCACCTCGCCCTCTACCTGCACAACGGCCCGGAGTACCTGGAGGGCCTCGTCGGCGCGCACAAGGCCCGGGTCGCGCCGTTCAACGTCAACTACCGGTACGTGGACGACGAACTGGCCCACCTCTTCGGGGACGCCCGCCCGGCCGCGGTGCTCTACCACGCCCGGTTCGCGCCGGTGATCGGACGGGTCGTGGAGCGGCTCGGCCGGCGGCCGCTGCTCCTCCAGGTGGCCGACGCGTCCGGGGAGGGCCTCCTGCCGGGCGCGCTCGACTACGAGGAGGCCCTCGCGAAGGCGTCCGCCGAACCCCTCCGGGACGTCCGGCCTGAGCCCGGCGACCTGCACATCCTCTACACCGGCGGGACGACCGGGATGCCCAAGGGCGTCCTGTGGCGGATCGTCGACCTGATGACCGGGCCGCTGGGGATGCGCCGCCGCGACGGCACCCCGCTCACCGATCTCGGGGAGGCCGTCGAGAAGGCCGTCCGGAGCGAGCACCGCGTGCTCGTCGGCCCGCCGCTCATGCACGGCGCGGGCACGTGGTCGGCGCTGGGCGGCTGGTGCGGCGGCGCGTGCGTCGTCTTCCCCGACCGGGTGGACGGCCTGGACGCCGCCGACCTGATGGCCACCGCCGAGCGGGAGCGCGTCACCCGGATGCCGCTGGTCGGGGACGCGTTCGCCCGCCCGATCGTCGCGGCGCTCGAAGCCCGCCCGCACGACCTCGGCGCGATGCGGACGTTCGTGAACTCGGCCGCCGCCATCAGCCCGGACGTCAAGCGGCGGCTCCTGGACCTCCTCCCCCACGCCCGCATCGTGGACATCCTCGGGTCGTCGGAGTCCGGCTTCCAGGTCGCGCGCAGCGGGTCGTCGGCGCGGTCGTTCATGCCGACCCCGGGGACGGCCGTCCTCAGCGCCGACCGGTCGCGCCGCCTCGCACCCGGCGAGGACGAGATGGGCTGGCTGGCCAAGGGCGGCGACTCGATCCCGCTCGGCTACCTCGGCGACCCGGAGAAGACCGCGGCCACGTTCCGCACCCTGGACGGCGAGCGCCTGGTCGTCGCGGGCGACCGGGCGCGGCTGCTCGCGGACGGCACCGTCGAGGTCCACGGGCGGGAGGCCACGACGATCAACACCGGCGGGGAGAAGGTGTTCGCGGAGGAGGTCGAGGACGTCCTGCGCGGGCTGCCCGGCGTCGCGGACGCGCTGGTCCTCGGCCGGCCGAGCGAGCGCTGGGGCACCGAGATCGTCGCGGTGGTCCGCCCCGGACCGGACGGTGCCGCGCCCGGCGACGCGGAGCTGCGCGAGGGCTGCGCCGCCCACCTGGCCCGCTACAAGATCCCGAAGGCGTTCGTCCGCACGGACCGCGGTCTGCGGCTGCCCAACGGCAAGGCCGACTACGCCACCGCCCGAACGCTCCTCGACTAAACGAGCCCGGTTCGGTTTGTCGGGTGGGTACATGTACGGGCGTCGCGCTCGCACGAGATTCTGACGGCATGCCGGATCTGCACTCTTTGCTCGCCGACCTCGCCGCCGAGGGCGACTCCGTGGACGCCCTGGTCGCGCCGCTGCCCGCCGCGCGCTGGGCGGACCCGACCCCCGCCGAAGGCTGGACGATCGCGCACCAGATCTCCCACCTCGCCTGGACCGACGACCTGGCCATCCGCGCGGCCACCGACGCCGCGGGGTTCGCGAAGCTCGTCGAACGGGCACTGGCCGAACCCGCAGACTACGTCGACGGCGGGGCCGCGGAGGGCGCGGCCGAGGAGCCCGCCCGCCTCCTCGCCCGGTGGCGCGACGGACGGCGCCGCGTGGTGGACGCCCTGGCCGCCCTCCCGGCGGGGACGCGCCTCCCCTGGTTCGGCCCGCCGATGAGCGCGGCGTCCATGGCGACCGGGCGGCTCATGGAGACGTGGGCGCACGGCGAGGACGTCGCCGACGCTGTGGGCGAGCGCCGCGAGCCCACCCACCGGCTCCGGCACGTGGCCCACATCGGCGTCCGGGCCCGCGACTTCGCGTTCCGCAACCGCGGCCTGGAGCCGCCCGCCGAGGAGTTCCGCATCGTCCTCAAGGGCCCGGCGGGCGAGGAGTGGACGTGGGGTCCGCCGGACGCCGCGCAGTCGGTCACCGGCCCAGCGCTCGACTTCTGCCACGTGGCCACCCAGCGCCGCCACCGCGCCGACCTGGCCCTCACCGCCGTCGGCGCGGACGCCGACCGCTGGCTCGACATCGCCCAGGCATTCGCGGGCCCGTCCGGCCCCGGCCGCGCACCCACGGCCTGAGCACCTGGTGGAAGGTGAGGTCGGCCACTCGGCTTGGGCGTTCAAGCGGGGGGCCGGTTGGAGAGGTGTGCGGTATGACGATTCTCATTGCGTACGACGGGTCCGACGACGCGCAGGCGGCGGTCGTGTATGCGGCGCGGCACGTCAAGGCGGAGCCGGCCGTGGTCATGACGGTGTGGGAGCCGCTGCTGGCGCAGGTCAACTGGGCGTCGCTCGCGGCCGTGACGGCGGTCACCGCCTGGCAGGAGGACGGCGGCTACGAGGAGCAGAAGGAGGCCGAGCGGCTCGCGCGGCACGGGGCAGACCTCGCGCGGGACAACGGGCTGACCGAGGTGACGACGCGGGCCGAGCGCGGGGCCGGGCCGGTGTGGGCCGCGATCGTGGACACCGCGGACGAGCTGAACGCCTCGCTCATCGTCACCGGGTCGCGCGGGCTGGGGGGCGCCCGGTCGATGATCCTCGGCAGCGTCTCCACCCGTGTCCTTCATCACGCGCGGCGCCCGACGCTCGTGGTCCCGCCGCCGAAGGAGGAGGACTGAGGCCCGGCCGGGGCTAGGGCGTGCCGAGGGCGCGCTCGAAGGCGGCGTAGGCGTCCGCACTGAACAGGACGAACCGGGCGTCGGTCACCTTGGTGGGCGTGGCGCGGACGGTGCCGACGGCTATGCGCGCGGCGTCGTCCATGGGCCAGCCGTAAACGCCCGCCGACACGGCCGGAAAGGCGATCGAGCCGACGCCGAGATCGTCGGCGACCCGTAGCGATTCGCGGTAGCAGGACGCGAGCTGGGCGCTGCGGTCCTCGGCCGCGGAGTAGACGGGCCCGACGGTGTGGATCACCCATTCGGCGGGCAGCCGGCCGCCGGTCGTCGCGACCGCCTGACCGGTCGGCAACCCGCCGCCATAGTGCGATGCACGCAGTTTGCGGCATTCATCCAAGATCTCCGGGCCGCCTTTGCGGTGAATCGCGCCGTCCACCCCGCCACCGCCGAGGAGGGACGAGTTCGCCGCGTTCACCACCGCGTCGACCTCCTGCTCGGTGATGTCGCCCCGGATGAGAGTGATCTTCATCTCCGCCGTTCCCCCGCTGTGGCCGAACCCCGTCAGAAGAGAAGAATTCTCTTCGGGACCGGTCGCGAAACGCGTTCGGGCGGTTCCCGGCGGTACGCTCATGGCGGACGAGTCTCCAGGGGAGGTACGGCTCGTCCGACGTCGTCCGGCCGAAGCGGGGGCACCATGCGGAACGCCGGGCGTGACCATTGAAAGAGTGAATGCCTATCCTGCCGTCGAGACGACCACAAAGGCGTGCAAGTCGTGGAGGTACCCCCTTGAAGATTCTCCTCGCCGGAGCGACCGGAGTCGTCGGTCGCCGGCTGATCCCGCTGCTCACCCGGGCGGGCCACGAGGTCGCAGGGACGACGCGCCGCCCCGGTCGTGCCGCGCTGCTCCGCGACCTCGGCGCCGCGCCGGTCGTCGTGGACGCCCTCGACGCCTCCGCGCTGCGCAGGGCCGTGCAGGACGAGCGGCCGGACGCGGTCATCCACCAGCTCACCGATCTCAGCGACGAGGACTTCGCGGCCAACTCGCATCTCCGGATCGAGGGCACCCGCAACCTCGTCGAGGCCGCGCTGGCCGCCGGCGTCCAGACCATGGTCGCGCAGAGCATCGCGTGGCTGTACCTCCCCGGGGACGCGCCGGCCGTCGAGACCGACCCGCTCGACGCGTCGCTGCCGCCGTACGAGGGCGTCGCGGCGCTGGAGGACGCCCTCGCCCAGATGCCCCGCGGGGTCGTGCTGCGGTACGGCGCGCTCTACGGGCCGGGGACGTGGTACGCGCCGGACGGCGCGATCGCCGAGCGGGTGCGGGCGGGCAGCCTGCGCCTCACGCCCTCGTGGACCTCGTTCGTGCACGCCGACGACGCCGCGTCGGCCGCGCTGGCGGCGCTCGACTGGCCCGCGGGCGCGGTCAACATCGTCGACGACGAGCCGGCGACGACGGCCGACTGGCTGCCGGTCTACAGCGCCGCCCTGGGCGCCCCCACGCCGGGCAGCGCGGGCAAGCACGCCGCCACGACGGGCCGCCCGGTGTCGAACGCCAAGGCGCTGGACCTCGGCTGGAAGCCGCAGTTCGCCTCCTGGCGCACCGGGTTCTCCCAGATGGAGGGCTCCGCGGCGATGAACGGCGCCCGGTCGGACTGACCCTCCCCCTGGGGAGCGAGCGGGTCAGCCGAACTGGAAGGACCGCTTCGCCAGGCCGAACCAGTAGCCGTCGATGACCGACCGCCGCGCCGAGGGGTCGTCGGCGTCCGCGCCGAGCGCCATGAACAGCGGTGCGAAGTGCTCCGTCCTCGGGTGGGCGATCCGGGCCGCCGGCGCCTTCCCCCGGAAGTCGAGCAGGGCGTCGACGTCGCCGCCCTCCACGGCCCGCCGCGCCCAGTCGTCGAACTCCTCCGACCAGGCCGGCGGCTCCGCGTCCGGTCCGGGGCGCATCTCCCGCAGGTTGTGCGTCGTGAAACCGCTCCCGACGATGAGCACGCCCTTGTCGCGCAGCGGCGCGAGGCTCCGCCCGATGTCGAAGAGCCGCGTCGGCTCCAGCGTGGGCATGGACATCTGCAGCACGGGCACGTCGGCGTCCGGATACATCTCGACAAGCGGCACGTAGGCGCCGTGGTCAAGGCCCCGCTTCTCGTCCTGCTGGACGCCGGGAATGAGTCTGCGCACGTCATCGGCCAGTTCGGGCGCGCCGGGGGCGTCGTACCGGACGGTGTAGTAGTGCTCGGGGAAACCCCAGAAGTCATAGACGAGCGGCAACCGGCGGGTCGCGCCGATGCTCAGCGGCGCCTCCTCCCAGTGCGCGGACACCATCAGGATCGCCGTCGGCTTCGGCAGCTCAGCCGACCAGCGGGCCAGTTCGTCCGTCCACACGGGGTCGTCGGCGAGCGGCGGGGCGCCGTGACTGAGATAGAGAACGGGCATCCGGGTCATGTCATCCCCCTATTAGTTGATACTTCAACGTACTCAGATTTAGTTGAACTTTCAAGTCTTGAAGGTTCAATCTTCCGGGTAGGCTTGGCGGCATGACGGAACCACGGTGGCTCGACGCCGACGAGCAGGAGACCTGGCGCGCCTTCCTGTGGACGTCGCGCCTGCTCAACGAGGCCCTCGACCGGCAGCTCCAGCGCGACTCGGGGATGCCGCACGCCTACTACATGATCCTTGCGATGCTGTCGGAGTCCCCCGGCCGCGCCCTGACCATGAGCGAGCTCGCGGAGGTCGTCCACTCGTCGCCGAGCCGCCTGTCCCACGCCGTCAACCGGCTCGAGGAGGCCGGCTGGGTCCGCCGGACCAAGCACGCCACCGACCGCCGCGCCACGATCGCCCAGCTGACCGACGCGGGCTTCGCCGCGCTGGCCGAGGCCGCCCCCGGCCATGTCGCCGAGGTCAGGCGCCGGCTGTTCGACCCGCTGACCCGCGAGCGGATGCTGGAGTTCCGCGAGACCCTCCACGCCCTGCTCGAAGGGCTGGACCCCGATCACACGGCCCCCTGTGCCCCGGACCCCGGCTGATCCCGCGCGGGCGGGGTTCGGTTAACCGAACCCCCGATCGACCTGCCCGCACGATCGACCCGGACGGCCCCGGCGAAGGAGCCTGGAGACACCTGCTCGTCCCTGACCAAAGGGTGCCTCCATGACGATCACCGCTCCCCGCGCCACGCTCCGCGCCCAGCTCGGACGGACGCTCTGGCGGCGCTCCGCGTACACGCTCGCCGCCCTACCCGCGGCCCTCGCCTCGCTGGCCGGTGCACCGGTTCAGGCATCGCTCGCCCAGCGTCTCCTGGACGTCGAGCCAAAGCGCCGCGGGCGGTTCCCCACGATCCTTCACGCACTGCTGTCCATACCGCTCAACGTGCTGTCCCTGCTGCTGGTGGGCTACGGGTGGAGCATCGTCGTCCTCAACCTCCTCTACCCGGGACGGTGGCTCATCGGGATAGGCGGCACACTGGACGACGCCTGGGGCGGCCCCACACTCGCCGGCGCCTGGGCCGTCCACGCCTTGGGCGGGCTCGTGATGCTCGCGCTGATGCCGGTCATCCTGAAGGCGCTCACCGCGCTCCACGCACGGCTGCTTCTCCGCGTTCTGGGCGGGACGATGGGTAGATGAGACCCGTGCTGCGCAGAGCTTGGGCGGACACCCTCTACCTCTTGGCGAAGGCCCCACTCGCCCTCGTCGGTTTCGCTTTCGCGCTGCTCTCGGCCGTGCTCGGCGGGGTCCTGTCGGTGACCAGGCTCGGCGGCCCGGCGACGGCGGCGGTGCTGCGCGGTGCCCGCAGGTTCGGAGCGCTGCACCGGCGCCTCGCGGCCGTCCTGCTGGAGGAGCACGTGCCCGCGCCGGAACGGCCCCGGTCGCGGGCGGGGCTGCGCGCCTGGGTGCGCGACGCGCACGACGGCACCGGCTACCGGGCGTTCCTGCACCTGCTGACCGGGCTGCCGCTGGCGCTCCTCGGCCTCGTCGCGGTCCTGGTGACCTGGGTGTACGGGTTCCTCCTGCTGACGTATCCGGTCCAGCGGTCCCTCGGCCTCAACGAGTCGCGCGGCCGGGACTCCAGCGGCGAGCCGAGGTACGGGCTGTCGATCGACGGCTTCTACTTCGACACCTGGCAGCGCAGCCTCCTGGTCGCGCTGGCGGGCGCCGTGCTGCTGCTGCTCGCGCCGCGCGCGGTCCGGCTCGCCGCCGGGCTGGACGTGGCGGTGCTGCGCGCGCTGCTCGGTCCCCGTCCCCGCGACGCCCGCATCCGCGACCTGGAGGAAAGCCGGTCGTACGCGGTGGAGGACGCCGCCGCGACGCTCCGCCGGATCGAGCGCGACCTGCACGACGGCGCCCAGGTGCGGCTCGTCTCGCTGACCATGACGCTCGCCGCGCTGAAGGAGACGCTCCCGCCCGACACACCCGACGGCGCCCGCAGGCTCGTCGACGACGCGCACACCGGTGCCCGCGCGGCGATCTCCGAGCTGCGCGAGCTGGTGCGGGGCATCCACCCGCCCGTCCTGGACAAGGGCCTGGACGCGGCGCTGGCGACGCTGGCCGCCCGCAGCCCCGTCCCGGTGGAGCTGGACACGGACCTGCCGGAACGTCCGTCGGCCGCCATCGAGTCGATCGCGTACTTCTGCGCGTCCGAACTGCTCGCCAACGCCGCCCGGCACGCGGCGGCCGGCCGGGTGACCGTCGCGGCCGCCGAACCGGGCGGCGGCACGCTTCGGCTCACCGTCGCCGACGACGGGAGCGGCGGCGCGTGGGCGCGTCCGGGCGGCGGCCTCGCGGGGCTCGCCGAGCGGGTGCGTACGGTGGACGGCGAGCTGCGCCTGGACAGCCCCCCGGGAGGACCGACCACCGTGACCGTCACGCTCCCCCTCCGCACGCCATGAGCCCGCTGCGGGTGGTGATCGCCGAGGACGCGGTGATCCTGCGGGAGGGGCTGGCGCACCTGCTCGGCCTGCGCGGGCACGAGGTCGTCGCGGGGGTCGGCGACGCGGCGGCCCTGCACGCGGCCGTGGCCGAGCACCGGCCGGACGTCGCGGTGATCGACATCCGGATGCCGCCGACGCACACCGACGAGGGCCTGCACGCGGCGATCGAGCTGCGCCGGGAGCGTCCGGAACTCGGTGTCCTGCTGTTCTCGCAGTACGTGGAGACGCGGTACGCGGCCGAGCTGCTCGCCTCGTCCCCGGCCGGGGTGGGCTACCTGCTGAAGGAGCGGGTGTCCGACCTGGACGACTTCGTGGACGCGCTGACCCGCGTCGCCGCCGGCGGGACCGCCCTCGACCCGGAGGTCGTCGGGCAGCTGCTCGCCGCGTCCCGTCCGGGCCGCGGGCTGACCGCGCTGACGCCCCGGGAGCGGGAGGTGCTGACCCTGATGGCGGAGGGGCGGACGAACGCCGCGATCGCCGCGTCCCTGGTGGTGACCGAGCGGGCCGTCGAGAAGCACGTCGCCAACATCTTCACCAAGCTCGGGCTTACGGCCACGGGGAGCGACCACCGCCGCGTGCTGGCCGTCCTGCGCTACCTGGACGCCTCCTGAGGGGTGCGGAACTCGATGCCGTGCGACGCCGCGTCGGGGTGGGCGGCGGCGAGGAGGCGTTTTCCCTCTTCCTCCAGGGCGGCCCGGTCCGGGTCGGGGATCGGGGCGAACGGGTCGATGCGCAGCGTCGCCGCGCCCCGCTTGCCGCCCTTCTTCTCGATCTTCCACATGCCGTGGACGAAGCCGTCCACGAGGAACGTCGCCCGGATGATCCCGTTGACGGTGAAGACCCGCTTGCGATGCTCCTCCCCGATGATCCGGGCCCGGTCGGCGTGCGACAGCAGCAGGTTGTCGAAGTCGGGCACGAACCGCACGGGAGCCGCCGTGCCGGGATCGGGGCGCGGCGCCTCCGGGACGTCGTACAGCTTCCGCCCCCGCTCGTCCCGGAACTCCAGGAGACCGGGCCGGAGCCGCTCGACCACCTCGCCGAGCCGCCGCAGGCCGGACCAGTGCTGGACGTCCTGCACACTCGCCGGGCCGAACGCCGCGAGGTAGCGCAGGACCACCTCGTCCAGGGACGCCTCGGGCGCCGCGGGCCCGCCCAGCCACGCTTCGAGCGTCGTGTGCCGGGCCATGCCCGAGGCGCCCCAGATGCCGCGCGGCGGGACCTGGACGAGCGGCACGCCGCAGCGGGCGGCCCAGCCGAGGAGCGCCGGGTCCTCGTCCGGCCACCGTCCGGCCAGCAGGTCCCGCAGCTCCTTGTCGGTGCGCGGCTCGTCCTCCAGGTGGGTCCGCGCCGCGGCGAAGACGGCTCCGAGGTCGATGCCGTCGAGGTCGCGGGCCCTGGCCTTCAGGTGGTCGTCCAGGATGACCTGGGTGAGCGGGCGCAGCGCGCGGGCGTCGCGGGCGCTGACCAGGTGCAGCGTCCCGCGCATCAGCACGATCCGGGCCGCCCGGCGGCCGGTCATCAGCTCGCCGACCTCGCCGAAGGAGAAGCCGTCGAGACGGCTCCACAGCCCGATGTACGGCGGGTTCGGCGCCTGGGACTGCATGCCGACCAGATGCTCGATCGCGTCCAGCGCGGGCATCGCGTGCCGCTCCAGGAGCATCTGCCGCGCCAGCAGCGCCCGGTTCAGTGCCCGCCGCCCCAGGACGGGCACGTCCGCGTCAGCCGTCATAGCGTCCCCGCAGTTCCTGCCAGGTCGGAGCCGGGCCCGGGAGCCGGCCCGCGTCCGTGCGGCGCAGCGCGTCCAGGATCAGGGCGAGGTACCGGTGCTGGAGCCGGTTCATGCGTTCGTCGTCGCCGATCCGGATGCCGTGCAGGTGCTCCAGGATCACCGAGACGTCCCCCACCTCGATCTCGGGACGCAGCACCCCCGCCTCCTTGGTGCGCTCCAGCAGCCGCGTGGTCGCGAGGTGGATCTCCCGGCCCTTGCGGCTCATCTCCTCGGTGACCTCGAAGCCGCCCGCGAGCCGCATCGTCAGGGAGCCGGCGCCGATGTCCAGGCAGCGGCGCATGAACCCGGCGAACGCCTCCCAGGCGTCGCCCTCGTCCGCGAGCGCGGCCTCCACCTGGGCGAGGTAGCGGTCCATGCCCTCGTCGGCGAGCTTCTGCAGCAGGTCCTCCTTGCTCTTGTAGCGGCGGTACAGCGCGCTGATGCCCACGCCGGCCTGCTCGGCGACCGCCGAGATCGGCGCGCCCGGGTCGGCGGTGAACACCGCCCGCGCCGCTTCCCGGATGAGCTCGTCGTTGCGCGCCGCCTGCGCCTTGCGCCCGCTCATGGGCGCCCGTGCCGTGGTCTCCATGCCCCCATGTTAGGGGAACGAAGAATTCCGTTCTAGATGGGTGGGGTTGCCGGGTTTCGCGACCGCCACCCCCTTGACGCCGCACGGGCTCCGCCCTCAGTATGAACATACGTTCATGAACAGTCGTTCATAGGAGGGGACATGGGATCCGGTACTCCGGAGATCGTCAACGTGGCGCAGTACGAGGCGTGGAACGGATACGAGGGGCGGCACTGGGCCGACCACCACGACCGGTACGACGCGGGGAACGGGCCGTTCAACAAGTTCCTGCTGGAGGCGGCCGCGATCGGGCCGCGCGACCGCGTCCTCGACATCGGCTGCGGAAGCGGGCAGGTCACCCGGCTGGCCGCGGGCCAGGCCCGGCTCGGGAGCGCGACGGGCGTGGACCTCTCCACGCCGATGCTCGCCCGTGCGCGGTCCCTCGCCGAAGAGGAGGGCGTCACGAACGTGACGTTCGAGCAGGGCGACGCGCAGGTCCACCCGTTCCCCGACGGCGCGTTCGACGTCGCGGTCAGCCGGTTCGGGGTGATGTTCTTCGCCGACCCGATCGCCGCGTTCGGCAACATCCGGCGGGCGCTGCGCGAGGGCGGGCGCCTGGCGTTCCTGTCGATGGCGCCGATCGAGGAGAACGACCTCGGCAAGGTCCTTGCGGCGCTCCCGCCGCTCGACCACGCCCCGGTCGGGCACCACGGGCCGCTGTCCCTGTCGGAACCCGGCCGGGTCCGCGAGGTGCTGGAGGGCGCCGGGTTCCGCGCGGTGGCCTGCCGCAAGGTGGCGGCCGAGCAGATCGAGGGACGGGACGCCCGCGACGCCGGCGAGTTCTTCGCCGGCTGGGGCCCGATCCGCTACAACTACGGCGAGAGCGCGGAGCTGGTCGACATCATCACGGAGGCGATGCGGCCGTTCGAGCGCGACGGGGCCGTCCGGCTGCGGGGCACGGCCTGGCTCGTGACCGCGCGGGCATAGGGGGCGGCATGGAACGCGTCGTGGTGCTCGGCGGGTACGGGGCGGTCGGCCGCGAGGTCGCCGCCGGGCTGCTCGGGCACGTGCCGGAGGTGGTCGTCGCGGGCCGGGACCCCGCGAAGGCCCGAACGGTGGACGGCACGACCCCGATGCGCATCGACCTGCGGCACGACGACCTGGACCTGGACGCCGACGCCGTGGTCATGTGCGCCGAGCGGGAGAACGCGCGCGTCGCGGAGGCGTGCCTGCGGCGGGGCGTCCACTACGTGGACGTGTCCGCCTCGTACGAGGTGCTGTCCCGCATCGAGAAGCTCGACGGGCTCGCGGTCGAGCGGAACGCCACGGCGGTGCTGAGCGTGGGCCTCGCCCCCGGTGTCACGAACCTGCTGGCACGGGAGTTCGGCGGCGCGGACGTCGAGATCGGCGTCCTCGTGGGCTCCGGCGAGCACGGGCCGTCCGCCGTGGAGTGGACGCTCGACTCCCTCGGCGACATCGGCGAGTCGTGGCGGATGCGCTTCCCGGAGCCCTACGGCGTCCGGACCGTCCACCGCTTCCCGTTCTCGGACCAGTACACCCTGCCCGGCCGCGTCCGGACGGGCCTGTGCCTGGACTCACGCGCCCTCACGGCCCTGCTGCCGCGCCTCGCCCGGTTCCGCGACGCCCGCGCGGTCCGGGCCGCGTTCCGCCGGGTGCACGTCGGCGGTGACGGGTTCGCGGTGGCGGTCGCGTCCGGCGGGTCGGTGCGGTCGTTCGCGGGACGCAGGCAGAGCCGGGCGACGGGGCTGGCCGCCGCGCTGGTCGTCCGGCGGCTGGCCGGGACGGCCCCGGGCGTCCGGCACATCGAGGACGCCGTGGGCCCGGACTTCCTGCCGGAACTCGCCGAGCACGGCTTCACGCTCGCTCACTACGATGCGGGGTGATGTCACCTCGAAAAGCGGCCGCCCTGCGCGCCGGCGACCGGTCACTGCGCGAGCACCTGATCGTCACGGCCGAGCGGATGATCTCCGAGCGCGGAACGGCGGGCCTGACCGTGCGGGCGATCGCGCGGGAGGCCGGCGTCGCCGACGGCGTCCTCTACAACCACTTCGCCGACAAGGAGGAGCTGCTCGCCCACGCGCTGTGGGCGCGCGTCGAGGCCGTCGGGCGCACGCTGCCGCCGCTGCCCGAGCCCGGCGACGCGACGGTCGAGGCGAACCTGCGCGTCTACGTCGAGCACGGGCTGATCCTGCACAACGGGTTCCTGCCCGCGCTGGCCGGCCTGCTCGCACACCCCGAGGTCCTCGCCCGGTTCGCGGCGCTGAGCGGCGGGGGCGAGGACTGGCGCGACCGGCTCGCCCGCTACCTGCGGGCCGAGCGCGACCTCGGCCGCCTCGCCCCCGGCGCGCGGGTCGAGGCGGCGACCTCCATGATCGTCGGGGTGTGCCACGAGGCCGTGCTGTCGGTGCTGCTGCAGGGCGAGGGGCTCGCCCGGCGCACCTCCCCGGAGGCGGTGGACGACCTCGTCGCCACCGTCCTCGACGGGATCGCGCCGCGCTAGGCGTACCGCCCTGAGACCGCCCTGAGAGCCTGCCGTCACATCGCCATGGCCGCCCTGACCTCGTCCAGGGTGCGCTCCGCGACGGCGTTGGCGCGCTCGTTGCCCTCGGCCAGGACGCTCCGCAGGTACGCCCGGTCGGCGGCGAGCTCGGCGCGGCGGGCGCGGATCGGACGCAGGAACTCGTTGACGGAGTCGGTCACGACCTTCTTGAGCGCGGCGGCGCCGCCGTCGCCGATCTCGGCCGCCACCTCGTCCGGTTCGCGGCCCTGGCAGAGCGCGGCGAGCAGCACCAGGTTGGAGACCTCGGGGCGGGTGTCCGGCGCGTAGGCGATGTGCCGGTCGCCGTCCGTCACCGCGCGCCGGATCAGCCGGGCGGTCTCGTCCGGTCCGGCCGACAGCGCGATGGCGTTGCCGCGGCTCTTGCTCATCTTCCGGCCGTCGGTCCCGAGGAGGCTCGGCGCGGCCGACAGCAGCGCGTCCGGGACGGGGAACACCGGGCCGTAGCGCTCGTTGAAGCGGCGCGCGATCGTCCGGGTGATCTCCTGGTGCGGGAGCTGGTCCCGGCCGACCGGGACCAGGTTCGCCTTGCAGAACAGGATGTCGGCGGCCTGGTGGACGGGATAGGTGAACATCAGGCCGCTGACCGACGCCCGCCGCGCCGCCGCGATCTCGTCCTTGACGGTGGGGTTGCGCTGCAGCTCGCCGACCGACACCAGCGACAGGAACGGGAGCATGAGCTGGTTCAGGGCCGGGACGGCGCTGTGCCGGAAGATCGTCGCGGTGGACGGGTCGATGCCGGCGGCGAGGTGGTCGGCGACGAGCCCCTCGACGTGCTCCGGCAGGCGGTCGGCGACGTCCCGGTCGGTGAGGACCTGGTAGTCGGCGACCAGCACGAGCAGTTCGACGCCCGCGCGCTGGAGCCGTACCCGGTTCGCGAGGGTGCCGAAGTAGTGGCCGAGGTGGAGCGGGCCGGTGGGGCGGTCACCGGTCAGGATCCGGAACGAGCCGGGCTCGGCGGCGATGCGGTCCGCGAGGGCGGTTTGCATGGGTCTCTCCTCGAATCGGTGCGGTGCCGGTCCCGCCGGACGGGCCGCGTCACCGAGGAAGAGAGAAGGGCCGTCCAGCGGACGGCCCCGGGGCGTGTGCGAGTCGGCCGTCCTAGGACGGCCACCAGCTCGGACACGCGGTGCGGTTCATGCCGTCGAGCATAGCCGACCGATGCGGCCGCTCCTAGATAATCCGGAACGGAACCATTTGGGTACGCTGGCCGCATGACCGCGATGACCCCGCGCAGGTCCCCGGAGCGCGCCAGCCCGGACCTGTCCTTCCTGCTCGACCACACCGGCCATGTGCTGCGGAGCCAGATGACGGCGGCGCTCGCCGAGATCGGGCTGACGCCGCGCATGCACTGCGTCCTGGTGCACGCCCTGGAGGAGGAGCGCACCCAGATCCAGCTCGCCGAGATCGGCGACATGGACAAGACGACCATGGTCGTGACGGTGGACGCCCTGGAGAAGGCCGGCCTCGCCGAGCGCCGCCCGTCGTCCAGGGACCGGCGCGCCCGGATCATCGCCGTGACCGAGGAGGGCGCCCGGGTCGCCGCGCGCAGCCAGCAGATCGCGGACGGCGTGCACGAGGCCGCCCTCGGCTCCCTGCCCGCGGAGGAGCGCGAAGTCTTCCTGCGGGCCTTGAACACCCTGGTCACCGGGCATCTGGCCACCCCCGCTGAGAGCCCCCAGCCGGTGCGGCGGGCACGCGAGCGGACAAAATAGTTCCGACAAGGATCGTCTCCAACAAAACCATCTGTTACGGTCTCTCTTGTGTCGACGAACCAGGAGAAGACCGTGCCCTCCACTCCCCGCCCCTCGTGGCTCCGATCCCGCTGGGCGGCGCTCGCCGTGCTGTCCACGACGATGCTCATGGCGATCCTCGACGGCAGCATCGTGACCGTCGCGGCCCCCGCCATCCAGCGCGACCTCGGCTTCTCCCCCGCCGGGCTCAGCTGGATCATGAACGCCTACCTGATCCCCCTCGGCGGCCTGCTGCTCCTCGCCGGGCGGCTCGGCGACCTCGTCGGCCGCCGGACGCTGTTCCTGGCCGGGAACGCGCTGTTCACCGCGGCGTCCGTGCTCGCGGGCGCCGCCGGCACGGCTGGGCTCCTGATCGCGGCCCGGTTCCTGCAGGGCGTCGGCGGCGCGCTCGCCACCGCGGTCGTCCTCGGCATCCTCGTGACGCTGTTCCCCGACGCCCGCGAACGCGCCAGGGCGATCGGGATCTTCAGCTTCACCGGCGCCGCCGGCGCGTCCATCGGGCAGGTGCTCGGCGGGGTGCTCACCGACGCGCTGGGCTGGCACTGGATCTTCTTCATCAACCTGCCGATCGGCCTCGCCACGATCCTGCTGGCCCTCCCGGCGCTGCCGCGCGACCGCGGGATCGGCCTGTCCGCGGGCGCCGACCTGGCGGGGGCGCTCCTCGTCACGTCCGGGCTGATGCTCGGGATCTTCACGGTCGTCAAGGTCGAGCAGCACGGCTGGGTGTCCGCGCACACCCTCGGCCTCGGCGCGGTGTCGCTCGTCCTGCTCGCCGGATTCGTCGCCCGCCAGGCCACCGCCGCGACCCCGCTGATGCCGCTGCGCATCCTGCGTTCCCGGAACGTGTCGGGCGCCTACGTCGTCCAGTTGCTCACGCTGTCGGCGATGTTCTCGTTCCAGGTCATCGTGGCCCTCTACATGCAGCGGGTCCTCGGGTACGGCGCGCTCGACACCGGCCTGGCCATGCTCCCGGCGGCCGTGTCCATCGGGGCGGTGTCGCTGTTCGTCTCGGCGCGGCTGTCGAACCGGTTCGGTGAGCGGCTCGTGCTGATCGCCGGGCTCGTCCTGCTGGCCGGAGCGATGCTGCTGCTCACGACCGTCCCGGTGGACGCGGACTACGTCACCGACCTGCTCCCGGTGTTCCTCCTGATCGCGGGCGCGGGCTTCGTCCTGCCGTCGCTCACCGGGCTCGGCATGTCCAGCGCCCGCCCGGACGATGCGGGTCTCGCCTCGGGGCTGTTCAACACCGTCCAGCAGGTCGGGATGGCCCTCGGCGTCGCGGTGCTGACCACCCTCGCGGCCTCCCGCGTCGAGACCCTGCGGGCGGGCGGGCACGGCGAGGCCGCCGCGCTCACCGGCGGATACCACCTGGCGTTCGGCGTCTCGGCGGGCCTGCTCGTCGCGGCCCTCGCCGTCTCGCTCCTCGTCCTGCGCAACCCGCGCCCCCCGGCGGACACCGAGGCGGCGCCCGCCGAAGCCGTCCCGACGACCGCCTGACTAATGCGGCAGGACCAAGAGGAGCAGGGGTAGGCCGGCGATGATCGGGACGGCGGCGGTGGCGGCGAGGCGGGCCGGGCGGGACAGCGGCTCCGGCTTCAGCAGCCGGTTCACCCGCGCCATCACCGGGATCTTGCCGTGCGAGGCCACCCCGAGCGTCCCGGACGGGGCGGCGGCCGGGCGGGCGGCGGCGAACCGCAGCAGCGCGGTCGCCAGGTCGCGCGGCGGCCGCCCCGTGCGGGCCCGGTCGTCGGCGGCCATCTCGATCAGCAGCTCCACCGCGTCCAGGCACCGGGCGACCAGCCGGAACTGCGGGAACACCTGCCGCAGCGACGTGAACGGCAGCAGCACCAGGTCGTGGCGCTCGCGGGCGTGGGCGCGCTCGTGCGCGAGCACCGCGGCCAGCTCCCCGCGGTCGAGCAGCGCGAGCGTCCCGGCGCTGACGACGACCTTGGACGAGCGGACCCCCGGCACGCAGTACGCCGCGGCGCCGGGGTGGTCGAGGACGAGCGTCCCGGGCACCGCCGAGTCGCGGCGCGACACCAGCGCGAGCAGCGCCCGGTGCCGCCGCCGGTCCCGCACGACCTGCACCACCGCGTACATCAGCATGACCAGCAGAACGCCGGCGAGGCTGACGGCGCCGAGCAGCGCGGCCACCTCGACGGCGCCGAGCCGGGCGGCCTGGTCGTCGTACAGGCCGGGCAGCCCGCCGAGGACGCCGCTCTGGTAGGGCAGCAGGGCGAGGCCGAGCAGCGCGCCGATCGTGGCGACGCCCCAGCACAGTCCGAGGGCCTGCCAGAGCGCGATCCCGGTGCGCGGTGTCCGCCACGTCCACCGCGCCCGGGCCAGCAGGTGCGCCCCGCCGACGGTCCCCAGGGAGATCAATGCGAGCAGGGCGGTGCCGGTCATGCCGGTGGTTCCTTGCTCATGAGGCCGGCGAGGGTCTCGCGGATGACGTCGATCTCGTCCTCCGACACGGACCGGACGAAGTGGGCGAGCGCCGCGTCCCGGTCGCCCGTCTCGTTCAGCGCGCCGAGCATCAGCTCGGTGACGTAGCCCTCCCGGCTGGCCACCGGCCGGTACCGCCAGGCGCGGCCGTCGCGCTCGCGGGCGAGGAAGCCCTTCTTGGCGAGCCTGTCCAGCACCGTCATGACGGTGGTGTGCGCGAGGTCGCGGTCGTTCGCGAGGGCGCGGCTGACGTCACGGGCGGTCGCGGCCTGGCCACCGGCGTCCTCCCGCGCCCAGAGAACCTCCATGACCGTGCGTTCAAGCTCTCCCAGACCCTTCACGCCCTCCAGGTTAGCCGACCCCCGCGGGGGTCACCACGTCAGGTAGTACTACCGCCGGTAGAAGGCCGCACGAGCCCCATCTCGTAGGCGAGGATCACGAGCTGGACGCGGTCGCGGGCGTCCAGCTTGGCCAGCAGCCGCGCCACGTGCGCCTTGGCCGTCGCCACGCTGATGAACAGCTCCTCCGCGATCTCGTGGTTCGTCCTGCCGCACCCCACCAGCGTCAGCACCTCCCGCTCCCGCTCGGTGATCGCGCCCGACGGGCCGCCGGCCGGCGGGCGCGGGGCGTTCCCGGGCTCGGGCCGGGCGGCGAACTCCTCGATCAGCCTCCGGGTGACGCGCGGCGCGATCAGCGCCTCCCCGCCCGCGACGACCCGGATCGCCGCCAGGATCTCCTCCAGCGCCATGTCCTTCACCAGGAACCCGCTGGCACCGGCGCGCAGCGACCCGTACACGTAGTCGTCGTCGTCGAACGTGGTCAGCATCAGCACGCGGGCCGTCGTGATCCGCCGGGTGGCCTCGATGCCGTCCATGTCGGGCATGCGGATGTCCATCACGACCACGTCGGGCCGGACGTCCTCGGCCAGCCGCACGGCCTCCGCGCCCGTCCCGGCCTCCCCGACGATCTCCAGGTCCGGGGTGTCGGCGACGAGCACGCGCAGCCCGGCACGGATCAGCGGCTGATCGTCCGCCAGGACGACCCGGATCGTCATCGGACGGCCGCCGGCAGCGGAATCCGCGCCGTCACCCGGAACCCGCCCTCCGGACGCGGCCCGGCGGTGAAGTCGCCGCGCAGCAGGCCCACCCGCTCCCGCATGCCCACGAGGCCGTATCCGGTGCCCAGGACACCGCCGCGCCCGTCGTCCTCGATCTCTATCGCCAGTTCCTCGTCCCCGTAGTCGACGGTGACGCGGCATTGGTCCGTGCCCGCGTGCCGCACGACGTTCGTCACCGCCTCCTGGACGATCCGGTACGCGGACAGGTCGACGTCCGGCGGCAACGGCCGCCGCTGGCCCCGCCTGTGGACGTCGACCTTCACCCCGGCGTCCTTCGTCGCCTCGGCCAGCGGGTCGAGATCGTCCAGCCCGGGGGCCGGGCCGAGTGGCACCGAGCCGGGGTCGTCCCTGCGCAGCGCCGTGAGCATCCTCCTCAGCCCCGCAAGCGTTTCGCGGCTGGTGGCCTCGATGGCGTTCAGCGCGTTGCGCGCCTCCGCCGGCTGCGTGTCGATGACCCGCCCGCCGACGCCCGCCTGGATCGCGATGATGCCGATGCTGTGCGCCACCATGTCGTGCAGCTCACGGGCGATCCGGAGCCGCTCCTCGGCGACCGCCTGCGCCGTGGCCTGCTCCTGCAGCGTCTCGGCGTGCGCCCGCCGCCCCCGGACCGAGTGCCCCACCATCCAGGCGACGGCGGCCGCCAGGATCACGGTCATCAGCAGGATGTCTTGCGCGGACACGAAGGCGAGGACGGAAAGGACCTGCACGGCGAGCGTCACGACGGCCACCGGCACCGACACCCGGCGCCGACGAGCCGCCGCGATGTATCCGACCCCCAGATCGGTGATCAGGATATGCAGGCCCACGATCACCCCGTTCTGCATCTGCACCAGGGCGGCGGTCCAGGCGAGCAGCAGGATCGCCTGCACGGGCAGCGGGTTCCGCAGCAGCAGGACCCCGGCCAGCACCGTGAGCACGGCCGACACGAGGACTTCCGCACCGGCGAACCCACTCCCCCCGTTCCCCACCGTCACGAAGAGGACGAGGGGGTACAGGACGACCGCAACCCACAACACGGCAGTCCAGGCGACACGGCGCACTCGACTCAGCGGCAGGGCGGTCATGGCGCGATCGTAACCGCGACCACTCACCGGCACATTGGCCCGCAGGCGTAAGCCCGCGGGCCACAAGCGCCATGACAAATGGGGCCGACGGCCCGACGCCCACCCGCCTTGCTCGAAGCCAGCGTTGTCCGCATGAAGCGCTGGCCCACATTCGTCCTCATTATCGAAGTTTTCGTCGTCGTGGTCTTCTCACTCACCTACGACTCGCTGGACTTCCGTATCTACTGGCTGGGCGGGCACGCCGTGACGGATGGCACGCGCCTCTACGACGAGCAGCTCGCCGCCCACTGGTTCACGAACACGCCGTTCATGGCCGCACTGTTCACACCCATGGCCGCCCTGCCTCTCACTCCCGCCCGCCTGATGTGGCAACTCACCTCACTGGCCGCTTTCACATGGGCTTGCGCGACGACCATGAAGCTGGCCGGGCACCGCGTTTCCCTGAAGGTCGCGGTGGCCGGTGGACTGCTGCTGGGGCCGGTGTGGCATTCGTTCTTCCAGGGCCAGGTCAACCTGTTCCTGCTCGCCCTCGTCCTCGCCGACCTGCACCGGGTCGCCCAAGGCCGCCCCGCGGGCATCGCCATCGGCATCGCGACGGCGATCAAGCTGACCCCGGGCATCTTCATCGTCCTTCTCCTCGTGACGAGACGGACGAGGGACGCCTTCACGGCCGCGGTCTCCTTCGCCGTCTGCACCCTCCTCGCGTACGCCGTCGCACCGGACGCGTCCCGTCATTACTGGCTCCACACCTTTTACGACACTTCCCGCGTCGGCGTCCCGTACATCAGCAACCAATCCCCTCTTGGCGCACTCACGCGAACCCTTAGAGGAACGGCCGATGTCGGTGACTGGTACACCGCCATCCCCTTGACCATCGGAATCACCGGGCTCCTGATAGCGGCCGCCTGGGCGAGGCGCGGCGACTGGCTGACCGCCGTAGCGGTGACCGGTGTGACCGGCCTCCTGGTCTCCCCCATCTCCTGGGCGCATCACTGGGTGTGGATAGTCCCGGCCCTGGCCGTGCTCATACGCGACAAGAACCGAACCATCGCGATCTGCGGCTACACCCTGTTCGCCCTGGCCCCCATGTGGTGGACGCCGTACATCCCCGAACCACTCAGCTTCGGCTGGCACCTGCTACTGCTGCCCGTCGCCAACTGCTACCTGTTGGCCGGCCTGTTCTTTCTGGGGCACATGGTCGTCCGGCTTCATCAGGGGGTCTCCACGATCACGAAGGAGGCGAGCATGCGGCGGAGCCAGCCACCGCGGGGGCGCCTTTCGATGCGTCTCGCCCGTACCGGCGGGCGGGAGGGCGGCCTGGAGTGCACGGCCGGACGGGGTGCCCTGGGGGGCGAGGGCGCGGCCCGTCCGGCCGTGCGGTTCTGGAGGGACGCCCGCGAGTACCGGCCGTAGTGGTCGCGTCCGGTCGACTCCTCCAGCAGGCGTCCGAGCGTCGCCGGGTCCGGAGCTTCGACCAGCCGGTCACGCCCCGTCCGGTCGCGGGTGAGGGCCCACCAGCGGCCGGTGTACTCCCCCAGCCAGACAGAGCAGCCCGGGAAGCGGCGTGCCAGCTCGGCCGCGACGCGTTCGGGGTCCAGGTCGGCCGTCGCCCACGGGGTCACCGCTCCTCCCTCACGGCCAGGGAGCCGAGGACGAACACGGCCGCGTCGGTGAGGCGGTCGGCGGGCGCGATCGGCTCGCCCCATGACGTGAAGAACCAGAGTGCGGCGCCGTCCTCATCCCGGGGACGGCACGAGATCGTGTCGGCGGCGTTCTTCGTGCAGCAGCCCTTGACCTGTGGGTTCGTGACCCGCAGCCCGGCAGCGGACAGGTCGACGTCGAGTTTCCTCGCGGCCAGATGCGCGGCAAGTGCCGCGAGCCGCACCTCGGGGGTCATAGGCTGGTCCACAGCCAGGACCTCGTTTCCTGGTCAGGCCCCGGCCCACATGGTGTTCCAGCACCGGGTCGGGGCTGCTTCGTCTTCGGAGGCAGGACGCTTCTCAACTCGTCCCGCGACTGTGAGTAAACCGCCGTCACAGAGCGCGAGAAAAGATGAGAATGCGGAGACAGACCCGGAGACTCGAAAGTCTCCGGGTCCACAAAAGGGGGCACACACGAATGACTGCCCAAAATCCCCCAATATGGGCAGCCCGGCTCCGCGTCGAACGTGACAGGCGAGGCTGGAGCAAACACGAGATGGCCAGGCAACTCCTGCACGCGGACGGCCTGGAGCGAGGCAACGTGGCCAACCTCGCACGTCAGATCTACGACTGGGAGAAGGGGCGGAATTTTCCGCGCGACTGGGCACCTGCCTATGCAAAAGCGTTCAAATTGGACCCCTCGGAACTCTTCTCAACCGGGGTGGTCATGGAGGCATCCTCTCCGTATGAGCCCGACCACGACCATGAGGAGGACGAAGTGAAGCGCCGCGCCCTCCTCGGCCTCCTCGCCACCACCGCCGTCGCCGCCCCGCTCGGCCGCGACGCCGAACACCTGCGCGCCACCCTCACCGGCACCCTCACGACCGAGGCAACCGAACGCGACGCCGACACCTGGGAGCGCGTCGCCTTCGACTACGCGCACGAGGTCGACCAACTGCCCCCGGCCGTGGTCCTCCGGGACCTGCTAGCGGACGTGGCCGAACTCGATGTGCTCATCTCCCGCGCCAACGACCCCGTCAGGGGCCGTCTCGTCAACACGGCCGCGCACCTGGCCGCGCTCACCGCGTACCAGCTGACCGGCCTCGGCGATCCACGCGCCGCCCGGCGCTGGTGGCGCACCGCGGCACACGCCGCGGACGCATCGGGCGACAACGCCACCGCCTCGCACATCCGTGGCAAGGAGGCGGTGCTATCGCTCTACACGGGCCGCTCGGAGCTTTCCAGCCTCGACGCTGCCGAAAAGGCGATCGAGCTCAATCACGGTCGGCCGTCCGCCGGAGTGGCCAGCGCCAACTCGGCAAGAGCCCAGGCATACGCCCAACTCGGTCGCCACAACGAAGCCGAACAGGCCCTTGCCGACCTCACGCGAGTGTTCGAGCACCTCCCCGCCAAGACCAAACAGGACAGCATCACGATGTGGGGCTGGTCGGAGCAGCGGCTACACCATGTCGCCAGCTACGTCCACATGCACTCGGGCGATGTCGACCGTGCCCAGCAGGCCCAGGACGCCGCCATGGCGCGATATCCGGCCGAGAGCTTCTTGCCCCGTGCCCAGATCGAGTTGCATCGAGCAGGGGGCCTCATCAAGGCAGGCGACACCGACTCCGGCGCCCAGCATGTGATGCGGATCTTGGAGGAACTTCCAGCCGCCCACCGCCTGGACGCCATGATCCGCCGCACAGCCTTCACGTCTCTCGGCCTCGCATCGTCGAAAGACGCGAAAAGACCCGCCCTGCGGGACGCCTACGCGATGCTCGCCGGGGCCAGGTAGCCGGACCGAGGGTGCATCAGGGCCAACCCGCTCCCGGCACGGTGACCTCGACGGTGAGGACCTGGCCGGAGCCGGGGGTCACCATGTCCGGGTCGGTCATGCCGCGCCATTCGGCGGCGGTGATGAACAGGGTGGTCCGGTCGGGGCCGCCCAGGGTGCAGGAGAAGGCGCCGCGATCCAGGTCGACGGTCTGGAGTACCGCCCCTCCCTCGGCGACGCGCACGCAGCGGCGGTTGGGGACGTCGGCGTACCAGACGGCGTTCTCCGCGTCCACGCAGATGCCGTCCGGAGCGGCCTCGCCCAGGTCGGCCCAAACGCGGCGCCCCGACAGCCCGCCGTCCGGGCCAATGTCGAAGGCCAGCAGGACGTTCGCGTAGGAGTCCGCGACAATGAGCGTGGCGTTGTCGGGCGTCACCGCCATCCCGTTCGGGAACGTGATTTCGTCGGCCACCTGGCGTACCGGGCCGTCCGCCGGAGCCAGGAAGACCGACCCGGGCCCGAAGTCCTCCCCGGAGATCGACTCGAAGCCGTTGACGTACACGTTGCCGCGCCCGTCGGCGACGACGTCGTTCCAGCCGGGCCGGCCGAGGTCGGCGTGCGTGACCAGTGAGCCGTCGGGCTCCCGGCGCAGCAGCAGGCCGTCCCACGCCGAGACGATCAGCAGCGGGCCGCCCGGGAGCCAGGCCGTGCAGAGCGGCAGCGACTTCACCTGCGCGACGACCTCGCTGGAGCCGTCGAGCCCCACCGCGACGACCTCGCCCGCGGACCAGTCGGAGAAGTACAGCCGGTCCCCATGCCAGCGCGGCGACTCGACCAGTCCCCGCCCGTCCACCAGCGTCCGAATCTCGCTCATCCTCATCACGTCCTTCTCCGGTGCGGGTTTCTCACCTCCTACACGAACGGGGAACGGCCGGATCGACACGACTTCACCGGGGAGTGGATCCGGCCGCCATGAACATCGGCATCGCCATGAAGAGCCGGTCGGCTTCGGCCCGCGCACGCTGCTCGGCCTTCCAGCCGTCCGCCTGCTCGCGGGTGATCGCCCCGGCGGAGAGGACCTTGTCGGCCAGTTCGGTGAGCACGGGCAGCATCGCCGGCCCGGTGAACACCGCGGTGTGCGCCTCCACCGTGACGTCGCCGAACCCGGTGTCGAGCAGCAGGTTGCGGTACCGGCGGGCGGCCCGCGGCTCGGCGACCAGGTCGGCGCGGGCGTGCACGATGGTGCGGGTGAGGGCCGGGTCGGCGGAGTCGATGGCGAAGGAGTCCCAGTCCTGGCCGACGAGCACGATCCGCCCTCCCGGCACGAGGACGCGGCGGGCCTCGACCAGCGCCCGTTCCGGCTCGGCGAGGATGTGGAACACCTTGTCTGCCCGGTAGCCGTGCACCGAGGCGTCCGCGAGCGGCAGTTCGTACGCTCCCGCGAGACGGAAGTCCGCCTCCGGCCACCGGTCACGGGCAATCGTGATCATCGTCTCGTTCGGGTCCGCGCCGACCGCCCGCACTCCCCGCTCGGTCAGTTCGGCCACGGCCCGTCCGGCGCCGCAGCCCACGTCCACCACGGACGTCCCGGGCTCGGCGGCGAGCAGCTCGTAGGAGCGGACCCGCAGTTCCGCAGCGCCCGGCAGGCGATCGGCCGCATCGAGCAGCGCGATGAGGTCCTTCGTCGCCTGGCGCGCCTTCTCCGTTTCAGTGGTCATGCGCGCCAGGATGGGAGTTAATGTCGACATGAAGTCAAGCGAGCCCGGGGCGATGAGCATCGGCGCCCTGGCCGGTCACTTCGGCTTGGCCGCGCACGTCCTGCGCCACTGGGAGTCGATGGGGCTGCTCACTCCGGCGCGCGACGCCGCCGGACGCCGCCGCTACGGCCCCGCCGACCTCACGCGGGTCGCTCTCATCCTGAGCGCAAAGGAGGCGGGGCTCTCCCTGGAGAGCATCGCCACCCTGATGACGGCCGCCGACCCGGCGAAGCGCCGGGACGTCCTCTGCGAGGAGGCCGCGGCGCTCCGCTCCCGCATCGCGGCCGCGCAGGCGTCCCTGGACCTCATCGAAGGCGCCCTCCAGTGCGACCACGAGGACTTCACCCGATGCCCCAACTTCGCCCGGATGCTGGCGGATCGCATCGGTGCGGGCGCGAGGAGCCGGGGCGATGTCGGCCCTGCACAGACCGACATCGCCGTTGTAAGCGGGAGCAAACGCCCGGCGCCTCCACATCCGAGTACACACTGAGGGACGCGAGAGTGTGTATCGTGACCCCCATGGCGAGACTCAACATCACGCTCCCTGATGAGCTTGCCGCCACGTTGCAGGGGCTTGCCGAGGAGAAGAAGATCGCCTCGGTGTCCGGGTTCCTCGCGGACGGGGCGCGGCTCAAACTGGCCCTCCTGCGGGACGCGTCCACCATCGACGACCTGTTCGGGCCGCCGAGCCCGGACGAGCAGGCCATGGTGGACCGGCTCGTCGAACGCGGCACCCCGGAGAACCGGGACGTCGCGTGATCACCGGTCACGTCTTCGACGCGACCGCTCTCCTGGACCTTGCCACCGGCAAGACGATCTATGTCCGCGCCCGGCTGCGCGCCTCGATCGCCCAGCACGCCACGATCGTCATCCCGGCCACGGCCCTGGCCCGCGCCTGGCAGATCGTCCCCGACCACGGGCGGGCCGTCCTGGAACGCCTGCCCGGCATGCAGGTCGTGCACGTCGACGACCTCGACGACGTGATCGCCCAGCAGACCGGCCTGCTCGTCACCACGAACCCGAACCTGGGCATGGACGCGGCGCAGGCCGCCTGGTCCGCCCGCTGGCGCCGCTGGCCCCTGATCACCGCCGAACCCAAGGTGTACGAGAGCGTCCCGGGCGTCCGCGTCGAGCAGATCCCGTAGCCGACCCACCAGCCCGCTGCCACGAACGTTCACGACGGCCAGTACCGCGTTAGGCCGGTGAGGCGGTGGTCAGCCAGACCGAGCCCGGGATGCGGACGCCCGCCGGGGTTTCGAACTCCGTCAGGGCCTCCTGCACTTCGGCGCGTATGCGGGTGATGGTCGCCGCGTCCACGTCGCGCAGATTGTGGCGGGTCGGGCCCATGGAGAAGAGGAAGTCGGCGGCGGCCGACGCGTCGGCGCCGAACGTCATGGGGGCGTCGACGGCGGTCACGTCGATGCCGGTGAATCCCGCGGCGGCGAGGACCTCCCGGATACGGGCGGGGTCGAGCAGCGACCCCATGCCCGTCGCGGCGGGGGACGCCTCGCGCAGGAAGGGCGAGAGCGCGGCGGTCGCGCGGGCGTAGGCGTTGTCCGGGCCGCCCGGCCGCGGACCGAGGAACGCGAGCCGGCCGTCCGGTGCGAGTGCCCGCCTCAGGTTCGCGAAGGCCGCGACATGGTCGGCGAAGAACATGACGCCGCCGCGGCTGAGGACGACGTCGAACCCGCCCGCGGGGAACGGATGCACCTGCGCATCGCCCTGCTCGAAGGCGACGTTCCCGATGCCTTCGGCGTCGGCGTCCCGGCGGGCCCGCTCCAGCATCGGGGCCGACAGGTCGATTCCCACGGCGTGGCCGTCGCGGGCGCGGCGCGCGGCGAGGATCGTCGTCCGGCCGGTTCCGCACCCGACGTCGAGGACCCGGTCGCGGGACGTGACGCCCGCCGCCCTGAACAGGGGTGCGTCGAAGTCGCCCATCATCCCGTTGTAGAGCTCGGGATTCTCGGCCCAGTGCGCGCCCTCCCAGCCGTTCCATGCCTCCGCCTGCTGACGGTTGACGATGCCGTCCATGCCCCACCTCTTCATCTCACTAGAGTTCATCTCTAGAGTTGTACTCTAGATATAGGCTCCAATCATGGGTGAGGTCAAGCGGCGGCGCCGGGACGAGAAGTCCCGGGAGACACGGCGGCGGATCATCGACGCGGCCGGCGCGCTGTTCGTCGAGCAGGGGTACGGGGCGACGAAACTGCAGGAGATCGCCGACCGGGCGGGCGTGGCGGTGCAGACGATCTACTTCGTCTTCCGGAACAAGCCCGCGCTGCTCAAGGCGCTGGTCGATGTCGCGATCGCGGGCGACGACGAACCCGTCCCGACGCTGGGCCGGGCGTGGTTCGCGGAGGTCACGGAGGCGGCCACCGCCGAGGCGGCGCTGGCCGCGCTGGTCGCCGGCACCCGGGGGACGCTCGAACGCGTCGCGGCCGTCAACGAGATGGTCAGGGCCGCGGCGGCGACCAACCCGGAGATCAAGGAGCTGTGGCCGGAACGGGACGACCCCCGGTACACGGTGATCTCCACGGCCGCGAAAAGCCTGACCGGGAAGCCGGGCGCCCGCCCGGCCGTCTCCGCGGAGGAGGCGGCGGACGTCCTCTACGGTCTGCTCAGCCCGGAACTCTTCCTCGTCCTGACCCGGGACCGCGCGTGGCCGCCGGACCGGTGGGAGCGGTGGGTGCACACCGCTCTCCGCGCCCAGCTGCTGGACGACGCCCCCGCCTCCGACGGCGCGTCAGCGCGTTAGCTCCAGTTCCAGTTGCTCGGCGTCCGGTTCCGGCTCCGGGGCCGGTGGCGGCGGCGGGGTGGGGCGGCCCCGGCCGGGCCACCACCAGTTGGCGTGGCCGAGCAGGCTCATCAGCGCCGGAACGAGGACGAGCCGGACGATCGTGGCGTCCACCGCGACGGCGACCGCGAGGCCGAGCGCCATCATCTTGATCGTGGGGTCGGGCTGCGGGACGAAGCTGGCGAACACGAAGATCATGATGAGCGCGGCGCAGCTGATCAGCCGCGCGGTGGCCCCGATGCCGATCGTGACGGACTCGTGCGGGTCGCCCGTCCGGTCGTACTCCTCCTTGATCCTCGACAGCAGGAACACCTCGTAGTCCATGGACAGCCCGAAGACCAGGGCGAACATGAACAGCGGCACGAACGACATGATCGGGATGGCCTGGTCCACGCCCAGCAGCCCGATCCCCCAGCCCCACTGGAAGACGGCCGTGACGACGCCGAAGGACGCCCCGATCGACAGCAGGTTCATCAGCGCGGCCTTCAGCGGGACGATGATCGACCGGAAGGCGATGACGAGGAGCAGCAGCGCGACGCTCACGACCGCGACGACGACGGTGAGCATGCGGTCCCCGACGGTCTCGGCGATGTCGATGATCGCGGGGTTCTCGCCGCCGAGGTAGATCTCCGCCCCGGGGTTGTCCGCCCGCACCTGCGCCAGCTCCACGTTCCGCAGCCGGTGGACGAGGTCGGTGGTCGTCTCGGCGTGCGGCGCGTCCCGCGGGGTGACCCGCACGATCGCGGTCGTCCCGGTCACCACGGGCTCGCCGGCGAGCACGACGCCGGGCGCCTCGGACAGGACGCGCTGCAGCTCCTGCCCGAGCAGGACCGCCCGCTCGTCGGGCTTCTTGTCCGGGTCCGGGGCACCCTTGGGGCGGGCTTCCCCGGCCGGTGGCGACGGGGTCGCCTGCGGAGCCGCGGGTCCCGTCAGGCCGGCCAGTCCCTGCATGCCGTCGACCGTGGGGACCGCCCTTTCGGGCTTCTCCCGCTCCTGCTCATCCGGCACCTTCGCGACGACCACGAACGGGCTGTAGTGCCCGGCGCCGAACTCCTCGGCGACGATGTCGAACGCCTGCCGGGTCTCCATCTCGGGGGACGCCATGCTGTCGGCCATCACCCCGAACCGCAGGCTGAGCGTCGGCACGGACAGGGCCAGCAGGACGAGCGTCGCGACGATCGCGTAGGGCCAGGCGTTGCGGTCCACGTGGCGTCCCCACGTCGTCCACCGCTGCGAGCTGCGGTCCGGCCGGGCGCGGGGCAGTTTGTACCGGTCGATGCGCTCCCCCAGCGACCCCAGGATGGCGGGCAGCAGGGTCAGCGCGGCGACGACCATGATGGCGACGGCCAGGGCCGTGGTGATCCCGATCCGCCCGACGAACGCGATCCCGGAGAGGAACAGCCCGCAGATCGCGAACACGACGGTGCCGCCGGCGAAGACCACGGCGTGCCCCGCGTGCGCCATCGCGCGCCCGACCGCGGTCTCGACGTCGTCGCCCTCGGCGAGCTGCTGCCGGTAGCGGGTGACGATGAACAGCGCGTAGTCGATCCCGGCGCCGATGCCCAGCATCGCGGCGACCATCGGCGCGGTCGGCGCGAGCTCGAACATCGACGCCAGGAAGTGGATCAGCGAGTACGAGACGGCCAGCGCGCAGAGCGACACCAGGATCGGGATGCCCGCCGCGAGGTACGACCCGAACGCGAGCAGCAGCACGACCATGGCCAGGACGATCCCGGCGCCCTCCTGCGGGCCGCCCTTCGGCTGGTTCAGGATCATCGAGACGATCCCGCCGAACTTGACGTCGGCCCCGGCCATCCGCGCCGGTTCGACGGCCTCGTTCAGCTCGTCGAGGTCGGCGGCGCTGACGTCGCTCATCGTCCCGGTGTAGTTGAGCCGGACGACGACCGCGTCGTCCGACTTCAGCCCGCCCATGCCCTGGACGTAGGGGTTCTCGACGAACGCGACCCGGTCGAGCCTGGAGATGTTGTCGATCGACTCGCCGATGGCGAGGGCCACGCGCCAGTCCGCGGGGCCGGTCCGGGACGTCTCGTGGAAGACGACGGTCGAGGTCGGCCCGGTCATCGCCGGGAAGTCCTCGGCGAGCGCGTCGATGGCGAGCTGGGTCTCGGTGCCGGGCAGGGAGCTCTGCTGGACGAACATGCCGCCGTGCATGAGGCCGAGCACACCGGCGCCGAGGATCGCGACGACCCACAGCTCGAAGACCGCGCGCCGTCTCCGCACGCAGAGCCGGCCGAGCCCGCCCAGGAACCGCGCGATCCTGCCGGACTCGTCCGGCCGCCCCGCCGCCCCGCCCTCCGCGAATCGCGCCATACCCGCAGAGAACACCTATCGCTGCACTTTTGCAACCGATGCAACTTTGCAGTCATGGTAATGTCCGTCACATGCACGGCACGGCCGATGATCACGACTCCGCGCCGCCGGGCCTGCGCGAGCGCAAGAAGCGGCGCACCCGGCAGGCCATCGCGACCGCCGCGCTGCGGCTGTTCGCCGAGCGCGGCTACGAGGAGACCACGATCGCGGAGATCGCCGCCGCGGCCGACGTGTCGCCCCGCACGTTCTTCAGCTACTTCCCGTCCAAGGAGGACGTGGTCTTCGCCGAGATCGACGACCGGCTCGCCGAAGTGTCCGAGCAGCTGCGCCGTACCCCGGGCGAGACGCCGATGGAGACGATCCGGCGCAGCGTCATCGACGTCCTGGCGGCGCTCGTCGCCGAGCACGGCGAGTACGGGGCCGTGCAGATCGCCCTGATCCAGGAGCGTCCCGGCCTGCGGGCGCAGGCGCTCCAGCGGATGCTGAACACCCAGGAGCAGATCGAGGCCCTGCTGCGCGACCTGTGCCCCGACCTCGCGGAGATCGACGCCGTGGCCGCGTCCGGCGTGGCGATCGGCGGGATGCAGGCGGTCGTCGCGCACTGCCGCCGCGAGGGCTACGACCCGCTGTCGATGCGCAGGGCCCTCGACCGGGCCGTCGACATCGTGGAGCGCGGCCTCGCCTCGGTCGACGCCCTCACCCGCCCGTCGCGCTAGTCCTCGATCTTGAGGCGGATGCGGCGGAAGCCGCGGCCCTTGTTCTCCACCTTCGCGACCCGGATGCGGCCGATCTGCTTGGTGGAGCCGACGTGGGTGCCGCCGTCCGCCTGCGTGTCGAGGCCGACGATGTCGACGATGCGGACGTCCTGCACCTCGGGCGGCACCAGGTTCGTGGCCGTCCGGATGATGTCGGGGATCTCGAACGCCTCGGCGCGCGGGAGCGTCTTGACGTCGATGCGCCGGTCGGCCTCGACCTCGGCGTTGCACGCGTCCTCGACGGCCTGCTTGAAACCGGGCGGGACCTCCCGCAGGTCGAAGTCCATCCTCGCGGTCAGCGGTTCCATGTTCCCGCCGGTCACGAGGCAGCCGTAGTCGCGGAAGACCACCCCGCACAGCAGGTGCAGCCCCGAGTGGGTGCGCATCAGGGCGGTGCGGCGGTCGTCCTCGACGGCGCCCCGCACGACCGTGCCTACCGGCGGGACCGGGTCGCCCTCCACCGGGATCAGCTCCAGGTCGTCGCCCTTGCGCACCCCGGCGACGCGGGTCTGCACGCCCTGCCACAGCAGGACCCCGTGGTCCGGCGGCTGGCCCCCGCCGCCCGGATAGAACGCCGACCTGTCGAGGACGATCCCCTCGGGGCCCGCGTCGAGGACGACGGCCTCCCATTCGCGCAGTGCCTGGTCGTCCAGTTCCAGCCGGGTCGTGCGCCCATGAACCTCGCTCATGCGCCCACCTTAGAGATCACCAGGGGCCGTAGGGACCCGATCGGCGGTCGCCGCGGCCGTTCTTCTTGTAGGGCGCCACCGCCGGGCGGACGTCGGCGAGGTAGATGGCGGCGGCGATGAACGCCGCGACCGGGAGGATGCCGATCAGCAGGCCGATCGGGCGGATGCCGAGCGCGGCGGGCGCGATCGCGTGGGCGCCGCCCAGCACCACCGCGACGACCAGGACGATCATCCACATCTTCTTGCGCCACTTGCCCGCGGCGGAGTACGCGTTCTCCGGGACGGACAGCGAGTCGACCAGCGCCCACGCCTCCATCACGAACGCGATGATCAGCAGCAGCCAGAAGAAGTAGTCCAGGACATTGAAGCCCGACATCGGCGATCAGCGCTCCTGCTCGTTTCGGGACGGCGGCTCCACGCCGCGCACACGGGGTCTGACTACCCCAACCCTATGCGCGTCGTCCAGCGTTGACCGGCGTCCCGCCTTCACCGGCGAAAACGGAGCCGCCTGTGGGGGAAGACGAAGGAGCCCGGCCGGGTGTTCCCGGCCGGGCCCCGAATCGCAGCGCGCTCAGGCGCCGTTCTTCTTCGCGGTGGAGCGGCCCTGCGTCCTCCCCTGCGCGGGCTTGCGCGCCTGGGAGGTGCGGGCCTTCGTGCCCGCGGCCGGCTTCGCCTCGGCCGACTCGGCCTCGGTCAGCTCGGCCACCTCGACGGCCTCGCGGTGCACGACCTTCTTGCCGCGCTCGGCGAGCTCGTCGATGAACCCGGCCGCCCGGGTGCCGAAGTGCGTCGCGTAGGCGACGGCCGCGCCGGGCAGGTCCTTGGCGTCGACGCGCTCCTGGTAGCGGGAGACCTCGCCGCGGTAGCGCTCGACGGTGTCGCGCACCTGGTAGCGGTAGCGGTCGACCGTCTCGCGGACCTCGCCCTGGTACTTCGTCGCGGTCTCACGGGCACGGCCCTGGTACTTGGTCACCTGCTCCGGGACCTCGCGGATCTTCTCCACCGCGAAGTCACCGGCGCCGGCCACGGCGTACACGGCCTTGCTCTCACGGAAATTGCTGGCCAGCGTCATCCGACCTCATCCTTTCCATCCTGTTCGGTGTGCTCTGGAATGGCTCGTTCGGGGACATCCGGTTCGTACGCCACTCGCCCGGCGCGGCCGCGCTCGGAAGCGCGTGCGGCCGCGTCGCCGCCGGCCAGGTAGCCGTCGGCCGCGCCGCCGCCTGCCGCGTCCTGTTCGGACTCGGCGTGCCCTCCCGGGAAGATGCCCGCCGCCTCGTTCTCCTTGAGGAACGAGGCGTAGATGTCGAGCATGACCTGCTTCTGGCGTTCGGTGAGGAGCAGGTCGTCCCGGACGGCCGCCTGGACGTCCGTGTCGGCCTCGCGGTCTTCGAGGATTCCGGCCTGCACGTAGAGCGCCTCGGCCGAGATGCGCAGCCCCTTGGCGATCTGCTGCAGGATCTCGGCGCTCGGCTTGCGCAGCCCGCGCTCGATCTGGCTCAGGTACGGGTTGGATATCCCGGACACGTCCGCGAGCTGACGCAGCGAGATCTTCGCCCGCGTCCGCTGCTCGCGTATGTACTCCCCGATGGAGCCGACCTTCGAACTTGCCATGTCTCCACCCTGCGTCATGGTGCTTGCAATTGCAAGCAGCCTAGCTAGCACTCGGCGGTGAGTCCGCTCACATGCCGCCGCGCAGGGTGGGCGAAATGGGGGAAAAGCTAGCTGACCTTGGCGGACGGCACCGTCCAGGTGTTGCAGACGGCGAGCCGGCGCCCCTCGTAGCCGGTGACGACCCAGCCCGCGTAGTGGCGTCCCGAGCCGTGGTCGCGCTTCTCGGGCGGCAGGCGCTCGTCGCCGCGCCCGCGCACGTCCCTGATCATGGCGTTGAACTGGTCCTGCGTCATCGGGAGCGTGACCCGCTCGGTGCCGAGGAACGCGCCCGCGAAGCACTGCGCCTGCAGCTCGATGCGGCGGCTCGCCTCGTTGCGCCGCCGGATGTCGCCGGTGTCCATCAGCCGGTTCCCGTAGAGCAGGATCCCGGCCCGGTTCTGGACGTGGTGACCGTACTCGTGCGCGATGACCCGCGCGAACACCGACCAGTTGGAGAGCGGCTCACCGCCCGAGGTCTCCACGACGTGCCGGACGCCCACGTACATCGTGTCGTTGGCCGGGCAGTAGAACGCGGACGCGCCCGGCGCCGGGTAGGTGCCGCAGGGGCTGCGCCCGGGCTGGTCCCAGAACACGCGGTCGGGCTCGTCGAACCGCATTCCCGCCTTGCGGAACTGCCGGGACCACGAGCTGTCCAGGCAGTCGCCGAGCATGTTCATGAACCGGCGCATCGACGCGCTGCTCGGCTGGATCGAAGGCACCCGGCAGTTCACCGGCGAGAGCGGGCCGGTCTCGTAGAGCTTGTTGCCGAGGGCCTGCTCACGGGCGGACCCTCCGCCGCCGGACGTGATCGGGGGCCGGGTGGTGGTGGCGGCACCGCTCTGCCCGACGAGGAACGTCGCCCCGAGGATCGCGATGACGGCCACCGACGTGAGGGCGCCCAGGATGCCGGCGATCGTCCCGCCCGCGCTGCGGCGCGGCGGCGGGCGCATCGGGACGTAGCGGTACTGGTGCGCGTACGGCGGCCGCATGGGCGGGCGGCCCGGCGGCCCGTACGGAGGCGGGCCGTATCCCGGCGGACCGTATCCCGGCGGACCGGGCACGGGGCGGCCGTACGGGTGCGCCGGGGGCCGCCCCGGAGGGGGCGGTGGGGGGTACTGACCAGCCATAGCAGAGAATCATCGCACGCATTCCCGCTACCATTTGCGGCCATGTCAGCTCTTGCGCCGTTCTTCCGGGTACGGCCGGTCATCCTGGCCTGTTCGGCCCTCGCCCTCCTGCCCGTGATGGCCTGCACCGCCGCGGCCGCGTCCGCGTCCGAGCCCGCCGCGCGAGCAGCCGCGGGCCAGGCGGGGCAGGCGGCGCAGGGCCGGGTGCTGAAGGAGGACGCCGTCCTCACCACCGGCCAGGGCGGCGTGGTCCGGGTCAGGGAGACGATCGTCTACCGGTTCGCCGGGGAGAAGGGCTTCGAGCGGACGTTCCCGACGCGCGAGCACGAGAGCCTGACCGAGGACCGCGTCCACCGGCTGTCGAACCTGCGGGCGAGCAGCCCCGACGGCGGCCCGGCGGAGGTCACCTCGTCCAGCGAGGACACTCGGACCACCGTCCGGGTGACCGGCGGGCGGGAGCTGACCGGCGACCACACGGTCGTCCTGGAGTACGACCTGCGCGGCGCGATCACCCGGATGGGGCAGGCGGAGGAGTTGCGCTGGCCGGTCATCGGCGGCTGGAAGGTCCCGGTGGACGAGGCGCGCGCCACCGTGGACGCCGGCGCGGCGATCCGCAACGTCAACTGCTTCACCGGGCCGATCGGCAGCACGATCGGCTGCACGCAGTACTACATGAACCACACGCACACGCAGGGCGTCTACGCCCAGCAGGGGATGCTGCCCGGCGAGTACGTCACGGTCGTCGCGGGCCTGCCGGCGGGCACGACCGGCGGGCAGGCCCTCTACGAGCGGCGGCACACGATCGCGACCGCGTTCGCCGTCAACACCGTCACCGCCTCCGCGCTCGTGGGCCTGCTGGTGCTGCTCGTCGGCGGCGTCGCGGCCCTGTACCTGCTGCGCGGGCGCGATGCGCGCGTCGTGGTGAAGAAGGCGGCGGAGGGCGACCACGCGCCGGTCGCCGGGTCGGAGTTCGAGCCGCCGGACGGGGTGCGCCCCGGCCAGATCGGCACGCTGATCGACGAGCAGGCCGACGTCATCGACGTGACCGCGACGATCGTCGACCTCGCCGTCCGCGGCTACCTGCTGATCGAAGAAGAGGACAGGGCGGTGACCGGCCGGCTCGACTGGACGCTGCGCAGGCTGGAGCGGCCCGTCGCCGACCTGCTGCCCTACGAGCGGATCCTGCTGGACGCGCTGCTGACCGCCCCGGACGGCACCGCCCGCGAGTCGGTGCAGCTGTCGGAACTCGGCGGGACGTTCGCCACGAAGCTCGCCCAGGTCAGGTCCGCCATGTACGACGACGTGGTGAAGCAGGGCTGGTTCGCGCGCCGGCCCGACACCGTCCGGTCGCGGTGGACGCTCGCGGGCATCCTCGTGACGGTCCTCGGCATCGGCGGGACCGTCGCGCTGGCGCTCACCACCGAGTGGGCCCTCGCGGGACTCGCGGTCATCATCGCGGGCGCGGCGCTGGCGTACGGCGGCCAGTACATGCCCGCGAAGACGGCGCGCGGCTCCACCGTCCTCGCGCACACGATCGGTTTCCGCGCGTTCCTCGAACGCGGCGTCATCCCGGACGAGGACGAGACGGCGTCCCGGCAGCGGATCGCGCTGTTCTCCCGGTTCCTGCCGTACGCGGTCGTGTTCGACACCGTCGCGACGTGGGCCGAGACGGTCAAGGACGCGGGCGAGCGGGCCGAGGGCGCGGACAACCTCTACTGGTACGAGGGCCCCGCCGAATGGGACCTGTCGAAGTTCGCCGAGTCGATGCGGACGTTCGCCCTCGCCACCTCGGGCTCCATCTCGCAGTCCCGCGGCATGTGACGCGGCACCTGAACAGGCGGGGCGGGGCGGACCCGCGGTGACCGCCGGGAGGGGTCTCGACGATCACCGCGGGCTCGGACAGCGCCCGCCGGGCGGGGTGCGGGGCATGGGTGCCGATACCGGCGGGCGCCGCGTTCCTGGGGGATGTTCCTGGTCAACGGCATGGTCAACGGCGTCTGCGAAAACGTTTCCCGCGCTTGGCGCCGGTTGGCGGCTCCGTCTCGCGGACCTGCTGGGCCTCCCGTTGGATCACCGGAGGCGGGACGGGGTCGCGGCGCGTCCGCTGGGCGGGGCTGCCCCGGATCACGCCGCCCTGGACGGGACCCCGGTGCGGCATCCCGGCGGGCCCGCCGGGGGTCCGCCGGCTCCAGCGGTGCCGCGAGGTCAGCAGCGTCATCGCGATCCAGACGACGAGGGCGGAGAAGATCACGATGGGCGCGATGACGTAGAGGTAGCCGTCACCGAGCCGGGTCGAGCTGGCGAGCATGGCGGCACCTCCTCGCCCACGCCCTTACCCGACGGCACGCGGCTAATCATGCTGACCGCCGGAGTGCTCGCCGGGAGTGCCGTGACCCGCCCGTAAGATGTCTGGCGTCTTTCTTGAGGGGGTTTCTGGTGGGAGCGGGCGGGGCGTCGTGACCGCGCGGCGGCCCGGGCCGGCCGGTTCGCTGCTGATGATCGTCCTCGTGGCGGTCAGCCTGCGGCCGGCGATCGCGGCGGTCGGGCCGGTGCTGACCGAGATCAGCGACGAGTTCCGGCTGTCCGGCACGGCGGCGGGCGCGCTGACGACGCTGCCGCTGCTGTTCTTCGGCGCCTACGGGCTCGTCGCGCCGTTCCTGCGCAGGGCACCGCGCGCCGAGACGCTCCTGGTCAGCGCGATGGCGCTGCTCGTCGCGGGGCTGCTCCTGCGGCTGCTGGACGCCCCGTTCCCGCTGTTCGCCGGGTCGCTGGTCGCCGGAATCGCGATCAGCATCGGCAACATCGCGGTGCCCTCGATCATCAAGCGGGACCATCCGACGCGGATCACCACGGTCACGGCCGTCTACACGGTGGCCGTGACGAGCGGCGCGTCCCTCTCGTCCGGGCTGGTCGTGCCGGTCGAGAACCTCTTCGACTCGTCGTGGCGGCTGCCGCTGGGCCTGCTGGCGATACCGGCGGCGCTCGCCGGGCTGCTCTGGGTGCCGCGGGCGCGCAGGGCGGCGCACGCGGCGCGGTCGGCTCCCCGCCCGGCGTCGTCGCGGGGCGTGGCGGCCATGGTCTGGCGCTCCGGCCTGGCCTGGAACGTCACCGTGTTCATGGGCGTGCAGTCATTGCTGGCGTACGTCGTGCTCGGCTGGCTTCCGACGATCTGCCAGAGCCGCGGGATGGACGAGACGTCCGCCGGGTTCGTCCTGGCCGTGTCGGCGGCGGTACAGGCGGTGGGGTCGCTCGCCGTCCCGCTGCTGGCCCGGCGGACGCGCGATCAGCGTCCGCTGGTGCTCACCACGGCGACGCTGTCGCTCCTCGGCTTCATCGGGGTCACCTGGGCGCCGATCGGGACGGTGTGGGTGTGGGCGGTGGTGCTCGGTCTGGGCCAGGGCATCGGGTTCGCCACCGCGCTGTCGTTCATCGGGCTGCGCGCCCACGATGCCCAGGTCGCGGCGCAACTGTCGGGGATGGCGCAGGGCGTCGGCTACGTCATCGCGGCGCTCGGGCCGCTCGCCGTCGGCGCCCTGCACGACGCCACCGGCGGATGGAGCGTTCCGATCGCCTGCGTGCTCGGGGTCGTCCTCGTCATGGCGGTGCCCGGACTGGCGGCGGGACGCAACCGCACGGTCGGCGACCCCGCCGAGCCGCCCCCGGATGCGGTTAACACGGGATTTAGCGGACACATCCCTGAATGAACCCGTGCGAGGCCCGTAACACCCCCGGGAGGTGGACCGAATGCTCGCCACGATCCTGGCGGACCCGGCCCTGGCCGAGACCGCCCCGCGCGGCCCCTGGGTATGGGCGTGGATCATTCCCGTGGTCGCCGTGGTGGCGCTGCTCGCCCGCTTCTACATGATGCTGACGGCGTCTTCCCGGCCGATCCACCCGGACCGCAGGAACGACCAGGACAACCACCGCGGCATGGAGCAGGGCGGCACGTACACCTACCGGCCCGGGATGTTCTCCCACAGCTACCCGCCCTCGCGGGCGTCGCAGGCCGAGGAGTTCCGCCACGACAACCCGCAGCCGGGCCGGGAACCGAAGAACCCGTGGCCGGACGGCCTCCTCTACGAGCAGACCGTCTTCAAGGAGGAGTTCGAGGAGCTGAAGGCCAGAAACCCCGACAACGCCTAGAAGCCGGTGAAGAGGCCCGAGGTGGGGCGGACGGCGCCGACGACGGTGCCGCCGCCGCGGACCTGGACGATCGACAGTTCGTCCAGCACGGCCTTGTCCGTCCGCTCGGCGGCCGGGCCCTCCTCGACGCCGAGTGCGCGCAGGAGGGCGACGGTGACGGGTGTCCGGGCCCGCATCGCACCGTCGTCGATCTTGACGGCGCCGGAGCGTCCGTCGGCGAACGCGAACGCGTCCACCCCCTCGGCGCCGCACTTGACCAGCAGCCCCGGGACGGCCTCCATGAGCCGCCGCTCCTCGCGCCGCGTGCCCGACGTCCACTGCGGGTGGGTGCGCATCGCGTCCGCGACGCGCCGTTCCGGCATGCCGGGCCCGGCGAGGACGAGCGCGCGTAACGCCCGCGCGACCCCCACCGGGGACAGGGCGAAGAGCGGCGCGCCGCAGCCGTCGACGCCGACCGCCGTGACCGGCTCCCCCGCGAGTTCCTCGACCGTCTCCCGCACGGCCGCCTGCAGCGGGTGGCCGGGGTCGAGGTAGGTCTCCGTCGGCCAGCCGGCGGCGACACAGGTGGCGAGCATCGCGGCGTGCTTGCCGGAGCAGTTCATGCGGATGCGCGAGGCCCCGCCGCCCCCCCGCGCGACGTCCTGCTGCTTGGCGGGGTCGAGCGGCCAGCTCTCGGGGCAGCGCAGGTCGGCGGCCCCCAGCCCGGCCCCGGCGAGAATCTTCTCCACCCCCTCGACGTGGAACTCCTCGCCCGAGTGGCTGCCGGCGGCCAGCGCCAGCAGCTCCCCGTCCAGGCGGAGCCCGGACCGCAGCATCGCGACCGCCTGCAGCGGCTTGTTCGCCGAGCGCGGGAAGATCGGCACACCGGGGTCCCCGGCGCGGACCGCGACCGACCCGTCGGCGGCGAGGCCGACCGCCGCGCCGCGATGGCGGGACTCCACGAACCCGGACCGTTCCACCTCGACGAGCACAGGATTGATCATGCCTGCGTTTTGCCCGGTCACCGGGCCTTGATGCCTAGCAGCGCACGTGCGTCCGACGGCCGCATCGGCGGGCGCTGGGCCAGCTGGGCGGCCTGCGCCGCCCGCTCCACGAGCTGGACGTTCGCCGTCACCGGCCGTCCCTTGGCGAAGGTGACCGTGTCCTCCATGCCGACCCGCAGGTGCCCGCCCGCCGACAGCGCCGCGAACAGCACGGGCAGGGACGTCCGCCCGATGCCGGTCGCCGACCATGTCGCGCCGTCCGGCAGTGCCTCGACGGCCGCGACGAGCGTCCGCGCGTCCCCGGGCATACCACCGGGGACGCCCATCACCAGGTCGCAGTGGACGTGCCCCCCATACGGGAGGCCGTGCTTGTCCAGGAGGCGGTTCAGCGCCGCGATCTGCCCCAGGTCGAACAACTCGAACTCTGGGACGACCTCCCGCTCCTGGGTGCGTTGATAAAGCTCCACCATGAACGGCCAAGGGTTCATGAAGACGTCGTCGCCGAAGTTCACCGTCCCGCAGGTGAGCGAGCACATGTCGGGCTCGGCGTCCAGCACGCGCAGCCTGTCCTCATACGGGTCGGTGACGGCGCCGCCCGTGGACAGCTGGACGATCAGCCCCGTGCTCTCCCGCAGCGCCCGCACCGTGTCCCGCAGCCGGGACAGGTCGAGCGTGGGCCGCGCGTCGTCGTCGCGGATGTGCACGTGGATCACGGCCGCGCCGGCCGCCTCGCACTCCTTGGCCGTCTGGACCAGTTCCTCCAGGGTGACGGGCAGGGCGGGGACGTCCGACTTCGCGGACTCCGCGCCCGTGGGCGCCACCGTGATGAGCGTCGTTGCTCCCATACGCGGCAGAATACGCGGCAGAATGCACGTCCATGCGTGCGGTAGTCCAGAGGGTGAGCCAGGCCAGCGTGTCCGTCGAGGGACGCGTCGTGGGCGCGATCGACGGGCCGGGGCTGATGGTCCTCGTCGGCGTGACCCACGACGACGACCCGGGGAAGGCCCGCAGGCTGGCCGCCAAGCTGTGGGGCCTGCGGATCCTCCAGGACGAGAAGTCGTGCTCGGACGTCAACGCGCCCCTGCTCGTCGTCAGCCAGTTCACCCTTTACGGCGACGCGCGGAAGGGCCGCCGCCCCACCTGGACGGCCGCGGCCCCCGGCCCGGTGGCCGAACCCCTGGTGGACGCGGTCGTCCGCGAGCTGAGGGCCCTCGGCGCGAAGGTCGAGACCGGCGAGTTCGGCGCCGAGATGAAGGTGTCCCTCGTCAACGACGGCCCCATCACCCTGATCGTGGAGATCTGACGGTCCCGCCGAGGAGGCGTCAGCGGAAGCCGTAGACCGTGCCTACGAGGGTTGCGATGGTGCCGAGGGCGGCGAGGACGACCAGGGAGCGGTCGGCCGGGGTGAGGCGGCCGCGGACGTCCGGCGAGTGGACGACGACGCCGGTCTCCGGGTCGGTGTCCTCGGCCCGCTTCTGGAACGGGTTGCGGAGCCCGGCGAGCCGCCAGAGCGCGTCGTTCTTCATATCCTGGTGGTTCGGGCCGCAGGCGAACAGCCGCCCCCGGACGCGCTTCGTGCAGGGGTGCCCCTGCCGCTTCAGCACCCGGCACAGCGTCGGCACGAGCAGGAACTCGTACAGGCACCACGTCAGCAGCCCGAGCAGCGCGACCCGCCACGACTGGAACCACCAGGCGGCCCCGGCGAACGCGGCGAACAGGGCCCACCACAGCAGCGCGGACTCCCTGCGCGGAAGGCGCCGGGCACCCTTCCGCGCCGCCGACGGCTCCGGTCTCCCCAGGTTCGGGACCATCGGTAGGAATCCACCTTTCCCGGGCGGCATCAGGTGAGAAATCGTCTGTATCAGACGATATTGCCCCGGGGGTCGGTGAGCTACCCGTGTTTCGCGGGCCGGCGGCGAAGAGCGATCTGCGCGTTCGCCCCGGTGTCCGGCGACACCACGACCTCCTGCGCCGCCGCGACCCCGCCCGCCAGCAGCTCGGTGTCCACCGGGACGTTCCGCTTCACCATCGCCAGCGCGACCGGGCCCAGCTCGTGGTGCCGGGCCGCCGACCCGACGAACCCGACGTTCCGCCCGCCGGGGATCTCCACCGGGTCGCCGTGCGCGGGCAGCCGGTCGACGCTGCCGTCCAGGTGCAGGAACACCAGGCGGCGCGGCGGCCGCCCGAGGTTGTGGACGCGGGCGACGGTCTCCTGCCCCCGGTAGCAGCCCTTGGCCAGGTGGACGGCGGTCTCCACGTACCCGGCCTCGTGCGGGATCGTCCGGTGGTCGGTGTCGACGCCGAAGCGGGGCCGGTGCTCGGCGATCCGCAGCGCCTCGTACGCCCACATCCCCGCCGGGCGCAGCCCCTCGGGGAACTCGCCCCGCGGCACGACGCGGGTGACGGTCCCGGCGGCGTCCGGCCAGGCGAGCGTCCCGGGTTCGGCGGGACCGGGGCCGGTGACCACGGCGTGGGACGCGGAGACGTCCGCCACCTCCACGCGCAGCATGAACCGCATGCGGTCGAGGAACTCCGCCAGCGGCGCCGCCGACCCGGGCTCCACGTGCGCCCACACGGCCTCGCCGTCGTCGATCAGGAAGAGGTGGTTCTCGATGTGGCCCTTGGCGCTGAGCAGCAGCGCCTCGGTCGGCTCGAACGGCTTCAGCGCGTCCACGTGCTGGCTCAGCAGGCTGTGCAGCCAGCTCAGCCGGTCGGGACCGGAGATCCGGACGACGCCCCGGTTGCTCCGGTCGACGAACGCGGCCCCGTCCTCCAGGGCGCGTTGTTCCTGCGAAGGCTCCCCGTAGTGCGCGGCGACCTCCCGGTCGGGCGCGTCCGCGGGAACTGCTCCGGGCGTCTGCAACAGCGGGCTCTCCATGGCACCAGGCTACGTGGCGCGGCAGTCCTTGCAGCGCCCGTACACCGTGAGGTGGTGCACGTCCGTCGCGAAGCCGAAGTCGCGCCGCAGGACGTCGGCCAGCCCCGTCGCCGCCCGCGGATCGACGTCCTGGACGGTGTGGCAGCCCCGGCACACCAGGTGGATGTGCTCCGCATCGGCCGCCAGGTGGTAGTTCGGCGGGCCGTGCCCAAGGTGCGCGTGCTTGACCAGGCCGAGCTCTTCGAGCAGCTCGAGCGTCCGGTAGACGGTGGATATGTTCACGCCGCGGGCCGTGCGCTGGACCTCGGTGCAGATCTCCTCCGGGGTCGCGTGCTCCAGGTTGGTGACCGCCTCAAGCACCAGCTGGCGCTGCGGCGTGACCCGGTACCCCTTCGCCCGCAGCTCCTCCTGCCACGACTCGACCATGCCCCAAGTCTAGAACCCGGTTCCGGGTGCGGCTCCCCGCCGCGGGTTCCGCCGTGGGAAAACCGGCTTGCCCCTGCGCGCGGCGCTCGCATAGCGTGCTTGGTACGCGCGAAAGGAGGTGGTCCAAGAAATGATTGACTCTAGGACTCGCGAGGTGGCTGTCCGCTAGTCGCCGTCCCGCCTCGGCGCCGCCGCCCCGGCGGTGGCAACCGGTCGCGACGGCGACCGGCGAATACCAGGCAGACACCCGGTCCCCGGACCGATGGACCCGTCCTGTCCATCACCCGCCCGAGCGGGAAGGTCCGGGGATCGTTCATGTCCGGGGGCGTTCGTCTCCGGGGGCGTTCAGGACCGGGCGCTCGCGTCAGCCGACCCGCTTGAGCTGGGCGGACAGGTGCGACTGGAGGTTGTGCCCCATCGCCGCCATGTCGTAGGCCCAGCCGAGGTCCTCGCCGATCAACCCGTACAGGCGGTGCCCGCCCGTCACCTCCTTCGCCGACTCCGTGCGGGCGACGACGTCCGTCTGCAGCTCGACCCGCGTGAACGCCACGTTCCCGACGTAGATCTCGACGATGCCCGTGGGGTGCGCCAGCGTGACCTCGACCTTGTGGTCGGGGCGCGGCCTCCAGTAGCCCGTCTCCATGCCCAGCGGCCGCCCGAGCGTGCCGTCCTCCTCGATCAGCCACGTCCGGCTGGCGTAGACGAGGAACGGCTTCCCGGTGTGGGTGAAGGACATCTCCTGACCGAAGTTGAACGACTCGATCGTGGGATAGCCGCCGACGCCGGCTCCCTCCCAGGTGCCGAGGAGGAACTTCAGCGGCTCGAGGTCCGGGTGCAGCTCAGGATCCATGGGCACCGAGCGTAGCGGCGACACCGCCGGGTCGGCGCCCGTCCGCCCCCGATCCGCTACTTGAGCCGTCCGAGCCGGATCACCAGCAGGACGGCCGCGACCGCCATGAGCCCGAGGACGAGGACGAGGATCCCCGCGTTCACCATCCCACCCATAGCGCGATGCTACGCGGGGACCGCGGCTAGAGTGCGGCTATGGCGAGACCACTGGTGATCAAGGTCACGGCGGGGGCCGACGCACCCGAGCGCTGCAACCAGGCGTTCACGGTGGCCGCCGCCGCCGCGGCGAGCGACGTGCCCGTCTCCCTCTGGCTGACCGGCGAGTCCGCGTGGTTCGCACTGCCGGAGCGGGCGGGGGGGTTCTCACTGCCGCACGCCACTCCCCTGGACGACCTGCTCGCCGTGATCCTCTCCGCCGGGCGCGTCACCCTCTGCACCCAGTGCGCGGCCCGCCGCGGCATCGGCCCGGACGACGTCCTCCCGGGCATCCGCATCGCCGGGGCGCCGACCTTCGTCGAGGAGATCACGACCGACGGCGTCCAGGCTCTCGTCTACTGACGCGGCGCGGGCCGCCGCGAAGGCGAGGACGAGACCGGCCGCGGCGGCACCGGCGAGACCGAGCATGAGGTCGCCGATGGTGTCGCGGTAGATGGACACGCTCTCGGGGGTGTCCAGGATGAAGACGCCGTACTCGAAGAACTCCCAGAGGATCGCCGCCGCGGCACCCATGCCGGTGCAGCACAGCGCGAGCGCCCAGGACGGGAGGCGGCCCCACCGCCGCAGGCCCAAGCCGCCCGCGGCGCAGAGCAGCGCCCAGTTCCCGAAGTGGCACGCGTCGTCGAACCATGTCACGGTGTCGTACAGGTCGGCGGCGTTCCCCGCGACGTCGATGAGGAACGGGGCCGTCACGAGAAGGTCGATGTCCCACGGAAACGCCCTGCCCCGGCCCCGGAGCGCCCAGACCAGCGTCACGAGCATGACGGCGGCGGGATAGGCGGCCACGCGGACGCCCATCGCCTTGTCCGCGAACCGGTCCCACTCGGGGAAGGCCACGGCGAGCGCGAGGAGGACGGCCAGGGCCGCCTTGGCGAGGAGGGCGAGGGGACGCCAGCGCGAAGTATCCATGCCCGCAGCCTGCCGTCCGCGCGCGGGCGGCCACATCGGCGCAAGTACTCATCCTGTACCTGGGTCGAACTCACCCGGCTCCGGGGGCGGCCGGGGGGCTTCACACCTCGGTGTGCCGTCGTACACCGGCCGGTATCGTCGGCGTCACCGCGCGTTCGACGGTAGAAGCGCCGCAGAACGGATATACGACAGCCGTCGCCTCGCACCGAGTGGAGCCGCCGCATGGTCGAAATATCCGCATGGGCCTGGACCGCGACGATCGCGTTGGTCGTCGGGCTCTTCGTGCTGGATCTCCTGGTCGCCGTCCGGCGGCCGCACGCGGTCGGCATGCGCGAGGCGACCTTCTGGTCGGTGTTCTACATCGCCGTCGCGCTGCTGTTCGGCCTCGCCGTGTGGATGCTCGTCGGCTCGACGGCGGGCACCGAGTACTTCTCCGGCTACGTGGTCGAGAAGAGCCTGTCGGTCGACAACCTCTTCGTGTTCGTGATCATCATGGCGCGGTTCGAGGTGCCGGCCGAGTTCCAGCAGAAGACCCTGCTGTTCGGCATCGCCGCCGCGCTCCTCCTGCGGGCCGTCCTGATCGCGGTCGGCGCCGCGGCGATCAGCCTGTTCTCCTTCACCTTCCTGATCTTCGGCCTGGTGCTGATCTGGACGGCGGTCCAGCTCATCCGGCACCGCAACGAGGAGCCGGACGTCGAGGAGAACTTCCTGGTGCGCCGCGCCCGCAAGCTGTTCCCGGTCAGCGACGACTACCACGGCGGCCGGATGATCGCCCGGGAGAACGGCCGGCGCGTCGCGACACCGCTGCTGATCGTGTTCGTCGCCATCGGGAGCACGGACCTGCTGTTCGCCCTCGACTCCATCCCGGCCGTGTTCGGCGTGACGAGCGAGCCGTTCATCGTCTTCACCGCCAACGCGTTCGCCCTCCTCGGGCTGCGCGCCCTGTACTTCCTCGTCGAGGGCCTGCTGGACCGCCTGGTCTACCTGACGATCGGCCTGTCGTCGATCCTCATCTTCATCGGTATCAAGCTGATCCTTCATTTCCTGCACGAGGACGTCTCCAAGTCCGTGCCGGAGATGCCGACGCCGCTGTCGCTGGGAGTGATCCTCCTGATCCTGGTCGTGACGACCGTCGCCAGCCTGCTCCGCGTCCGGACCCACCCGGAGGAGAAGGCCAAGCCCGGCTCGCTCCGCGCGGTCACGAAGAAGCAGCCCCACGAGCAGGAGGACTCGGCCGGCTCCTGACAGCGGGACGCCACCGGCCTGGCTAGAGGATGAGGCCGCCCGTCACGCGGATGTTCTGCCCGGTGATCCAGCGGGCGCCGGGCCCGGCCAGGAACGCGACCACGTCCGCGATGTCGTCGGGCGTGCCCAGCCGGCCCAGCGCGGTGAACGCCGTGGTCTGCTCAAGCGCCTCCGGCGAGTTGGTCTCCCGCAGCAGGCCGGTGTCGGTCGCACCGGGAGACACCGTGTTGACCGTGATGCCCCGTGCCCCGAACTCGCGCGCCGCGACCGCCGTGCACTGCTCCAGCGCGGCCTTGCTCGCCGAGTACAGCGCCAGGCCCGGGACGGGCAGTCCGGTGTTGAGCGTCGAGATGTTGACGATGCGGCCGCCATCGCGCAGCAGCGGCTCCGCACGGCGCATGGCGAGCAGCGGGAACTTCGCGTTCACCGTCATCACGCGGTCGAACAGTTCGCCGGTGATGTCGCGGAGCGGGGTGGGCGGATTGACGGCGGCGTTGTTGACGAGGATGTCCAGCCCGTCCGCGACCGGTTCGAACAGCGCGTCGAGGCTGCCGACGTCCTCCTGGTCGGCCTGGACCGCGACCGTGCCCGCGACCTCCCGTGCGAGCGCGTCCGCCGCGCCCTTGTCCGCCCGGTAGCTGAACACCACCCGGGCGCCCTCCCGCGCGAGCCGCCGGACGATCGCCCGCCCGATTCCCCGTGAGCCACCCGTCACGAGGGCCGTCCTGCCGTTGAGCGTCATGGCCCCGGACGCTAGCCGGTGGGCCGCCCGGTGTATTGAAGCAATGCGCACAGTTCGGTGGGCGTGACCCCGGTCATCGCCCGCACCTCGCGGTTGAAATGCGGCTGGTCGGCGTACCCGCAGGCGACGGCGGCCCGGAACGCGCCGGACGTGCCGAGCACCTGCGCGGCCCGCTGGAACCGCGCGACCCTCGCGACCGTCTTCGGGCTGAGCCCGATCTCCCGCCGGAACCCGGTCTCCAGCCGGCGCCGGCTCACGCCGATCTCCGCGGCGAGGTCCCCGACGGAGATCCCGCCCGCCGCCTCCTGCAACCGCCACCACCCCAGCATGGCCGGCCCGTCCGGTCCCTTCCCGGGGCACAGCCACCTGGTGAGCAGGTCGTCCAGGACGGCGAACCGCGCCGGCGGGTCCGGCGCGGCGGCCAGCCGCTCCGCGAGCTCCCCGGCCCGGCGCCCGAGCACGTCCGCGAGCTCGACGGCCGTGCCGGTCAGGAGGCACATCGGCGTCCCCAGCAGGGCCCGCGCCCCGGCGACCGTCAACCCGACCGTGACGCCGCGCCGCCAGCCCGCCTCCCCGTAGACCATCGGCGCGCCCCGGGCACCGAAGGCCAGCGGGCCCGGCCCGTCGAGGTCGACCAGCAGCGTGACCAGGTTCAGCGGCAGGACCCGGCGCCGCACGACTCCCGGCGTCCCGGTGCGGAAGTCCCCGTATCCGGCGACATACGGCCGCAGCGCCGCGGCGGGCGGCCGGGCGGCCGTCGCGCACCGCTCCTCCCCGGCCCGCAGCAGCACCGAATGCACCTGGGTCACAGCACGATCCTCACGTCCGCCGTCCCGCACGGACCCACCCTCCACCACGATCTTCATGGCGTCGAGCCGGCGCGGGACGGGGACGCGCTTTCACGCTTTGGGTCAGCCCATGGTCTTGGAGCCGTCCAGGGACTCCCGGATGATGTCGGCGTGCCCTGCGTGCTGGGCCGTCTCGGCGATGATGTGCATGAGCACCCGCCTGGCCGACCAGTGCGCGTCCTGGAACCACGGCGCCTTGGGGAGCGCCTGGGTCGCGTCCAGGTCGGGGAGGGTGGCGACCAGCTCGTCGGTGCGGCGGGCGACCTCGGCGTACGCGTCGAGCACACCGGCCAGCGTCTCGCCCGGAAGCATCCGGAACTCGTTGTCCCGCTGCGCGAAGTCCTCTTCGGTCATGTCGTCGAAGTCGCCCATCGCGGACGAGCCGTGCAGGATGAAGTCCACCCATGCTCGCTCGCCGTTGGCGACGTGCTTGATGAGGCCGCCGAGGCACAGCTCACTCGCCGTCGTCCGCATCCCGACCTGCTCGTCGCTGAGGCCGCGGGTGGTGAAGCGCAGGAAGTGCCGGTGCTTGGCCAGCATCGCCAGCAGGTCGGCGCGCTCACCGGTGGGCTCCGCGGCCAGGTCACGGGTGCCCGGGTTCTCCGTCGTCGCGTTCACAGTCATGGCCTCCGCCTTCGATCGCTCTTGCTCCGTCGAACGAACACCACGTTAGGAGCCATAGCGGCCACTTTCTGACCGGAAGTGCCGGAGAATGGGAGACATGGCGAACACCAGCGACCGGACGCTCCGCCTGCTGTCCCTGCTGCAGACCCACCGCTACTGGCCCGGAGGCGAGCTGGCCGACCGGCTGGGCGTCTCCGCCCGCACCCTGCGCCGGGACATCGACCGGCTGCGCGAGCTGGGCTACCCGGTCCACGCCCAGCGCGGCATCGACGGCGGCTACCAGCTGGCCGCGGGCGCGACGCTGCCGCCGCTGGTGATCGACGACGAGGAGGCGGTCGCGCTCGCGGTCGGGCTCCAGGCCGCGGCGCAGGGCGCGGTGGCGGGCATCGCCGAGTCCTCGGTGCGCGTGCTGGCCAAGGTCGTGCAGGTCATGCCGGCCCGGCTGCGCCACCGGGTGGAGGCGCTGCGCGCGATGACGGTGCCCGCGGAGTGGGGCCGCCCGGCCGGGACGGACATCGACTCCGCCGTCCTCACCACCATCGCGCTGGCCTGCCGCGACAGCGAACGGCTCCGCTTCGCCTACACCGACGCCCAGGGCCGGGCCACCGACCGGCACGTCGAGCCGCACCGGCTGGTGCCGGTCGGGCGCCGCTGGTACCTGGTCGCCTACGACCTCGTCCGGCACGACTGGCGCAGCTTCCGCGTCGACCGGCTCAGCGCCCCGGACGGCACCGGCGCCCGGTTCCGTCCCCGCGAGCTGCCCGCCGCGGACGCCGCCGAGTACGTCCGCGGCAGCCTGCGGGAGCCGCCGCCGCACTCGTACCGGGTGGAGGTGCTGGTCGACGCGCCGGCGGCGGCCGTCCGGGCGCGGATCGGCCGCTGGTGCACCGTCGAGGAGATCGGCGCCGAGCGCTGCCGGGTGCGGATGATGTCCGACACCCTGGACTGGCCCGCCATGGCGATGGGCATGGCCGGCGCCGACTTCCGGGTCGTGGAGCCGCCGGAGCTGCTCGACCGGCTCAACGACTGGGGAGAGCGCTTCACGCGCGCCGCGGCCCCACCGCCCGGCGGAGCGATGAACACGGCGTGAGTCGGCGGGCGGGTCAGTTGCGCGCCATCGCCCGGGTCCGGCCGTTCGGGGGCGGTGCCTGGGGGACGAGCAGGCGGTCCATCAGCACGTGCAGGTGCCGCCGGAACGACTCGACGGCGGCCGGGTCGTCGGCCTTCCTCATGCCCCGCGGGCGGTCGAAGAGGCCCGAGCCGAGGAAGCCGTGCACGCACCAGACCATGGTGCCGAGCAGGTAGTAGGTGTCGACGTCCGGCGGCACCAGGCCCCCGATCCTCTCGGCGACCAGCTCGAAGAGGGGCCGGGCGTAGCGGTCCTCCAGTTCGGAGAGGTCGGCGGCGTCGGCGACCCAGCGGTGCGCCCACAGCGCGCGGTTCTGCGGGTTCGCGACGTGGAAGTCCAGGTAGGCGTCCATGATCTCGTGGACGGCCGCCGGGCCGCTGCCGGCCTCCGCCACGGCCGCCTCCAGCACCGTCCGTTCCGCCTCGAACGCCTGCCGCATGACCTCGATGTAGAGCGTGCGCTTGTCCCCGACGACCTCCGTGATCGCCGAGGTGCGCACGCCCAGGGCGTCGGCGATGAGCTGGAGTGGCGTGCCGTCGTAACCGAGCTCTCCGAACAATCGGGCGGCGCCCTCGATGATGCGTTGACGTGGGATGACATTGGACATTCCGCCACATTAGGCGCCCAACGCCCTGATCCGGCGCCCCGCCAAGTCAATGGCGTTCCAAATCATCGAAAAACTTCATAGTGCCGACGTTTAACAGGACTCGACCGCCGCTTGCCAGGGTGCGTGCTGCCCGCCCGATGTCACATCCCACCGGGCCGCCCCGTCGAAGGGGTGGAACAGTCGACACCCTAAGGAGAGCACCATGGACGCCCGCCTCGACTACTTCGGAAACGCCGTCCTGCCCCGCCTGCTGAAGCACCTGCAGTCGGCCGACAAGGTCCTGCGGAGCTCCGGGCTGCCGGCCGCGACGCAGGAACTGGTGAAGATCCGCGCCAGCCAGATCAACGGGTGCGGTTACTGCCTGGACATGCACACCAAGGACGCCACCGAGGCCGGGGAGACCCCGGCGCGCCTCAACCTGGTCGCGGCCTGGCGGGAGGCCACGGTCTTCACCGAGGCCGAGCGGGCGGCCCTGGAACTCGCCGAGGAGGGCACGCGCATCGCCGACACGGCCGGCGGGGTCAGCGACGAGACCTGGGCCAACGCCGCCAAGCACTACGACGAGGACCAGCTCGCCGCCCTGGTGTCCCTCGTCGCCCTCATCAACACCTGGAACCGCATGAACGTCATCACCCGGCAGCCCGCCGGCGGCTACGTGCCGGGCCAGTGGGGATGACGACCGGGTAGCCCCGACGGTTACGAGGAGGAACCGCCGTGGCGGGACGACCGTCCCGCCGCGGCCGGCGTCCTCGTGGACGCACCGGCCGACATGCCGCACGTGGTCGGCGTCCGCGCGCCGACGTGGTTCGAGGGTGCCGGGGGCGGGGTGCGGCGCCGGAAAAGCCATTCCGCCCTGGGTTCGACCAGGCAGCGGGTGGCCCGGACGACCGGCGGGGTGCACAGCAGGGCGGCCACCGCCGCGGCGGCGATGGCGCTGATCAGCACCCCGGGGACGGTCTGCACGAAGGCGGTCCGGTGAAGACCGAAGTAGACCACGGTCATGATGCCGAGGCCGTGCAGCAGATAGGCGTACAGGGTCTTGGTGCCGAACGGGGTGAACCAGGTCCGCCGGCCGGGGACCAGCGACAGGACGGCGGCGGCGAGAACCGTGGCGAGGCACAGCACGCCCAGGTGGATGAACACTCCGGGGAACGCCTTGACGCCGAGCCACTGGTAGCCCCGGTCCCAGTAGGTCCAGTACTCGGGGACGTAGCGTCCGCCGGTGTAGAAGAAGGTGACCCCCGCGGCCAGGACGAGGACGCCGACGGCGGACATCCCGGGCTTCTTCAGGAACTTGATGTGCTCGCGCCGCAGGCACACCCCCAGGACGAAGAACGGGAGCAGCGCGAAGAGGCGCCGGAGCGTGAGTTCGTGCGGCATCTCGTGGGTGTAGGAGATGAGGGTGAGCGCCACGGCGATCGCCAGCGGCCAGCGGACGTTCCGCCAGAACGGGACGGTCAGCCGCCAGATGATCACCGACATCAGGAACCACATGAGGTAGGTCGGCAGCAGGATCTGCAGGGTGAAGGCGGCCGCACCGGTGGCCCAGGCGTAGGTCGCGTAGCACAACTCGAAGATCAGGTAGGGCAGGGCGAGCCCGGTGACGAGACCGCGCACCTTGGAGTCGGTGAAGGCGAAGTTGCGCGCCAGATGACCGGTGATGACGATCAGCAGCGGCATCCGGAAGGTCTGGAGCAGCAGCACCGCCGGATGCGTCGCGTCATTCGGCGGGAACAGGGTCACCGTGTGTCCGACGACGACCAGGACCACCGCCAGGAAACGGGCGTTGTCGAAGAAGGGGTCCCGATCCTGCCGGCTCTCCGCAACCTCGGCTGACTTGACAATTTTGACGTCGTACCCCATGAAACTCCGGGTCTCGATCCGCCTACCGGGGGATATTTCGCGTTGGTTCGGCTACGTTACCGGCTGACCACGGTGCCGTACTCCGCCCCCCGCGCCACCGACCGCCCCGCGAGCCACCGAGGCATCGCCCGCGTGCCCGCCCGTCCTGTGGGTGTTCGCGTTCAGCCCGGCCGACACGTTCAGGGCTTGGG
>NZ_SMLC01000229.1 GCF_004349245.1 Actinomadura sp. 6K520 | reverse complement strand
CCACCGGGACCGCCTCCGCCGCCTCCCGGACCGCCGCCACCGCCGGCAGGGCCGCCCTTCGCCGCGTTCCCGCCGCCGGGGCCCGGAGATCCGCCTCCGCGCGGCGGGGGCGGGCGCGTGGTGATCGTCGTCGGCCTCCTGACGTTCGGGCTGCTGCTGGCGGGCGTCGCCGTGTTCCTGGCCGTCCGCGATGACGGCGGTAACGGCGGCGAGGGCCCGCGGGGTCCGGTCGTCCTGCGCGAGCCGCTGACGTTCCAGCTCGTGGCGGAGCAGTCCGCGGGGCCCTGCGCGTCCGGGACCGTCCCGGACGGCGAGGGCACCACCTGCTTCCGGCTCGGCCCGGAGCGCATGACGGTCGAGCGGGTGGAGCGCATCGAGGCGACGCTGCCGGGGCCGGAGAACAGCCACGTCGGCTGGACCGTACAGCTGGAACTGACCCCGGCCGACGGCGCGGAGTTCGGGCGGCTGACCGGCGAGGCCGCCGGGCGGCCCGCGGAGACCGGCGGCAGGCTCATCGCGATGATCGTCGGCGGGACCGTCATCTCCGCTCCGATGGTGCAGGGCCCGATCACCGGCGGCGAGGTGATGATCAGCGGCGACTTCGACCGGGCGGGGGCCGAGGACCTCGTGCGCCGGATGACCGGCCGGTAGGGCGCCCGGGGCCGCACCGGCACCGCTCGTGACCGGCGGCGCCGCGGTGCGGGCCGTGCGGGCGGCGCGGTGCGAGCGGTGCCGGGCGCGTGGGACGATGTGGCCGGTGAGCACAGCGCGGGAGGTGACCTCCGCTACCGTGAGCGACGTGGACGAGACGTCGCCGGAGCCGGGGCGGCAGCCCCAGCCGGAACCCGGGGAGGAGCATGGGTTCCGCGTCCACCTCGACAACTTCGAGGGGCCGTTCGACCTGCTGCTCGGGCTGATCTCCAAGCACAAGCTCGACATCACCGAGGTGTCGCTGCACAAGGTCACCGACGACTTCATCGCGCACATCCACTCCTACGGCCGCGACTGGGACCTCGACCAGGCCAGCCACTTCCTGCTCGTCGCCGCGACCCTGCTGGACCTGAAGGCCGCCCGGCTGCTGCCGTCCGGCGAGGTCGACGACGAGGAGGACCTGGCCCTGCTGGAGGCCCGCGACCTGCTGTTCGCGCGGCTGCTGCAGTACCGCGCCTACAAGGAGGTCGCGAAGGTGTTCGCCGGGCGGATCGCCGACGCGAGCCGCCGGTTCCCGCGCGTCGTCCCGATGGAGCCGCGGTTCGCGAACCTGCTGCCGGAGGTGCTGCTCGGGCTCGGGCCCGAGGAGTTCGCCCGCCTCGCCGCCAGGGCCTTCACGCCCCGGGAGGCGCCGTCGGTCTCCGTCGAGCACATCTACCAGCCGAAGGCCAGCGTCACCGAGCAGGCCGCGATCGTCGTGGAGCGGCTGCGCCGGCTCCGGAACACGACGTTCCGCGTCCTCGCTTCGGACGCCGAGGGCACCTACGAGGTGGTCGCGCGGTTCCTGGCGCTGCTGGAGCTCTACCGGGACCAGAACGTCATGTTCGAGCAGCTGGAGCCCCTCGGCGAGCTGCACATCACCTGGACCGGTACCGACGAGGGCGAGGTCGAGGTCGGCGACGACTACGAGGGCGTCGCCAAGAAGGACGACGCCGACAAGGACAAGGACGACGCCGACAAGAACGACGCCGAGACGCGCGACGCCGGGACGGACGGCGCCGCGAAGAAGGACGAGAAGGAGCAGAGGGACGAGGGTGGCGATGACTGAGGAACCCGGCGCGGAGGCGCCGGAGCTTCCGGGGCTGCGGGCCTCCATCGAGGCGATCCTGCTGGTGGTGGACGAGCCGGTCACCGAGATGACGCTCGCGCAGCTGCTGGAACGGCCCCGCGGCGAGGTCGCCGGGACGCTGCGGGAGCTGGCCGCGGAATACACTGAGCAGGGCCGCGGGTTCGACCTCAGGGAGGTCGCGGGCGGCTGGCGGTTCTACACCCGGGACGTGTGCGCCCCGGTCGTGGAGCGCTTCGTCACCGACGGGCAGCAGGCGCGGCTCACCCAGGCCGCGCTGGAGACGCTCGCCGTCGTCGCCTACCGGCAGCCGGTCAGCCGCGCCCGCGTGTCGGCGATCCGCGGCGTCAACAGCGACGGGGTGATCCGCACCCTGACGCTGCGCGGCCTGATCGAGGACGCCGGGCAGGACCCCGACTCGCAGGCCCACCTGTACCGCACCACCGGGTACTTCCTGGAGCGGCTCGGGCTCCGCGACCTCGACGAGCTGCCCGAGCTCGCCCCCTTCCTGCCCGATGACCTGCCCGACGACATAGTTGAGGACACGTGACCGACAACGAGGGCGTGCGGCTGCAGAAGGTCCTGGCCGAGGCCGGGATCGGCAGCCGCCGCCACTGCGAGGAGCTGATCGGCGAGGGCCGCGTCACCGTCGACGGGAAGAAGGTGTTCCGGTTCGGTGAGCGCGTCGACCCCCGGCGCGCCGTCATCCACGTGGACGGCAAGCGCGTCGAGACCCGCGCCGAGATGCGCTACTACGCCATCAACAAGCCCCGCGGGGTGGTGAGCACGATGGCGGACGAGCGGGGACGCAAGTCCCTCGCCGAGTACGTCGACGTGCCCGAGCGGCTGTTCCACGTCGGCCGCCTGGACACCGACACCGAGGGCCTGATCCTGCTCACCAACGACGGCGAGCTGTCGCACCGCCTCACCCACCCCAGCTTCGGCGTCGCCAAGACCTACCTGGCCGAGATCCACGGGCCGATCCCCCGCGACCTCGGAAAGCGGCTGCGGGCCGGCGTGACGCTGGACGACGGGCCCGCCAAGGCCGACAGGTTCCGGGTGTTCGACCAGGTCGGCAGGCGTGTGCTGGTCGAGATCACCCTGCACGAGGGGCGCAAGCACATCGTGCGGCGGCTGCTGAAGGAGGTCGGTTTCCCGGTCCAGCAGCTCGCCCGAATAGAGTTCGGGCCGATCAGGCTGGGTTCGCTGAAGCCGGGCACGATGCGGGCGCTGACCGTCCACGAGGTCGGTGACCTGTACAAGGCCGTGGGGCTGTAGACCGGCGGCACGAGGAGGGGGACGGCTGTGACGGTACGCGCGGTCCGGGGCGCGACGCAGGTCGACGCCGACGACCGGGACCAGATCCTGGAGGCGACGACGGAGCTCGTCTCCGCGGTGATGACCCGCAACGAGCTGAGCACCGACGACGTCATCAGCGTCATCTTCACCACCACGCCGGACCTCACGGCCGAGTTCCCGGCGCTCGCCGCCCGCAAGCTCGGCTTCCACGAGGTGCCGCTGCTGTGCGCGTCGGAGATCGCCGTGCCGGGGGCGCTGCCCCGGGTGATCCGGCTGATGGCCCACATCGAGACGTCCCGGCCCCGCTCCGGCGTCCAGCACGTGTACCTGCGCGGCGCGACGGCGCTGCGCCTCGACATCGCCCAGTGACCCGCCCCGGTGACCCGGCGCAGGCGTCGGGGAGCAGTGGCCGGGGAGCAGTAGGCTGACCGGCGTGATTGAGGACGCGGCGGCGCGGCGCCTTATCGTGGTCGGGACGGGGCTGATCGGGACGTCGATCGCCCTGGCCATGCGGGACCAGGGCGCCCAGGTGCTGCTGACCGACCGGGACGCGGCCGCGCTGGCGATGGCGGTCGAGCTCGGCGCCGGTGACCGGCTGCCGGACGAGGCGGGCGCCGGGCCCGCCGACCTGGCGGTGCTCGCGGTGCCGCCGGCGGCGGTGGCGGTGACGCTGCTGGACGCGCAGAAGCGCGGCCTCGCCACCGCCTACACCGACGTGGCGAGCGTGAAGGCGCTGCCGCTGGCGCAGGCCGCCGAGCTGGGCTGCGACCTGACGACGTTCGTGGCGGGACACCCCCTCGCGGGCAGGGAGCGGTCGGGGCCGGGAGCGGCCCGCGCGGACCTGTTCCTCGGCCGCCCGTGGGCGCTGTGCGCGCCGCCGGAGGCGACGCCGGAGACCGTCGCGGCCGTCACGGGCCTGGTGAGGGCGTGCGGCGGGATGCCGGTGGAGGTGGACGCCGCCGAGCACGACCGGGCCGTCGCCCTGGTCTCGCACGGCCCGCACGTGGTGTCGGCGGCGGTCGCCGCCCGCCTCACCGGTGCGGACGACACGGCGCTCGGGCTCGCCGGGCAGGGCGTCCGCGACGTCACCCGGATCGCGGCCAGCGACCCGCGGCTGTGGATCGGGATCCTGTCGGCGAACTCCGCGCCGGTCGCGGACGTGCTGGAGGCCGTCGCGACCGACCTGGCGGTGGCGGCGTCGCTGCTGCGCGACGGCAGCGAGGAGGCCGCCGCCCACGTGGCGGACCTGCTGCTGCGCGGGAACGCGGGCCGTTCCCGCATCCCCGGCAAGCACGGCGGGGACCAGCCCGCCTACGCGACCGTCCAGGTGGTCATCCCGGACCGTCCCGGCGAACTCGCGATGATCTTCCAGGCGGCGGGGATCGCGGGCGTCAACATCGAGGACGTGACGATCGAGCATTCGCCGGGCCGCCCGCTCGGCGTGCTGGAGCTGTCGGTGGTGCCGGAGGCGGCCGAGCGGCTCGCCGCCGAGCTGCGCGCCCGGGGCTGGTCGGTGCCCGGCTAGCGGCCCGGGGAGTGGACGCGGAACGGTAGCCTGGTTCGCCGGGGCCCGTCCGGGGGAACCCGCGCGCCGGCGCGGCGACGAGTGCCGACCGGCCCGCCCGCGGCCTCGCGCCGGAGGGCGCTCCAACGGAACAGAGAGGGAGCGATCGTGCCGCTCGTCATCGCCATGGACGGACCGTCCGGGTCGGGCAAGTCCAGCGCGTCCAAGGGCGTCGCCCGCGCCCTCGGCCTCCGCTACCTGGACACCGGCGCGATGTACCGCGCCATGACGTGGTGGATGCTCGACAACGGCGTTCCGGTCGAGGACGGCGCAGCCGTCGCGGCCCGCGCGCTCGAACCGGTCATCGAGTCCGGCACCGACCCGGAGGCGCCGACGATCACGGTGGACGGGACGGACGTGTCCGCGCCGATCCGCACCCGCGAGGTGACGAACGCGGTCAGCGCCGTCAGCTCCGTCCCGGCGGTCCGCGCCCGGCTCGTCGAGCTGCAGCGCGAGATCATCGGGGCCGGCGGCATCGTGGTGGAGGGGCGCGACATCGGTACGGTCGTCGCCCCGGACGCGCCGGTGAAGGTGTTCCTGACCGCCAGCGAGGAGACGCGCGCGGCGCGCCGCGCGAAGGACCTCGCGGCCGATCCGGGGGCCACGGTGACCGTCACGCGGGCCGAGCAGGCGCGGCGTGACCGGCTGGACTCCACCCGGAAGGCGTCCCCGCTGACCAGGGCGGGGGACGCGCACGAGATCGACTCGACGGAGCTGAGCCTCAGCGAGGTCGTCGAGACGATCGTGCGGCTCGCCAAAGAGCATGAGTGAGCGGGCGGCCTGACGGCCCCCGCGGAGACGGGACAGTGAGCGATTACGAGATCGAGACGGTGGACGTCGTCGAGGACGTCCCCGAGGACGAGGGACCCGCGCCGGTCGTGGCGGTGGTGGGGCGGCCGAACGTCGGCAAGTCCACCCTCGTCAACCGGATCCTCGGCCGCCGCGAGGCCGTCGTGGAGGACGTCCCCGGCGTGACCCGCGACCGCGTCGCCTACGACGCGACGTGGAGCGGGCGCCGGTTCACCGTCGTCGACACCGGCGGGTGGCTGCCCGACTCCACCGGGCTGGCGGCGGCGATCGCCGAGCAGGCGCGGCTGGCGGTCGAGCTGGCGGACGTCGTGCTGTTCGTCGTGGACGCGACCGTCGGCGCCACCGACGTGGACGAGGCCGTGGTGGAGATCCTGCGCCGGTCCGGCAAGCCGGTGGTGCTGGTCGCGAACAAGGTCGACGGCGTGGCCGCCGAGTCCGACGCGGCGCTGTTGTGGTCGCTCGGCATCGGCGAGCCGCACCCGGTCAGCGCCCTGCACGGGCGCGGCAGCGGCGACCTGCTCGACGCGGTGCTGGCGGCGCTGCCGGCGGAGGCCCCGCCGGAGACGTTCGGTGAGCCGGGCGGGCCGCGCCGGGTCGCGCTGCTCGGGCGCCCGAACGTCGGCAAGTCGAGCCTGCTGAACAAGCTGGCGGGGGAGGAGCGGGCCGTCGTGGACGCGGTGGCGGGCACGACCCGCGACCCCGTCGACGAGCTGATCGAGCTCGGCGGTAAGACCTGGCGGTTCATCGACACGGCCGGCATTCGGCGGCGGCACCGGGAGAACCAGGGCGCCGACTTCTACGCGACGCTGCGCACCCGGTCGGCGCTGGAGCGCGCCGAGGTCGCGGTCGTGCTGGTGGACGCCGACCAGCCGCTCGCCGAGCAGGACCTGCGGATCATCTCGCTGGTGATCGAGTCGGGCCGGTCGCTCGTCGTCGCCTACAACAAGTGGGACCTGCTGGACGAGGAGCGCCGCCACTACCTCGAACGGGAGATCGACCGGCAGCTCCACAACGCGCGGTGGGCACCGCGCGTGAACATATCCGCCAAGACCGGGCGGCACATGGAGAAGCTCGTGCCGGCGATCGAGACGGCCCTGGAGGGCTGGGGCACCCGCGTCCCCACCTCCAAGCTGAACCAGTTCTTCGCCAACCTGGTGAACGCGCACCCGCATCCGGTGCGCGGCGGCAAGCAGCCGCGCGTGCTGTTCGCGACGCAGGCGGGGGTGCGGCCCCCGCGGTTCGTGCTGTTCACCTCCGGGTTCCTGGAGGAGGGGTACCGGCGGTTCATCGAGCGGCGGCTGCGCGAGGAGTTCGGCTTCGCCGGGACGCCCCTCGACATCAGCATGAAGATCCGCGAGAAGCGCGGCAAGAACCGCAAGTAGCGGAAATATTCGCCGTTCGGCCCGCCCGGGATCTTTCCCGGGCGGGCCGCGGCATGCCAGTATGCATCCTGCGGGCAGCGAGTAAGTCTTCCATTACTCGCTGATCCCGCGAGTGGTGCATGGCCGGTGACCGGGGCGTCCGGGCATCGGGGAGCGGTCGAGGGGTGCGACGTGAAGCTCTTGCTGCTGATCTCCTGCGCGGTCGTCTGCGTGGCGCTGAGCTTCGTGTGGCGGGAACCGTGGATCGGCGGCGTCGGTCTCCTGATCGCCTTCGTGGCCATGTTCACCGACCGCGACGACGTGCGACTCGACGACGAGCGCGGCAGCTACGAGACGACCAAGTCCGTCCGCAACATGCGCAGGCACGACCGGTAGCCGCTACAGCCGGCCGGGGCCGGACGTGCGTGCGTCCTTCAGCGGTCGTAGCGCTGCTCGCCTGCGACCGGCTGGTCGCCGTGCCGCGGCGGATACGGTGCCTCGCCGGGCGGGTTCTCCCGCGCGTAGCGTCCGTACACCAGCGGCTGCGTGGTGCCCGAACCCGACCGTTCCGATTCGTGCGGCTCCACGGACTCCCGTGCGGCCTCCCTGGCACCGACCACGGCGAAGCGGCCGAGCGCCAGGCCGGCGAGGAACGCGATGACGACGCCGAGCCCAGTGAACCCGGCGAGCTGCTCGGCGATGCGCTGGCCCTCGCCCGTCCCGAGCGGGGCGCCGACACCCGAGGTGTCCCACAGCGCGGCGACGGTGTGCCCGACGGCGAACCAGGCGCCGCCGAGCGCGGCGAGCCAGGCGCCGAACATCGCGAACACGCGGTTGGCGCCCGCGAGCACGATCAGGCCGCCCAGCACGACGGCCGCCGCGGGGGCGATGCTGAGCTGGAGCCGGTCGGTGTCGTAGACCCACGTCTCGTCCGGCGCGAAGCCGAAGCCGAAGTACGGGCCGGCGAAGGGCAGCAGCCCGCCCCACAGGCCGAGCAGCACCAGCAGCGTCCCGCTGAGCAGGCCCCGGGTGCGTGGTGCGCGCATGTTCCCAGTCATGATCATTCCTCCTGACCGGGCGGGGGATTCTCTTTGCAGCACCCAATACCCGGAGCAGTCCACTCCACACAGCCGGGAAAGGCCGCCCCATGAACGCGGAGATCACCACGAAGGCGGCCGATCTCGCGGACACGATCGCGGCCGCTCTCGCATCTGCGAGTATTCGAAACAGCAACTCTCGCATCTGCTGGATATGGAGCGGTCTAGAACTCGTATCTGCGGAACGGTAGGCTGGGCGGTGTGACGACGTTCCGGATCAGTGAGGCGGCCGCGCTGCTGGGGGTCAGTGCGGACACCGTCCGCCGCTGGGTGGACGGTGGCCGCCTCCCCGCGGCGCGCGACGAGCACGGGCACCGGCTGGTGCCGGGCGCCGAACTCGCCGCCTTCGTACGCGAGCAGGCGCGCGGTGCCGTGCCGTCCGACCAGGGTGAGCGGTTCTCCTCGGCGCGCAACCGGCTGCGGGGCATCGTGACCGAGGTCGTGCGCGACGGGGTGATGGCGCAGGTCGAGATCCAGGCCGGGCCGTTCCGGGTGGTGTCGCTCATGAGCCGCGAGGCGGCGGACGATCTCGCCTTGGAGGTGGGCGTGGTCGCCGAGGCGGTCGTGAAGTCGACCAACGTCGTCGTCGAAGTGGCCGAGCCGTCCTGACCCCGGGGGGAGCAGCACATGTTCAAGCGGGTACTGGCGGCGGTCTCCGTGCTGCTCCTGGCCGTGTCCGGATGCGGCGGCGTCGGTGACGGGGCCTCGTCGGGCACGCGCGGCGGCGAGACGCTGACGGTGTTCGCGGCGGCGTCGCTCACGGAGGTGTTCACCGAGCTCGGCAAGGCGTTCGAGGGTGCGCATCCCGGTGTGCGGGTCAGGTTCAACTTCGCCGGCAGCTCGACCCTCGCGCGGCAGATCACGCAGGGCGCGCCGGTGGACGTCTTCGCGGCCGCCAGTCCCGCCACGATGGCGACGGTCACGGACGCGGGCGACGCGGCCGGGCAGCCGCGGGTGTTCACCCGGAACCGCCTGGTCATCGCCGTCCCGAAGGACGACCCCGGCGCGGTGGAATCGGCCGGCGATCTGTCCAAGGCGGGCCTCAAGGTCGTGCTGTGCGCCGTCCAGGTGCCCTGCGGTGCCGCGGCGGAGAAGGCTCTCGACGCGGCCGGGGTGGAGGTCGAGCCGGTGTCTCGGGAACAGGACGTCAAGGCCGTCCTCACCAAGGTCGGCATCGGAGAGGCAGACGCGGGGATCGTCTACCGCACCGACGCCCAGGCTGCGGGGGACAAGGTCAAGGGGATCGGGTTCCCCGAGGTTGCGCAGGCCCTCAACGACTACCCGATCGTCGAGGTCGCCGAAGCTCCGCACCCCGCACTCGCCAAGGAGTTCATCCAACTGGTGGTGGGAGCGCAGGGCAGGGCGGCGCTGAGTCGGGCGGGCTTCGAGGTGCCATGAAAAGGGCGCCGAAGGCGCTTCGGGGGGTGCGGGGGGTCGTCCCCCCTCGAAGGGGTGCGCAGCCGCCGAAGGCGCTCCGGGGGGTGCGGGGGGTCGTCCCCCCTCGGAGG
>NZ_SMLC01000228.1 GCF_004349245.1 Actinomadura sp. 6K520 | reverse complement strand
TCTTTGGAGCGTTACAATACCCCACTGTTCGCATTTCAGACAGGGGTGTGATGGGGTGCTCGACTTTTCTTCCGGTCCAATAACTTCCTGATCACAGTGTATTTTCGCCGGTTGTCGGGGGGGGGCCGGGGCACATTCCGGGCGTTCCGTTCGTTGACTTCGCAGGGTCGAGATTTACGGTGGCTGATATGAGCTATGTCCCCGAACGGCAGAGGTCCGATGGGCTCGCCAAGCACGGCGTCCGCGCGCTGTCCTCGGCGGTACTGATCGGCTCCATCACCGCGGTGATGTGGGTGCTGGAGGCGATCGACTACACGATGAACGGGTGGCTGGACCGGTACGGCATCCAGCCGCGCGCCGTGAACGATCTTCCCGACATCTTCACCGCGCCGTTCATGCACGGCGGGTTCGGGCACCTGATGGCGAACACCGTCCCGTTCCTGATCCTCGGGTTCATCGCGGCGGCGCGCGGCATCGCGAAGTTCCTGGCCATGAGCCTGATCGTGATCGTGGTCGGCGGGCTCGGCGTGTGGTTCACCAGCTCCGCCAACACGCTCGGGTCCAGCATCCTGATCTTCGGCTTCTTCGGCTACCTGCTGGGCCGCGGGGTCTTCGAGCGGCGCCTGCTCGACATCGGGATCGCCATCGCGGTCGTCGCCGTCTACGGGACGATGCTGCTCGGCGTCATCCCCGGCGAGCCCGGCATCTCGTGGCAGGGGCACCTGTTCGGGCTGATCGGCGGCGTCCTCGGGGCCTGGTTCCTGCGCCGCAGTTGAACCGCCGGCCCCGGTTCGGCCCCCGGCTCGGGGCGGGCCCTCAGGCGGGCCGGACGGTGACGTCCGCCACGACCGCGTCGCGGGGCGTCTCCAGCGCCGCGACCAGGACCCGCGCCACGGTCGCGGGCGCGGCGAAGTCGTCCTCGGCGTAGGTCCCGCCCTCCTGGGCGCGCACCTTCCGCTGCATCTCCGTGGCCGTCCGCCCCGGGTAGACGGTCGTGACGCGCAGGGACGGCTCCTCGGCGCGCAGCGAGTCGGCAAGGGCGCGCAGGCCGAACTTGCTCGCCGCGTATGCCGACCACTGCGGGTTGGCGCGCAGGCCGGCGGTCGAGTTGACGAAGACGACGTGCCCCTCGGCGGCGCGCAGCGCGGGCAGCAGCAGGCGGGTCAGCTCCGCCGCGGACACCAGGTTGACCGACAGGTGCTCGATCCACTCGTCCGCCTCGGTGTCCGCCACCGGCCCGAGGTGCACCATGCCGGCGGTGTGGACGACGCCGTCCAGCCGCGCGGGCATCCCGGCCATGGCCAGCGACGCCTCGATGCGGCGCGGCTCCCGCAGGTCCAGCGGGATCGTGCTGATGGCCGCGCTCCGCGGCGGCGGCGGTACCGCGCCCGGGTTGATGACCTGCGTGGGGGCGTTCGCGCCGCCGCGCAGTGCCGTCTCCAGCTTGTGGAGCCGCTCGGGTGAGCGGCCGGTCAGCACGAGGTCGTGCCCGCGTTCGCGGAGCAGCTCGGCCACCGCCGTCCCGATGCCGCCGGTCGCCCCCGTGATCACATACGTGCCCATGGCCGTCCATTCTGATCGATCCCCTACCTGGGTGGACGCCCGGGGCGGCCGCCCGGTTCGGGGTCCGGCCGGTGCGCCGGTGCCTCAGTTCGGGTTCTGGGTGGGGCGCAGGACGCGGGTGGCCCCCGCGATGAGGGCGGTGGCGAGCACCCAACCCGTCGTGACCAGCCCGTACGCCACCCAGCGGGACCAGTTCACGGCGTCGTACGACAGCTGCTGCCCGAACGTGTCGAGCGGGATCAGCAGGTCCAGGGTGTAGATCAGCGCGTGGAACGCCGGCAGCTCGTCCTTCGGCTTCACCGGGCGCGGATGCTCGATCGAGAACACCGTCGTCCCGGTGGCGAGCAGCGCCGCGAACCACGCGAACGCCAGCCAGGGCCGGTAGCCGAACCCGACCGTCCAGTCCAGGACGTGGTTCCACGCCTTGCCGACCGGGTTCAGCATGCGGCGGCGGGCGCGGAGCTTGGCGAGCTGCACCTTGCGGGCGAGGTCGTCGTGGCCGATGCCGTGGTACCAGGACGCGAGCTGCTCGTACGGCTGGAGGTGGAACTCCTCGTCCCGGGAGACCCAGTCGAGGCGGTCCTTGAACTCGGCGCCGCGCAGTGTCTGGTACGTCATGCCGTTCAGGTACAGCTCGTCCGGCCAGACGGACGGATGGTCCATGATCAGCTCGATGCGGGAGTACGACAGCGACACCCGGCCCTCGATCTTGTCCTCCGGCCAGAGCAGCAGCTCGTCGGCCTGGATGTGGCTGGCGTGCAGCGCCATCCGCTCGGGGTCGCCGGAGTCGAGCCGCGCCCGGGAGAACGACAGGATGCCGTTGAAGCGGCCGCTGCGCAGCCGCATGGTGCCGACCGCGGTGAATCCGCGGCTGAACTCGGCGGCGTCCTCCACGACCATGTTCTGGGCGTCCAGCGCGAGGCGGCCGGGGTTGCTGAGGGTGGTGCCCTCCATGAACAGGCCGCCGTTCATCCGGGCGCCGACGAAGCGGACCCCGCCGGTGATGTGCGCGTTCCGGATGAAGGTGCCGACCTCCACGACGAGGCCGCCGCTGAACAGCGCCCACTCGTCCGGGTCGGACGCGGTGATCGTCGTCCCGTTCATCCGCAGGCCCCCGGCGAGCTGCGCCCGCGGCAGCCGGACCTGGCCCTCGATCTCCGACCCGGACAGGCTGAGGTAGCCGTCCGCGCGCAGGCCGCCGCCGTCGAAGCCCGGCATCCGGCAGTCGGCGAAGCGCAGCTCCCGGGTCGCGGCGTTGGAGAAGTCGGGCTGCTCGACCAGCCGGCAGTTCTCCAGCCGCAGTTCGTACTCGACCGAGCCGCCCGAGACGTCCATCGTCCCCGTGACGTAGGCGCCGCGCAGGCGCACGGCCGCGACCATGCCGGGACGCGGTTCCTCGGCGCCGAGCAGCAGCCGGGTGATGATCTCGGCGCGGACCATGCGTTCGGGGAGCGGGCCGGCGGGCCGGTCGTCGCCGAGCACGACGGTCGCGCCGGTGGGAAACGCGGCCCAGAGGCGCCGTTCCGCGTCGTTGAGTCCGGGGGGTTGGAGCACGGAACCTCTTTCTACGCGGAGATCCCCTCCGCGATCAACCGCGGAGGGGATCCGGTCATCGGCCGGGCCGGGGTCTAGAAGAAGCCCCTGCGGCGCCCGGCGTCCTGCAGGAAGCCGTCGAGCTGCTGCTCCCAGTTGGTGTGCTCGATGCTCGCGTAGTCGACGGTGAAGCGGCTGAACGCGTCGCGCCCTTCGGTGAACACCCCGCCGCGCTTGTCCAGCTCCAGGATGACCTCCATGGACTGGGGGTAGGCGACGAACGTCACCTCCAGCTCCTTGATGCCGCGGGCGTACTGGCTCGGCGGATAGAACTCGATCTCCTGGTAGAACGGCAGTTCCTGGTGCACGCCCCAGATGCGGCCCTTCTCGCAGTCGGCGCCGTGGAACCGGAAGCCGAGGTTGGCGAACGCGGCGAGGATGCGCTCCTGGGCGGGCAGGGGGTGCACGGCGATCGGGTCGAGGTCGCCCGGGTCGAGCGCCCCCGCGACCTCCAGCTCGGTCGCGACGCCGACCGTGGTGCCGCGCAGCGCCTGCCCGTACATGTGGGTGAGGGGCGCCTCCCACGGGACGGGCATCTGGAACGGGACGCTGTGCCGGGCGCCCTCCTGAAGGGTGAAACCGCCCGCCACCGGCAGCTTGGCGTACTCCAGGTTCGAGCTGTACTCGTTGTCGCCGGACTCCACCTCGACCCTGGTGCGCAGGGCGAGGTTCACCGCCTTGATGTCGGAGTTGTACTGGCCGCCGATGATGGTGACCTCACCAGTGACCACGCCCCCCGGCGTGGTGTTCGGGTTGTGCAGGACCGTTTCGATCGACGGGCCGCCGATGCCGATCGCCTGCCGCAGCTTCTTGAAGACCAAGGTCCGTCCCTCCCTGAGCGAGCGCGCTCCCGAGCGCTCTTTACGTCCCATAGACGCTGTCACGGGAGATTACGTTCCGGGAAGGCGTCGTGACCTGCGAATCGCCGGGTCGTCCCGGTCTCAGTGGCCGCCGCCGCCCGCCAGATTGAGGCCGACGACCCCGATGATGATGAACGCCAGCGCGATGATCTTCGTGGCGGACACCTGGTCGCCCATGACCAGCATGCCCAGCGCCGCCGTGCCGACCGCGCCGATGCCGACCCACACCGCGTAGGCGGTGCCCACGTCGAGGGTCTTCAGGGCGAGGCTGAGCAGGCCGAAACTGGTCACGGCGAAGAAGAGGAAGCCGGCGGACGGCAGTACCTCGGTGAAGCCCTTGCTCGCCTTCAGGCACAGGGCCATCGCGACCTCGAAGAGACCGGCGACGATGAGGAGGATCCAGGCCATGGGTTCTGCTCCCGGGGACGAGACGGCGTTGGCACGCGCCGTCTTCGCCTGCCGGGTACGGCGCACCTCGTCCGGGAGGACCGGGGCCCTCACCAGCGTGAACGCGACCGCCCGGCCGGGTGTTCCCGTCCCGGTCGGTTGATGCGATGAGGGAGCGGGGCCGCCGCTCCCTCATCGCGCCAACGGCTCAGGAGCGGCCGAGCGCGCGGTACTCCCAGCCCGCCGACCGCCACCGCGCCGCGTCGAGGGCGTGCCGGCCGTCCACGATGCGCCGGTGCCCGACGACCTCGGCCAGCGCCTCCGGCTCCACCTCCCGGAAGACCGACCATTCGGTGAGCAGGACGACGACGTCGGCGTCCTCGGCGACCTCGAACGCGCCGTCGCCGTACCGCAGGTCGGGGAAGGCGTGGCGGGCGTTGCCGAGCGCCGCCGGGTCGTAGACGCGGACGTCGCCGCCGAGCCCGTGCAGGGTGTGCGCCACGTCCAGCGCGGGCGCGTCGCGGATGTCGTCGGAGTTGGGCTTGAACGCGGCGCCCCACGCGGCGATCCGCTTGCCGGCGACGGTGCCGCCGAGGACCTCGCGGACGAGGTCGACGGTGCGGGCGCGGCGGCGCCGGTTGATGGCGTCCACCTGGCGCAGGAACGACACGGCCTGGCCGACGCCGATCTCCTCGGCGCGGTGCGCGAACGCGCGGATGTCCTTGGGGAGGCAGCCGCCGCCGAAGCCGAGGCCGGGCCGCAGGAACTTGCCGCCGATGCGGTCGTCGAGGGCGAGGGAGTCGGCGAGGTCCTTGATGTCGGCGCCGACCGCCTCGCAGACCTCGGCCATCGCGTTGATGTAGGAGATCTTGGTGGCGAGGAAGGAGTTGGCGGCGACCTTGACGAGCTCGGCCGTGGCGAGGTCGGTGCGGATCACCGGGGTGCCGAGGTCGAGGATCGGTTTGAACGCGGCGCGCAGCCGCTCGTGCGCCCAGTCGGACGCGACGCCGAACACGAGCCGGTCGGGATGCATGGTGTCGTCGACGCCGAAGCCCTCGCGGAGGAACTCGGGGTTCCACGCCAGTTCGACGTCGGTGCCCGCGGGCGCGAGGTCCTGGACGATCCCGGTGAGCCGCTGCGCCGTCCCGACCGGCACGGTGGACTTGCCGACGACGAGGGAGCGGCGGCGCAGGTGCGGCGCGAGGGAGCGGACGGCGGCCTCGACGTAGGTCAGGTCGGCGGCGTCGGAGTCGGGGCGCTGCGGCGTCCCGACGCACAGGAAGTGGACGTCGCCGAACTCGCCGGCCTCCGCGTGGGAGGTGGTGAACCGGAGGCGGCCGGAGTCGAGCGCCTTGGTGAGCAGCTCGGGCAGGCCCGGCTCGAAGATCGGGGCCTCGCCGGCCGCCAGCCGCTCGACCTTCGCGGGGTCGGTGTCCACGCCGAGGACGTCGAAGCCGAGGACGGCCATGCAGATCGCGTGCGTGGCGCCGAGATAGCCGGTTCCGATGACGGTCAGTCTCGGAGCGTCGGAATCCCCCTGTTCCATGCGCACCTCCCTTTGGGTAGCGGTGTTCTCGCCCGACCGATCTTCCCACCGGTGCCCGCGCGGGCGGCGCCGGGTGCCGTGCGGCGGCCCCGTGCGCAGGTCGGGACGTGTGAGTCAGCTCACGCGGCGCGCCCGGACGTGATACCGATGTGGTCTGCTTCCCCCGATTCGCGGTGGTTTAGGGGTGGTCGCCACTAGTTACCAGCGGGTAGCATGATGTGGAGTTACTAACCAGTACGATGCGCGGGGCCGGCCTGGCACCGCAGGACTAAACGGAGTCTCGAATGGGGCACTACAAGAGCAACCTCCGGGACCTGGAGTTCAACCTCTTCGAGGTGTTCAGGCGCCAGGACCTTCTCGGCAGCGGCCCGTACGCCGAGGTGGACGAGGACACCGCGCGCAGCATCCTGGACGAGATGGACCGGCTGGCCGAGGGCCCGCTGGCGGACTCCTTCGAGGACGCCGACCGCAACCCGCCGGAGTACGACCCGGCCACCGGCACCGTCACGATGCCGGAGAGCTTCAAGAAGTCGTACAAGGCGTGGATGGACGCCGAGTGGTACCGCCTGGACCTCGGCCCGGACTTCGGCGGCACCGGTGCCCCGCGCTCCCTGACCTGGGCGGTGGCCGAGCAGGTCCTCGGCGCCAACCCCGCCATCTACATGTTCTCGTCCGGCCCCAGCTTCGCCCAGATCCTCTGGCGCATCGGCACGCCGGAGCAGCGGAAGTTCGCCGAGTTGGCCCGCGAGCGGCAGTGGGGCGCCACGATGGTGCTGACCGAGCCGGACGCTGGCTCCGACGTCGGCGCCGGCCGCGCCAAGGCCGTCGAGCAGCCGGACGGCACCTGGCACATCGAGGGCGTCAAGCGCTTCATCACCTCGGCCGAGCACGACATGTCGGAGAACATCTTCCACCTGGTGCTGGCCCGTCCCGAGGGCGCCGGTCCCGGCACCAAGGGGCTGTCGATGTTCCTCGTCCCCAAGTACCTGGTGGACGTGGAGACCGGTGAGCTCGGCGAGCGCAACGGCGCCTACGTGACCAACGTCGAGAAGAAGATGGGCCTCAAGGTCTCCACGACCTGCGAGCTGACCTTCGGCGAGAAGCACCCGGCGATCGGCTACCTGGTCGGCGGCGTCCACGAGGGCATCAAGCAGATGTTCCTCGTCATCGAGCACGCCCGGATGATGGTCGGCACCAAGGCCATCGCCACCCTGTCCACCGGCTACCTCAACGCGCTGGAGTACGCGAAGGAGCGCGTGCAGGGTGCCGACATGACGCAGATGACGGACAAGACCGCCCCGCGGGTGACGATCACCCACCACCCGGACGTCCGGCGCAGCCTCATGACGCAGAAGGCGTACGCGGAGGGCATGCGCGCCCTGGTCCTGCTCACCTCCACCTACCAGGACGCGGTGCAGGTCGCCCAGCACGAGGGCCGCAAGGACGAGACCGCCGAGAAGGTCAACGACCTGCTGCTGCCGATCGTGAAGGGCTTCGGCTCGGAGCGGGCGTACGCGCTGCTCGGCGCCGAGTCGCTGCAGACCCTCGGCGGCTCCGGCTTCCTGCAGGACTACCCGATCGAGCAGTACATCCGCGACTCCAAGATCGACACCCTGTACGAGGGCACCACCGCGATCCAGGGCCAGGACCTGTTCTTCCGCAAGATCCTCCGGGACAACGGCGAGGCGCTGAAGGTGCTCGCCGGCGAGATCAGGGCCTTCGTCGAGTCGGACGCCGGCAACGGCCGCCTGAAGAACGAGCGCGCCCTGCTCGGCCGCGCCCTGGACGACGTGCAGGGCATCGTCGACCCGATGGTCGGCTGGGCGCTCGCCTCGATGGAGAACCCGAAGGAGCTGTACCGGATCGGCCTCAACGCGACCCGGCTGCTGATGGCCCTCGGCGACCTCATCGTCGGCTGGCTGCTCTGCCGCCAGGCCGAGGTGGCACTCACCGCCCTCGGCGGCGGCGACGTGTCCGACTCCGACAAGGCGTTCTACAACGGCAAGGTCGCGGCCGCGCAGTTCTTCTGCCAGACCGTCCTGCCCCGCCTGGCCGCCGACCGCGCCACCACCGAGTCCACCACCCTCGACCTGATGGACCTCCCCGAAGAGGCGTTCTGATCTCAGCGTCGATCAGCGCATACCCCGCACCGATCCCGCGCTGATCCCGCTGAACGAGTGCCCCCGCCGAGCCCGGCTCGGCGGGGGCACTCGGCGTCCGCGACCCGGCCGAGCGCGCGTCATACCGAGCGCGCGTCATACATCGTCGGGCCCGAAGGGCGCGAGGTAGACCTCGTCGTGCCGGGTCACCCGGAGCCGCGGGTGTTGGGCGGCGGACAGTTCGACGGTGCCCTCCGCGTACAGGACGACGTCGGTGAGGTGTTCCAGGGGCGGCAGTAGACCGAAGTCGCCGTGCGCCAGGGTGAGGGATTCCAGGCCCACGATGTCGCGGAGGCCGTCCAGGCTGCGGACGTCCAGGTTCGACAGGATGAGGCGGCGGACGGGCGTCCCGCTCAGCTGTCCCAGATCCACGTTGGCGGCGGGCCCGGCGAGCTGGAGCAGCTCCCACGATCGCCCGGCGAGCGGCCCTAGATCCATGCCGTTGTCCTCCCAGAGGAGGGCCTCCGTGACGGACGGCAGCCATCGGATGGGCTCGAAGGAGCCCACCCATGCGTAGTCGGTGGTGAGGCGGTGGCGGCGCAGGATCGGCTCAGGCGGCGGGGGCACCGGGGTGTCGGAACCGCACAGTACCCGCCGCCACAGCGGAGTCAGGCTCTCCCAGAACTCGGCCCAGTCGATCGCGTCGTCCCCTGCGACCAACAGCGTCAGTCCGTCCATCCCGTGCCACCCCCGCCCCGCATGGTAGAGCGGCCCGCCTGCGAACCGACGTCGTCGCGACTGGGTGCGGCGCTACCAGGTGGCTGGGAACATGCGGTGTTTGAGGATCGCGTCGACCTGGTCGGCGGCTCGCTTGGTGTCGCCGCAGGGGGCGAGGTAGCCGTGCCGCCCGCGCCCCGCGTCGTAGTACGCCCAGCCGCCTCCGGGGGTGGCGTGGACGCTCACCGCGACGCGAACGTGGTCGTCGGGGCTGAACGCGAACACCCATAGCAGCGGGGGACGACCCGGGAGCTCGTCGGCCTGGTAGAGCTTGACGCAGCGGTAGCTCTTGGCCTGGACGGCGATGGCGAGCAGGTCGAGATTCCGGATCGCGGTGGTGCGCCCCACCCGGGTCCGCCACCGCAGCAGGCGAATGTTCAGCGGGCACAGCGAGCCCATGTGATCTTCCCTTCCTCGTTGAGCAGGCGGACGCCCCAGTCGTGGACGAGTTGCGCCATCAGCAGCAGGCCGCGCCCGCTCTCCGCGTCGTCGTCCTCGCCTTGGACGACGGGCAGGGCGCAGCTCTCGGTAGGGTCGGCCGCGCGGCGAGGTGCCCATGAGGGCCCTTTTCCGCGCGGCCTCCCTCCGAACCGGACGTGCGAGTTTCCCCGCATCCGGCTCTCCAGTGGTTCTTTTGTGAGTTTGACGGTCTGC
>NZ_SMLC01000227.1 GCF_004349245.1 Actinomadura sp. 6K520 | reverse complement strand
GCGGCGGGGAGCTTGGCCACCAGGCGGCCGGGCACGCCGTCGCCGGTCAGGGTCAGCCGGAAGCAGGCGCCGATCTGCCCGGTGCCGACGGGGTCGGCGGCCACCTCGTCGACGCGGGAGCCCAGGACACCGCTGAGCCAGGCCGGGCCGAGGTCCTCCGGCGTCACCGGGCGCGGCCCGGGTTGCGGGGCCAGGCCGCGAAGCCGGGCGGGCGGACGCGCCGGTAGGCGTCGAGGACGGGGGCCAGTTCGGCGGGGGTGGCGCCGTGCAGGACGACGCCGTCGGCACCCGCGGCGAACTGGTCGAGGACGCGGGCCGCGCATGCCTCGGGGGTGCCGGTGGCGGACGCGGCCAGCCACGCGTCCGGGATCAGTCCGGCGACGTGCCGCAGGTCGGCGGCCGTGCCGATCACGTCGAAGGCGCCGGGGTAGCCGGTGACGAGGTCGTCGGCGCGGAAGCGGGCCAGGGCGGCGGGGTCCCAGCCGTTGACGCGGACCAGCAGGTCACCGTAGCCCTGCAGGTAGGTGGCCAGGCGGCCGACGAGCTTGCGCAGCCGCAGCTCCTCGTCCAGGTGGTCGCCGACGGTGGCCAGCACCGACCAGACGCGGACGGACGCGGGATCGCGGCCCGCTTCCAGCGCCCCGCGGCGGACGGCCTCGACGGACCTCGCCAGTGTCTCGTCGGTGAAGAAGGTGTGCAGGACGACGCCGTCGGCGACGCGTCCGGCGAACTCCAGGGTCCGCTCCCCCATCGCCGTGAGGATGATCGGGATGTCCTCGTCGAACGAGGGGTCCTGGCTGAGGTAGGGGAAGTTCCCGGCGGGCCCGTCGTGGCCGGCGACCGCCTCGCCGCGCCAGAGCCGCCGCAGGATGCCGATGACGTCCTCCATCTGCGCGCTGGTGACCCGCGGCAGGCCCATGACGTCGAAGAGCATGTCGAACCCGCGGCCGAGCCCGAGCGCGAAGCGCCCGCCGGAGAGGCGGTGCATGGTCGTCGCGAGGGTCGCGGTCAGCAGGGGGTGACGGGTGTTGTGGTTGGTGGCGGCGGTGGCGATGCCGATCCGCTCCCCGGCCGCGGCGGCGGCCCCGGAGAGCACGGCCGCCTCCTTGGTGGTGAACCGCTCGGACAGGAAGACCGAGCCGAGCCCGAGGCGCTCGCCCTCGGCGACCTCGGCGATCAGGTCCCGGGGCGTGCCCGAATGCCCGGCCAGACCATAGAAGCCCAGTTCAGGAAGGTCGTCCATGGGCGGTTCCTCGGGTAGGGGACGGCGGACCGGCCGTTCCGCGCTACGCGGACTCTAGTCTGGACAGTTGTCCAGATCAAGGCGCCGGCGGCACGCCGTAGACCGTCAGCCAGATCGAGCGGGCGAGGGTGCGGGCGACCCGGTCGTCCCCCGGGCCCTCGTCATGGCGGCAGCGCGCCTGGATGGCGTGTTCCACCATCCCCGTGAGCACCTGGGCCGTCGTGGGAACGTCCATTCCGGGGTCGACGGTCCCGGCCCGCTGCTCGGCGTCGAGCCTGTCCCGCACGACGTCGGTGAACCGGCGCCTCCGGTCGCGCCAGAAGGCCGCGACGTCCGGGTCGTAGGCGGCGACCTCGGACAGGGCGGCCAGGACCCGGCGGTGCTCGCGGTAGGCGGCGATCATCTGGCGCATGGCGTGCGCGACGCCCGCCACGCCGTCCGCGTGGTCGGCCCGCCACCAGGTGACGGCCTCGCCGAACAGCGCCTCGACCGCCTCCTCCGCGAGCGCGATGAGCAACCGGCTCTTGTCGGGAAAGTGCAGGTAGAAGGTGGAACGTGCCACGTCGGCGCGCTCGGCGATGCGCTGGACGGGCAACTCGGTGTACGGGGTCCCGTCCGCCATCATCTCGGCGGCCGTCCGCAGCACGCGGCGCCGGACGTCCTCGCGCCGTTCGCGCACCTTGCGGCGCGGCCGTGTGGTGGAGGGCATGACCGGAAGCGTACCCGCGCCCGGCCTCTGTCGGACAGTGTGTCGACACAGTGCTTGACAGCATCCGGCGACCGAATCACACTCGGTCCACGGCTCCACGCCAGGGGCCGGACGTCACGGGGGGCTCGGCCGAGGAGGCTCAACGTGGTACGTCACGACACCGTCCGCCGGAACCTCGCCGCACTGCTCGCCCTGGTGCTGGCTTTCACCTGCCTGGTCGCCGCCGCCACCGCCCCGGCCGCACGCGCCGCGGACGGGGCCGACCCCGGCTCGTGGATCCCGCGCACCGACATCACCCGCTCCGACCTCACGCAGGTGCCCGGCAAGCTCGCCGAGCCCGGCGACGACGGGCCGCATCCGGGCTCGGCCACCGAGTGGTGGTACACGCACGTCATGGACCCGGCGACGAAGCGGACGTTCATCGCGATGCTGTTCACCGAGCCGGTCCCGACCGCGCTGATCTTCTGGTACCCGGAGAAGGGGCAGAAGCTCGTGCTCCCGGAGCCGGCCTTCGACGTGACCGCGGCGGACGGCCCCGTCGTCCGCAGCAGCGCCGGCGACCTGGTCTACGACGAGGAGCGCGGCGCCTACCACCTGACGTGGCACGGGCTCTTCGCCAAGGCCGACATCTGGTTCGACAACGCGCTTCCCGGGGTGACCGGCGGCCCGATCGAGTACGACAACGGCCAGACGATGTACTGGACGTCGCCCGTCGCCACCAGCCACGTGAACGGCTGGCTCCAGCCGCCCGGATCGTCGTCCCGCATCAGCGTCAACGGATGGCGCGGATACCACGACCACAACTGGGGCGACTTCAACGTCCTGGACCAGAGCTACTCCGGCTGGGAATGGGGCGTCTCCCACGAACCGGACGGCACGGCCACCCTGCTCGGCGGCGTGGTGAAGGGCGACGGGACCTGGCAGGGCGTCGTGGGCCGGGTGACGCACGAGGAGACCTACGGCTGCATGAGCGAGATCGAGCTCTCCGGGTGGCGGGTGTCCGGCCTGTTCTCCTACCCGGAGACCACGACGCTGACCTGCGACTCGTCCAAGCTGGCGACACCTGAGGGCCTCATCGGGGAACGGCCGGGGCTGCAGCGGAGCTTCCACGTCACCGACCCGTTCATCCTGGACGTCGGCCTGCTCGCGCTGCCCGAGTCGCTGGGCCGCACCGTCCCCGGCTCGATCGGCCTCATCGAGCACATCCGGACGCTGATGGCGCGGCTGCCCCGCCCCTGACCCGCACGCCCGATCGTGCACACTCCCACCACCCCCCACGAGGACGGCGATCATGCCCATGCCCGATGAGCACCCGGCACGCGACGGCATCACACGGCGGCGGATGCTGTCCGGCACGGCCGCGGTGGGCGCGGCGACGCTGCTGCCCGCCCGGTCCGCCCATGCGGCACCTGGAACGAGACGGAAGGTGGCCGTCCTGGGCGGCGGCATGTCCGGCCTGGCCGCCGCCCACGAACTGATCGAGCGGGGCTTCGACGTCACCGTCTTCGAACGCAAGGCTCTCGGCGGCAAGGCCCGGAGCATCCCGGTCGAGGGCACCGGCAAGGGTGGGCGGAAGGATCTGCAGGGCGAGCACGGTTTCCGGTTCTTCCCCGGCTTCTACCGGAACGTCCCCGACTCGATGCGGCGGACGCCGTTCCCGGGCAACGCGAACGGCGTCCACGACAACATGTTCCCGCTGTCGTCGACGCGGATCTCCCGGAACGGCGGCCGCTCCGACATCATCGTCCCCGAACTGACCGGCTCGGGCGGCGACCTGGATCTGAGCGTCCTCACGGAGACGCTGACGGGTCTCATCGAGCAGGCGGGCGCCCTCCCGCCGGACGAGATCGCCCTGTTCGTCAACCGCTTCATCGTCTACGTGACCAGCAGCGAAGAGCGGCGCCTGGGGCAGTGGGAGAACGTCACGTGGTGGGAGTACGTGCGAGCGGAGGGCAGGTCCGAGGACTACCGGGCGATCGTGGCGCGGTTCCTGACGCGCGGGCTGGTCGCCGTCAAGGAGCAGGTCGCCAGCACCAGGACGGTCGGCGCCATGGGCCAGGCGTTCCTGCTGTCGGGCATCGGCCTCGGCGCCGACGGCGGCCTGGCCCGGATGCTGAACGCGCCCACCAACGAGGCGTGGATCGACCCCTGGGTGAGCTATCTGCGCGACCGCGGGGTGCGGTTCGAGGTCGGGCAGACGGTCGAGGCCCTGGAGATCGCCTCCGGCGGCGTGCGGTCCGTCCGGCTGGTGGACGCGGCGGGCCGGCGCCGCAGCGCCGACGCCGACTGGTTCGTCAGCGCGATGCCGGTCGAGCGGGCGCGGGCGCTGCTGTCCCCCGCCGTCCTGGCCCTCGACCCCGCCCTGGAGTCGATCAAAGACCTGCACACCGAGTGGATGAACGGCCTGCAGTTCTTCCTGCGCCGCACCCCGGACGGCATCCCGCAGGAGGTCAACTTCATGGATTCGCCGTGGCAGCTCACCGCGGTCCTGCAGAGCAGGCTGTGGGACAGGGACATCCCGGCCGACTACGGCGACGGGAACGTCCTCGACTCCCTGTCCCTGGACATCTCCGACTGGGACACCCCGGGGATCGTGTACGGCAAGCCGGCGAAGCGGTGCAGCCCCGCCCAGGTCGCCAAGGAGGCGTGGGCGCAGATGAAGGACCATCTGGAGGACACCGGCCGGTCCGTCCTGCCCGACGACCTCGTCCATTCGTGGTTCCTCGACCCGGCGATCAGCTGGGACGCGTCCGCCGGGCGCAGCTCCAACGACGAGCCCCTCATGGTCAACACGGTCGGGAGCTGGCAGAAGCGGCCACACCCCCGGACGGAGATCCCGAACCTGTTCATGGCGGGCGACTACGTCCGCACCGGCGTCGACCTGGCCACCATGGAGGGCGCCAACGAGTCCGGCCGGGCGGCCGTCAACGCGCTGCTCGACGCGGCCGGCTCCCCCGCCGAGCGGGTCCGGGTGTGGCCCCTGTACCAGCCGCCGGAACTGGACGGCCTCAAGGAGATCGACGCCCGCCGCTTCCGCGCGGGCCGCCCCAACCTGTTCGACACGATGTGACGCCGCGCCGCGCCGAGCGCCGCCGGGAACTACCCGGTGCGCTCGGCGGCGGCGGTGATGCGGTACAGGACGTGGCGTTTCAGGTGGTGGCCGTCCGCCACGAGCGGGTGGTCGAAGTCGTCCGCGGGATCGCGGGTCATGCCGATGCGCTCCATGACGGCCCGGGATCTGGCGTTGGCGGCGGCGGTGAAGGAGACCACCTCGTCGAGACCGCCGTCGAAGGCGAACCGGAGCGCGCGGCGGGCGGCCTCGGTGGCGTAGCCGTGCCCCCAGGCGGACCGGGCGAGCCGCCAGCCGATCTCCACGGCGGGGGCGAAGGGCGCCGGGAAGCGCACGGCGGAAAGGCCGGTGAACCCGACGAACTCCCCCGCGCCGGCGGTCTCCAGCGCCCAGAAACCGAAGCCGTCCTCCTCGAAACGGGCCTCGAACGAGGCGATCAGCGCGTCGCTCTCCGCCCGGGTGAGCGGGGCGGGGAAATGCCGCATGACCTCGGGGTCGGCGTTCAGGGCGGCGAACGGCTCCCGGTCGCCGTCCGTCCAGCGCCGCATCACGAGCCGTTCGGTCCGCAACTCAGACCGCCTCGTGGGCGAAGGCGAACCGTCCATCGACGTACACGTTGTAGGTCGACGGGCGGAACCCCGCGAGCAGCACCTTGCGCGTCTTGTCGATGATCACGTGGTGACGCTCCTGGTGGCCGACGGTGAACTCGAAACGCTTCGTCATGGCGAAGCTCAGGAGGAGGGAGCTCTGCACGACCGGGTGGTGGTCCACCGTGATCCGGACCCTGCCCCACATTCGGTCGTAGTGGTACTCGACCAGATGGCGTTCGTACTGCCCGACCTCGAAATAGAAGTACTCGTTCACCGCGGTTCCAAGCGTGGGAGTTCGTGGTGCCCGATTATCTCCCATTGCGGTCGGCGGGGGCGCGCCGGGCGGGGTGCGGCGATTTCCGCCGTGTTGCCGACGGGCGCACCGTATTGAAGAATCCCGGCAGGATTTCCGAGCCGGAGGGCGCCGTCCATGGGAGAGAACCAGTCCGCTGCCGACCCGGGCTTCGACACCGGGGTCCCGCATTCCGCGCGGGTGTGGAACTACTGGCTGGGCGGCAAGGACAACTACCCCATCGACCGCCAGGTAGGCGACCAGGTACGCGAGCTGTACCCCGAGATCGTGGACGTCGCGCGCCACTCGCGGGCCTTCCTCGGGCGTGCGGTGCGGTACCTGGCGGGCGAGGAGGGCGTCACGCAGTTCCTCGACATCGGCACCGGCCTGCCCACCGTCGACAACACCCACGAGGTCGCCCAGCGGGTCGACCCGGCCTGCCGCATCGTCTACGTCGACAACGACCCGCTCGTGCTCGTCCATGCCCGCGCCCTGCTGGCGAGCACCCCCGAAGGGGAGTGCGACTACATCGACGCCGACGTCCGCGACCCCGGCGACATCCTCGAACGGGCGGCCCGCACGCTCGACTTCGACCGGCCGATCGCCCTCATGATGCTCGGCATCCTCGGCAACATCGAGGACGACGACGAGGCGCAGGCGATCCGCGACCGGCTGGTCGGCGCGCTTCCCGGCGGCAGCTACCTGGTCCTGGAGGACGGCACCGCCGCCGTGAACCCCGACGCCGCCGCCGAGGCCGAGCGGACCCGCGCCGAGGCCGGCGACCCCTACAAGCTCCGTACGCCCGAGCAGCTCGCGACCTATTTCGACGGCCTGGAGCTGCTGGAGCCGGGCGTCGTTTCGGTGTCCCGGTGGCGCCCCGAGGCGACGCCCTGGGGAGAACCGCCGATGGTCACGGCGTTCTGCGGTGTCGCGGGGAAGCCGTCCTCGGGAACCGGCTGACCCGGCCACCGAGCGTCAGGTGAGGTCCTCGCGCCGAGGGCCGGGCCTCACCGGCGGGAGGGGACGACGGCGACCGGGCACTGCGCGTGGTGGACGACGCCGTGGCCGGTGGACCCGAGGCGCGGCGCGCTCCAGCGGCGCTCGCGCGCACCCACCACGAGGAGGCGGGCGGCCCTGGACGGTCTGGTGAGGGCCTGTACCGGGTGCTCCAGCACGACCTCGCCGACCGCGTCCACCCGCGGGTACCTGCGCCGCAGCGGTTCGCACGCGGCGGCGAGCCGCTCCCGCAGTTCCGGGCCGGCGTCCTCGTCCTCGATGGTGTAACCGGCGTCGATGAGCGTCGTGGACATCTGCCACGCGTGGACGACCCGGAGCCGGGCACCGTGCAGCGCGGCCGCGTCGAAGGCGTATCCGAGCACGGCGCCGACGTCCTTGCGCAGGTCGATTCCCGCGACGACCTCGCCGCGGCCGGTGGCGTCCCCGCGCACGATCACGACCGGGATGGTGCTGCGCGAGGCCATCCGCAGGCTCGTGGACCCGAGCAGCAGGCTGGCGAACCCGCCGCGGCCGCGGCTGCCCAGCACCAGTTCGAACGCCCCCTCCGCCTCCTGCTGCAGGGCGTCGGACGTCTCGTCCGCGACCACGGCGGTCGTGGTCTCGATGCCCGGCCACCGCTCGCGGACCCGCTCGCGGGCCTCGGCCACGACCGCGTGCCCCACGCGGGCGAGACGCTCGGCCTTCTCGGCCGGCGAGAACAGCGGCGCCCTGGTGGGCCGGCTCGCCAGGGCGTGGACGATCCGCAGGGGACGTTCCCGTAGGGCGGCCTCCGCGGCGGCCCAGTCCACGGCACGGTCCGACTCGCCGGACGCGTCGGTGCCGACGACGATCGGTTCGGACATCGGTTCTCCTCTTCGAGAGGGCCTCATGACGAACGTCCCCACATTGGCGCCGCTTATCACCGGCGCGGGGGGCGGGCCCTCCGGCCGCACGGCAGGTGACCAAGGTCCCTACGGGCGCGTGCGCGGGAGAAGGAAGCTGGTGGTGACCGAAGATCCCGCAGAAGGAGGCCCCCGTTGCCCGGCACCGGACAGGAAGAGCTCGACATCCAGTTCACCACCGTCAACGACGTGTCACCGGCCGACATCGAGCGCGCCCGCGAGGCGATCGGCAGGGCGCTGGTGCACCCGCCGCGGCCGATCCTGTACGCGAAGGTCACGCTCAACAGGCTGCGGGACCCGGCCGTGCCCAACCCCAACCTGGTCTCGGTCCGGGTCGACCTCAACGGCCGCCCCGTCAACGCCTACGCGGCCGGGGCCACGATGCCCGAGGCCATCGGCCTCGCGACCGCCCGGCTGCGCGCCCGGGTGAACCACCTCGCCGGGTACTGGGAGGCGCGCCGCAGGCGGTACCGCGGCACCGCGCCGGCGAGCCGGCTGCACGACGAGACGAAGGAGCTTCACGATGCCTAGGCAGATCATCACCGCGTCCGCGGCGCCGTCCATCCCGGTTCTGGAGCATCGCGTGGCGGTCCTGGAACGGCGGGTCGCGCTGCTGACCGAGACCGTGAACGCGCTGGCGGCGACGCTGGAGACCACCCTGTCCCCGGCCGCGGAGGGCGGCGCCGACGGCGGCCCGGTGTCGGCGGCCCGGCCCGAGCCCGACCTGCTCCCGCTGGGTGGGTGACCAGGAGACGAGTCCGGTAGGAGACACAGTCCGGGAGGGGACATGAAGCGCCGCGTGGACCGGTGGCGCCGCCGCTTCGGCTTCGACGCCAACGACCTGCGCCGTGACGTGGACCGGACCCAATGGAGAGCCGGCCTCGTCCTGCTCGTGATGTTCCTCGTCGTCGCGCCGCCCCTCACCGCCACGGTGGCGGGCGGCGTGTACGACTCCGGGGAGCGCGCCGAAAGGCGGGACGCGGCCACCTGGAACCGGGTGGACGCCACGATCGTGAAGACCGGGGTGCTGCGAGTCGGGCACCGGGTCACCGTGACGTGGACCGATCCGGACGGGACGCGGCGGACCGGTGAGTTCACGACCCTGAACCGCGTCCGGGTCGGGGACACCGTCCCGGCATGGGCCGGGCACGGCACCGTCTCGGGCACGCTCCCCGGCCGGCACGGGCGGACGGTCATCGGCACCACGGCCGCGGCGACGGGCACCGTCCTGGCCGTGGGGTCGCCCCTGCTCGGGCTGTACGCGCTCGTCCGGCGCCGCTGCGACCGGCGGCGCGACCGGCTCTGGGACGCGGCGTGGGCCCGGCTCGACAACCACCGCATCGGGCCCTGAACGTCCGGCCCGTGGTGATCCCGACCAGGGGCGTCAGGCCGGACCGCCGCGTCAGGACGTGGGCACGAGGACGACCGGGCAGCGGGAATGGTGCAGGACCACGTGGTTGGTACGCCCGAGCCCCATGCCGATCAGGCTCTTGCGGGTGCGGGCGCCGACCACGACCAGCGCGGCCTTCTCCGACGCCTCGACCAGCGCCTGCGACGCCGTGCGGTCGGACACCAGCGGCTGCACGGCGACGTCCGGGAAGTCCTCGCTCATCCCGGCGACCGCTTCCGCCAGCTCCATGTTCTCGATGACGCGCCGGCGGGGCGAGAACTCGCCGCCGACGGCGTGCAGCGCGACGATCCCGGCGCCGCGGGCGGCGGCCTCCGCGAAGGCCCAGCGGACGGCGGCCTCGTCGCCGGGCTCCCCCTCGACGCCGACCACGATCTGGGCCGGGGCGTCGGCGGGGGCGGGCGC
>NZ_SMLC01000226.1 GCF_004349245.1 Actinomadura sp. 6K520 | reverse complement strand
GCGGAGCCCCCCATCCGAACCGGCGTGCCCGCCCCCGGGCCCGCCACCGCCGAGTCCGCGGTCGACCGCGCCCAGCAGCGCGCACGCGGAGCCGGGGACCCACTGTGTCCTTCGGGGTGAATCGGCCCGCCCGGCGGGCCGTAGGGCGGCTTCCACGCCCGAACCCGTCAGCTAACCCGGTAGGCGGCATGGAAGTCAGGAGATCCCCCGTGCCAGGCGCGCATCGCAGGAAGTCACCGGGCAGCAACCAGAAGACGACGGGCAGGCACCGCAGACCGGGCCGCCTCGCCCTCACATGGCGGACGACCGGCGGCGTGATCGTCGGCGCCGCCGTCCTCGGCACCGCCGCGGCCACCGCGCAGGCGTCGGTGCTGCCGTTCGGCTCCGCCCCCACCCAGGTCACCGCGGCCGACCTCGACGGCGGCCAGGGCCGCGGCGAGGGCGGCGGCAAGGACGGCGGCACCTCCTCGTCCAAGGACAAGGCCAGGGGCGGGTCCAAGCAGGCGAACCGGACCACGCCGAAGGACGCCGGCGGCCGTGCCGGCGGCCAGGCCGAGAACGACGAGCGCTCCGGGAACGAACGGCCGGAGTCCGGCAGCCCGGAGAAGCCGCCCGAGGACGCCCGCCCCACCGCCGAGGAGGCCATCGAACTCGCCCGCTCCCAGGTCGGCATCAAGGAGGACGGCAACGGCGAGACCAAGTTCAACAAGTGGTACATGGAGAGCCCCCGCGCCGCGGAGACCGTCGCTCGCGACGGTGGCTCCCCCCAGGGCTATGAAGACGCCCCCTGGTGCGACATGTTCATCTCGTGGATCGGCGACCAGCTCGGGTTCGCCGACCAGTTCGGCAGCGACGCTTGGACGGTCGCCCACGCCGAGTGGTTCCGGGACCAGGGCCGCTGGGGCACCGAGCCCAAGCCGGGCGCCATCGTCTTCTACGCATGGAGCGGCGGCAAGAGCCTCGACGACATCGTGCACATCGGCATGGTGACCAAGAAGGTCGACGACGGCACCATCGAGGCCGTCGAGGGCAACACCGACAATGCCGTCCGGGTCAGGGAACGCCCGACCCGCAGCGTCGTCGGCTACGGCTACCCCGAGTACAGGTCGTGACGGCCCCTCCTCCCCCGCCCGCTGCATAGGATCGCGCGCATGGAGGACGGTCCCGGGCATGGCGGCCCCGTCACACGCCGCAGGGCGCTCGCCCTGGGTGCGGGCGGGGCCGCCATGCTTCTGGGCGGCGGCGCGGCGCTCCTCGGCGCGCGTTCCGGCGACGACGGTCCGCGCCCCACCCGCGCGGAGGAGGATGCCGGGACATTCGATCCCGCGGAGGCCGCCGCCGTCCTCGCCAACCGCGCGCGTGCCGTGCGCAGCGGCGACCGGGCGGCGTTCCTCGCGACCGTGGCGTCCGCACCCGCCGCCTTCCAGGACGCCCAGTCCCGCATGTACGGCAACCTCCGCAAGCTACCGCTGGAGCGTTGGGAGGAACGCGTCGCCGTCCCGCAGGCCACGGACGGCGAAGCGGGTGCCGTGGTCGTCCGCGTGGAGGTGCGCCACCGGCTGCGGGGCTTCGACCGCGGCGACGTGGTCCGCACCCGCCACCTTGCCCTGACCCCCCGCTCCGGCACCTGGACGATCGTCGGAGACGGGTCGTCCCACGGCTTCGAGGACGACCCCGCCATCTGGGACAGCGGCGACCTGAAGGTCGCCAAGGGCCGTGCGAGCCTCGTCATCGGCGACGCCTCCGGGCTGGAGGAGATCGTCAGACGCCTCGACGCGGCCGTCCCCGCCGTCACCGGCGTCGTGGGCACCGGATGGGCGCGGCGGGTCGTCGCCCTCGTCCCCTCCGACGCGGGCCTTGCGTCCGCGCTCGCGGGCCCGGAGCAGCGCCTCGACGAGATCGCCGCCCTCGCCACCGTCACGCCGTCCGCCGGCGGAGCCCGGGGCGAGGACCGCGTCGTCATCTCCCCCGGCACCTTCGGCCGCCTCAACGACCTGGGGCGCGACGTGGTGCTGACCCATGAGCTGACGCATGTCGCCACCGGCGGCGCCCGCGACCGCACGACCCCGCTCTGGCTGATCGAGGGCTTCGCGGACTACGTCGGCTACCTCCGCACGAGGGTCGCCGCCCGGTCGGCGGCGGCCGAGCTGAGCCGCGAGGTGGCCGCGGGACGGGTCCCGTCCGCGCTGCCCCACGCGGACGCGTTCGCGGCCGGCTCCGCGCGCCTCTCCCAGGCGTACCAGGAGTCCTGGCTCGCCTGCCGGATGGTCGCGGGCCGGTACGGTGAGGCGACGCTCGTGCGGCTCTACCGGACCGCCGGGCGCGTCCCGGAGGCCGCGGCGCTGCGCGACGTGCTGGGGCTCACCCGGGACCGCTTCACCGCCCTATGGCGCGACTACCTGAAACGGGAGCTCAGTTGAGCGAGGCAGAGGCGGACGAGGGCCCGGCCGTGCCCGGTGCCGGTGGCGCGGAACACACCGGCCGGGACGGCCGGGAGGGGCCGGACGAGCTCGCTGGGCACGCCGCGCGCATGCGGCGCCCCCGGATCGCCGCCGCCGTCGCCGCGGCCGTGCTGTTCGCCGCGCTCGGCACCGTCATCGCCGTGACCACGCCCTGGAACCCGCTGCCCGGCCCGGTCCACGGCGGGCACGCGGAACCCGATCCGGCGCTGGACTTCTCCCCCGCGGAGATCTCCCGCTCCCACGCGTTCGACTCGGCCATCAACCCCCCCGCCTACGCGGGCCTCGTCGCCGGCCTGGCGCTGATACTCGCGCTGGGGCTCACCCCGCTCGGCGCCCGGTTCCTCGGCTGGGTCACCGCACGCACCCGCCACTGGGCCCTGCGCGTCGTCGTCGGAGCCATGGCGCTGACCGCGCTGCTGCGCGTCGCCGGGCTCCCGTTCCGCATCTGGCGCGAGTCGATCCTGCGCCGGTACGGGCTGTCGACGCAGAGCTGGCCCGAGTGGCTCGTGGACCAGCTCAAGTCCCTCGGCGTCACCTGGGTCATCTACGCGGTCGCCCTGCTGCTCCTGTACGCGGTCGTGCGCCGCTTCCCGCGCTACTGGTGGACGGGCGCCGCGGCCGGCGGGTTCGTCCTCGTCGTCCTGGTGTCGTTCATCTACCCGATCGCCGTCGAGCCGGTGTTCAACAGGTTCCACTCGCTCAGGCAGGAGCCGCTGCGCTCCGACCTGCTGGCGATGGCGGAGCGGGACGGTGTGCCCGTCACCGACGTCCTCGTCGCCGACGCCTCCCGCAGGACGACGTCGCTGAACGCCTACGTGTCCGGCTTCGGCTCCACCCGCCGCATCGTTTTGTACGACACGCTGCTGGAGTCGCCGCCCGCGCGCGTCGAGTCGATCGTCGGGCACGAGCTCGGCCACGCCAAGCGCAACGACGTCCTGTGGGGCACGCTGGTGGGAGCTCTGGGCGTCGCCGGGGCCATGTGCCTGCTGCACCTCCTGATGACCTCGCCGCGTCTCCTGCGTCGCGCGGGCATCGATCCCGCGGGCCCGCCGGCCGGCCGCCCCGGCGCCCGCGGCGCCGGGGCGGCCGACCCGAGGTCCATCGCGCTCGTCCTCGCGCTGGTGACGGCCGGGACGCAGGTCAGCGGCCCCGTCATGAACCTCGTCAGCCGGCACATCGAGGCCCGCGCGGACGTGCACGCCCTGAACCTCACCCGCGACCCGTCGACATTCGTGTCGATGCAGCACGAACTCTCCGTGCGCAACATCTCCGACCTGAATCCCGACGCCCTTGAGTACGTGCTGTGGATGAGCCACCCTCCGGGCCCGGAGAGGATCGCCATGGCCCGCGACTGGGCTCGCCTCAACAGCGTCCCGGAGCCGCCACCGCTGCGCTAGCCGGCACCGACCGGCCTTACAGATCAGTCCCCTCCGGCGCCGGGCTGGTCCGAGGTCCGGCCGCCCTCCCCGGCGGAAACGGTGGACGCGTCCTCGGGCGGGGCCGTCTTGACCGACCGCTTCAGGGCGCTTCCGTTCACCCAGTCCTTCCAGTCGGCCTGCCAGTAGCCCCAGCCGTTGTCCGTTTCGAGCTCGCGGTTCGAGCCGGTCACCACGATCGGGTCGCCGCGCTGGGTGAGGTTGAAGAACCACTTCGCGTTGGACGGGCTGACGTTGATACAGCCGTGGCTGACGTTCGAGCTGCCCTGGCTGCCCACCGACCAGGGTGCGCTGTGGACGTACTCACCGCTGTCGGAGATCCGCACCGACTTGTACACGGTCAGGCTGTAGCCGCCGGGGCTTCCCGGGCTGATCCCCATCCACGAGGACGTCATCGTGACGGGGTCCTCCTTCGACATCGCCAGGTGGACGCCGTTGGTGGTGGTGTACTTGCGCGCCCCGCCCTTGCCCATGCTCGTGGGGATGGTGCGGACCTTCTTGCCGTTGACCTTCACGACCATCTTGTGGGTGTCCTCGCCCGCCGTGGAGATGTGCGAGTCACCGACCTTGAAGCCGAGGGAGTAGTTCTTCCCTCCGTACACGTCGCCGCCGGTGCGCACACCGCTGAGGTGGGCGTCGAAGGTGACCCTGGTATGCGCGGGCCAGTACTCCTTCGTCCGGAAGACGACCTCCTGGTCGCCGAACCAGTGCCAGGCGCCCTCGACGGTCTTGTCGGCACGGACCTCCAGCGCCCGCTCGACCGCCGCCCTGTCCTTCACCGGGCGCTCGAACTGCATGACGATGGGCATGCCGACGCCGACGGTCTCCTTCTCGTTCGGCGCCTCGATCGTCACGTCGTTGGTCTTCTCCACCTCCGCCGTCGTGAAGCGGCTGGTGATCGTGCGCGTCCTGCCGTCCGCACCGAGCGCCGTCGCGCCGACCCTGTACGTCGCGCCCGGCTCCAGCGTCCAGCGGGAACGCCACACGGTCTTGTCGGCGTTCAGGCCCCCCTCCACCTGACCGCCCTCGGTGGACACCGTCACGTTCTCGATCGTGCCGCCGTGCGCCTGGACGGCGATGGGCTTCTCCGGCCCGTGCTTACCGCCGCCCTCGGGCGACACCGTGAGCCGTACCGCCTCGGCACCGTCCTTGTCGTCGCCTCCCGAGCACGCCGCGGCCCCCGCGACCACGCTCGCTCCGACGAGCACGGCGGCAGCGCGCCGCCCCCGGTCCCCCGGTCGTGAGCCACCCACCCGCATGTGGACCCCCCGGTCGTCCCACTGGGCGATCGACCCGCCTGCCCAGCCCGGTCGCTGGAACGGTGCCCAGTATGTGAAAGGGCCGGTACCCGCGAAATGCGGACACCGGCCCCTCATGGGGTTCTTTTACCGACTAGTGGGCGAAATGACCCCGGTAGTACTCGAAGACCAGACCGATCGTCGCCAGGAGCGCGGCGGCGACGCCGAACATGAACAGCCACCAGCCGAACACGATGCCGAGCGAGACGGTCGCCGCCGACAGCCCGATGTACAGCGGCCACCAGCTGTGCGGGCTGAAGAAGCCCACCTCGCCCGCCGCGTCCGAGATCTCGCCCTGCGGGTCGTCCTCGTACAGCGGGCCGTTGTTGGCCCGCTCAAGGCGCCGGATCGTGAAGTGGGCGTAGAACCCGATGAGCCCGGCGAGGCCGACGGCCAGCCCCAGCGCCGTGGTGCCGGTCCAGTCCTTGGACCAGAGCCAGTACACGACGTCGGTGGCGAGGAAGAAGAGCGCGGTCCCGTAGAACATGAACGCCTGGACGCGCATCGGCTACTCTCCCTTCGCCCCGGCGAGCTCGCCCCGGGCACCCACGTGCGGGTGGTGCAGGTCGAACGCCGGCCGCTCTGAACGGATCTTCGGAATGAAGTTGAAGTTGTGCCGCGGCGGCGGGCACGACGTCGCCCATTCCAGCGAGCCGCCGTAGCCCCACGGGTCGTCGACCTCTACCCGCTTGCCCCGCTTCCACGTGATGTACACGTTGTAGAAGAACGGCAGCATCGAGGCGCCGAGCAGGAACGAGAAGATGGTGGAGATCTCGTTCAGCGCGTGGAACTCCGCGGCGTAGTCGGCGTACCGGCGCGGCATTCCCGCGGCGCCCAGCCAGTGCTGGACGAGGAAGGTGCCGTGGAAGCCGATGAACAGCAGCCAGAAGTGGACGTGGCCGAGCCGGTCGTTCAGCATCTTGCCGGTCCACTTCGGCCACCAGAAGTAGAAGCCCGCGAACATCGCGAACACCACGGTGCCGAAGACGACGTAGTGGAAGTGCGCCACCACGAAGTAGGAGTCCGAGAGCTGGAAGTCCATCGGGGGCGACGCCAGGATGACGCCGGTGAGCCCGCCGAACAGGAACGTCACCAGGAAGCCCAGCGACCACAGCATCGGCGACTCGAACGTCAACTGCCCTCGCCAGATCGTCCCCACCCAGTTGAAGAACTTGATGCCCGTCGGGACGGCGATGAGGAACGACATGAACGAGAAGAACGGCAGCAGGACCTGGCCGGTCACGAACATGTGGTGCGCCCACACGGTCATCGAAAGCCCGGCGATGCTGATGGTCGCGAAGACCAGGCCGACGTAGCCGAACACCGGCTTCCGGCTGAACACCGGGAGGATCTCCGTCACGATGCCGAAGAAGGGCAAGGCGATGATGTAGACCTCCGGATGCCCGAAGAACCAGAACAGGTGCTGCCAGAGCAGCGCACCGCCGTGCGAGGCGTCGAAGATGTGCGCCCCGAGCTTGCGGTCGGCCTCCAGGGCCAGCAGCGCGGCGGCGAGGACCGGGAACGCCAGCAGGACCAGGACGGAGGTCAGGAAGACGTTCCAGGTGAAGATCGGCATCCGGAACATCGTCATGCCCGGCGCGCGCATGCACAGGATCGTGGTGATGAAGTTGACCGCGCCCATGATGGTGCCGAAGCCCGACATCGCCAGGCCCATCACCCACAGGTCACCGCCGACGCCCGGGGAGCGCACCTCGTCCGAGAGGGGGGCGTAGGCGAACCAGCCGAAGCTGGCCGCGCCGTTCGGGGTGAGGAAGCCCGCGATGACGATGAGGCTGCCGAACAGGAACAGCCAGTACGCCAGCATGTTCAGCCGGGGGAACGCCACGTCGGGCGACCCGATCTGCAGCGGCATGATGACGTTGGCGAAGCCGGCGAACAGCGGCGTCGCGAACATCAGCAGCATGATCGTGCCGTGCATCGTGAACATCTGGTTGAACTGCTCGTTGCTGACGACCTGGAGACCGGGCTCGAACAGCTCGGCGCGCATCACGAGCGCGAGCACGCCGCCGAACAGGAACATGAAGAACGACGTGATCAGGTAGAGGTAGCCGATCACCTTGTGGTCGGTGGACGAGAGCCAGGAGGCGAGGATCCGCCCCTTGCTCGTCCGCGGCGCGGCGATCGGTGCGCTCGGTGCGTGACTGGTCGTGGTCACTGGGCACCTCCCGCGGCCAGTGCGGCCTTGGAGTCGGCGATGAACTTGTCGTACTGCTCCGGCGGCACGACCTTGAGCTGGAACAGCATCCGGCTGTGGTCGACGCCGCAGAGCTCGGCGCAGCGGCCCTCGTAAGTGCCGTTCTTGGTGGCCGTGAACTCGAACTCGTTGACGAAGCCCGGCATGACGTCCTTCTTGTAGATCAGCGCCGGGACCCAGAACGAGTGGATGACGTCATTGGAGTGGAGCCTCACGCGAACCGTCTCGCCGGAGGGGATCGTCATCACGGGCTTGCCGGGGGCGGGGCCGTTCGGCGCCACGGGAACGCCCGTGACGGAGGCGACGGTCCGCTCCTTGCCGGAGGCGTCCTTCTCCTTGTAGTCGAACTGCCAGCTCCACTGGAACCCGGTGACGTCGACGACCACGGCGGGGTTGTCGCTGGTCGACTCGACGAAGTTCTGGTCGCGCGCGGTGAAGTAGAACAGGACCGCGATGATGACGAACGGGACCGCCGTGTAGAGGATCTCGATCGGCAGGTTGTAGCGGACCTGCGGCGGCAGGTCGTCGGAGCGCTTGCGGTGGAAGAGCACCGCCCAGATGATCAGCCCCCAGACGAGGACCCCGACCGCGAACGCCGCGATCCAGGAGCCCTGCCACAGTTGCAGCATGCGCTCGCCCTGGACGCTGATCGGCTCGGGCATGCCAAGGCGGCTGCCGCTGCAGGCGGTGGCGGACATCGCCAGCAGCCCCAGCGCACCGGCGCTTCTCAATGCGCGGCGACTGCGCACAGGCGTACGCCGCTCCCTAGAGCGGGTCGGACTCACGGAATGCCTTCCCCACGGTGAAAGCCCGGTCGGCCGGGCGGAGAGATCAGTTGTTACACGTGTGGTGGACACCCTAGCGTGAGGGTCGCGCACCCCCCCGATCGGGTGCCCGGTTAGTGTTCTAGCGTGGCCGAACCGAGCATTCCGGGCGCCTACTTCGACGCCGCGTCCACCGAGCCGCCGCACCCGGCGGCCCGGTCGGCGCTGCTGGAGACCATGGACGCGGCCTGGGCCGACCCCGCGCGGCTGTACGGGACGGCCAGGGGGACCCGCGTGCTGCTGGATCGGGCGCGCGAACGCGTCGCCGCCGTCCTCGGCGTCCGCGCGGACGAGCTGTCGTTCACCACTTCGGGCACCCAGGCGGTGCACCTGGCGGTCCTCGGGGGCCTGCGGGCGCGCAGCCGGGTCGGGCGCCACCTGGTCGTCGGCGCGGTGGAGCACTCCAGCGTGCTGCACGCCGCCGAGGCGCACGAGCGCGACGGCGGCGAGGTGACGGCCGTCGGAGTCGACCGCGCCGGCCGCGTGGACCCGGCGGAGTTCGCCGCCGCCCTGCGCCCCGACACCGCGCTCGCCTGCCTGCAGTCGGCCAACCACGAGGTCGGCACCGTCCAGCCCGTGGCGGAGGCCGCCGAGTCCTGCCGCGCGGCGGGGGTGCCGCTGTTCGTCGACGCCGCGCAGTCCCTCGGGCGGATGGACGTCCCCGGCGGCTGGTCGTTCCTCGCCGGCAGCGCGCACAAGTGGGGCGGCCCCGCCGGGGTCGGCGTCCTCGCCGTCCGCAAGGGCACGCGGTGGCGCTCGCCGCTGCCCGACGACGAGCGGGAGCGGCGCCGCGTCCCCGGGTTCGAGAACGTGCCGGGCATCGTCGCGGCGGCCGCGGCGCTGGAGGCGTACCGTGCGGACATGGCCGCCGACGCGCCGCGCCTCACCGCGCTCGTGGACCGCATCCGCGCCGAGGTTCCGCGGGCGGTCCCCGACGTGGAGGTGGTCGGCGACCCGGTCCGGCGCCTGCCGCACCTGGTGACGTTCTCGTGCCTGTACGTGGAGGGCGAGGCGCTCCTGACCGAACTCGACCGGCTGGGTTTCGCGGTTTCCTCCGGTAGCTCGTGCACGGCGGATACGCTGCGTCCCAGTCACGTGCTGGAGGCGATGGGAGTGATCACCCATGGGAACGTCCGGGTATCGCTGCCGCGCGGCACCCGTTCGGCGGACGTCGACCGGTTCCTCGCCGAGCTCCCGGGCGCCGTCGCCCGGCTGCGGGGGACGGCGATGAGCACGCTCGACACGGCGAACACCCTTGAGCCAGGGAGGCGGTCGCGCCCATGAGGTTCCGAGGCCGCGGCAAGGGCGCGGCGTCCCCCGAGGCGGCAGCTCCCCCCGCCCTGTCTCTTGTACACATCTCCGCGCCCACGAGACCATAACAAAATCCTTATCCCGGCG
>NZ_SMLC01000225.1 GCF_004349245.1 Actinomadura sp. 6K520 | reverse complement strand
GGGCCTCGGGGGCGGGCTGTGCTGGCGCCTCGGCGGACTGGGTCTCGGCAGACTGGGTGCTCACGCAGCGCGAGGATACTCGCCCGTGCGCGCCGGAGCCGCCCGAAGCCGCGGAGCGGCGCCAGACGGGCCGCCGTTCAGGACCGGCCGGGTTCGGCGATCCAGACCTCCATGGCCAGCCCCCAGGTCCCGCCGGGCGGCTCGGTGAGGGTGCGCCCGTCCTGCCGCGTGTCGAGCCGCAGGATCCTGGTGGGCGTCCCGTAGGGCGCGACCTGCTCCGCCTCCGCCGCCATGATGACCGGGCGGCGGCCGGCGTCGCGCACCTTGGCGATGACGCGCCGCACGTCCGCGGGGGTCGCCGCGTCGGAGGTGCGCGCGGCGGGCCGCCCGCACATGCCGCGCACGACCTGGAGGAACCGGTCCGCGGTGGAGTGCTCGACGACCACGATCGAACTGTCCGGCCGCAGCGCGCCGCACATCCGCTCGACGGCGGCCACCTCGTGCCGCTCCGTCCGCGTCACGATGTAGCCGCCCGACGTCAGCACGACCGGCACCAGCATCAGCCCGACACCGGTGACCGTCCCGATCCGCATCGCACGCGGCGAGTAGCCGAGGCGGCGGACGCGCCGTGCCGTCCAGGCGGCGGCGAACAGGGCGAACAGCAGCAGCCCGGGGATGACGAGGCCGATCAGCCGCCGGGACGCCCACGGGTGGTCGGGCGTGATGCCCGGCCGGAGCAGCACCTGCGTCGTCGTCCAGACGATCATCGCGTAGGGCAGCAGCCACTCGGGGGACTGCCCGCGCAGCAGCCGCCGCACCAGCAGCGCCGCCCCGAGCGCCGCGAACAGCAGCGCGGGCGGCCCGATGTACCAGGCGACCCAGTGCAGGGACAGCTCCGAGTACTGGCGGGTGCCGTCCACCGGAAGGCCCTGGATGCGCTGGACCGTCTCGATGAACCGGACGTTCATCTCGTCGTCCGCCGTCGCCGGTGGACGGCGGACGGTCTGCACCAGCGGCCGGAGCGCGAAGCCCAGCAGCACCAGCACGGTCAGGACGGCGGCGGCCCCCGGAACCCTGCCCCGCGCGACCGCCGCCCCGGCGCGGCGCAGCGGAATCCCCGTCCGGTCCCACCGCAGCAGCACCACCATGGCGACCGTCCCCACCAGGATCACCGCCGTGATCAGCAGCAGCGGGGCGAGGGACGCGTACAGGTAGGCCAGGTACGGCAGCGACAGCGTGAAGCCCTCCGCCAGCCCGGCGCCGGCACCGAGGAGGAGGCCGCCGGCCGTCCAGTAGCCGATCCACCGCCTGCGCGCCACGTAGAAGCCGGCGAAGGCGACGACGGGCAGCACGTCGCGGAGGCCGTCGATGCGGACGAGCACGATCAGCCCGAGCGCCAGCCCCGCGAGGAACGCCTTCAGATCCGCGCGGCGCCCCTCCTCGCGCCGGGAGTCGTACATCAGCGACAGCCCGCCCACCAGCAGGAGGATCGCGGGCGGCTCGCTGAAGGTGTTGCGGGAGACGTAGAGCATCGGCAGCGCCAGCGCGAGGAACAGCGCGCCCGCCGGGGCCCAGCGGGGCCCGACGAGCCGGGCGACGAGACCGGCGAACGCCAGCACGCAGCACGCGCCGAGCAGCGGTGCCGTCAGCAGGATGCCGTGGGTGCCGCCGATCCAGCCGCCGAGCGCCAGCACCAGCGGCAGCCCGGCCATGAACTGCGGGACGATCGCGCCGTCGTGCTGGTAGAAGGCCGGGCTCTGGTAGTAGATGACCCCGTCGGGTCCGCCGAACGCGCCCTCCATCAGCGGGATCGGCAGGGACCCGTGCTCGGCCAGCCACGTCGCGAACTGCACGTAGGAGGCCGGGTCGCGGCGGACGATGATCTGCTCGGCGGACATGACGACCTGGAGCACCAGGAACGCCGCGGTGATGGCGAACACCGCGGCGACCGCCCACCAGGGCACCGCTTCGCGTCCCGCCGCCGCGTCCTCGCCGCGGGCGCCGTCGTGCGGCCCGGTGCGCAGGCCCAGCCACAGCACGAGCGCGGCGACGGGCAGGAACAGCGCGAACGCCGGGATCGGGCGGAACGCGCCCGCCATCAGCAGCGGCAGTGAGACCGCCAGCCACGCCACGAGGAGCAGCGACGGGACCACGGTGACGCGCATGAGCAGCCGCCCCGCGTTCATGTTCCCGCCCCGCGCCCGTCCGTCGACTCGTTCACCCGTTCGTTCACCCGTGCGGAGCGTAGCGGTCCCGGCAGGGTGATGCCGTCCCGGCGATCACGCGGGCATACGCTCGCCCCATGAGCGCACACGCCGGGAACGCGGGCGGAAACACGGGCGGGCCCGCGGAGCTGCTGCGGCGACGGGTGGCGGACGACCCGTCCAGCCCGCTGGTGACCTTCTACGACGACGCGAGCGGCGAACGCGTCGAACTGTCCGCGCGGACGTTCGACAACTGGGTGGCGAAGACCGCGAACTTCCTGGTCGACGGGCTGGCCGCCGAGCCGGGCACGCGGGCCGTGCTCGTCCTGCCGCCGCACTGGCAGACCGCCGTCTGGCTGATGGCCTGCTGGTCCGCCGGGATCGTGGCCGAGCCGGTCGACCCCGGGACGGTCCGCGAGCGCGCCGCCGCCGCGCCGGCCGGGCCACGGGCCGAACCAGGAGCCGAACCACGGGCCGAACCACGGGCCGAACCGGCGGGGCCGGACGAGCCGTACATCCTTGCGGCGGCGCAGGAGGTGCTGGCCGACGTGCTCGCCGACGAGGTGCTGGCGGGCGGGGCCGAGGAGATCGTCGGGCTGTCGCTGCACGCCCTGGGCGGCCCGCTCACCGAGTGCCCGCCGGGCGTGACCGACTACTCCGCGGAGGTTCGCAGTTATGCCGACCGGTTCGTCGCTGATGCGGAAGTCACGCCCGAGACGCCCGCGATCAGTGTGACAAAGGCCACACTCAGCGGGGCGGAGCTCGTCGCCGCCGGCCGCGCGGCGGCCGGGAAATGGGAGCTGGACGCACGCGACCGGCTCCTGGTCGACAGGTCGTTCGCCACGCTCGACGGCGTGCTGACCGGCCTGGTCGCACCACTAATCTCGGGCGCTTCCGTCATAATCCAACGAAACTTCGACAAAGCTACGCTAGATCGTCGCCTGACCATGGAGCATGTGACGATGGTCGCCGGTGTGCCCGGATGGAATGACGAATCCGGGGACCCGCACCGGCTCACCTGACTACGCTCTCCTTGCCCTCGTCCAGTACCCGACCGTCCAGGACCAGTACCGACCGTCCAGTACCCGACACCGGAAACACGGGCCGCCCCGCACGGCGCGCGACCCGGCCCCCGGACCTGCCTACCCCGGGACCACGGAGCCCATGAACAGCAACCCGATGTACATGGAGTACGTCGACGACGCCGACCCGCAGCCGGCGCCTCGACGCGGCTGGCGCATCCTCGGATGGGTGTGCATCGGAATGTCGGCCCTCATGGTCGTGGGGTCCCTCACCGCCTACGGCCTGTACCGCCAGGCGTTCGGGAACATCTCGCACGAGGACGTCAACGCCCAGCTCGGCCCCGACCGGCCGAAGAAGCTGAACGAGGCGCTGAACATCCTGCTGCTCGGGTCCGACACCCGGACGGGCGCCAACGCCAAGTACGGCCGCCGGATGAAGAGCGACCCGCCCCGCTCGGACACGATGATCCTGCTGCACCTGTCCCCCGGCGGCGGCCAGGCGATGGCCATCAGCTTCCCGCGCGACCTCATGATCCGGATGCCGTCCTGCAAGGGCCAGAGCGGCCAGCTGTACCCGGCGGAGGACCGCGCCCAGATCAACTCGGCGTTCACCAAGGGCGGCGCCGCCTGCGTCATCAAGACGATCGAGAGCATCTCCAACATCCGCGTCGACCACTTCATGCAGGTCGACTTCAACGGGTTCAAGTCCATCACGAACGCGATCGGCGGGGTCCCGGTGTGCCTGCCGAAGGCCGTCAACGACCCCCAGTCGAAGCTCCGGCTGAGCGCGGGCAAGCACAACATCAAGGGCGAGACCGCGCTGGCCTACGTGCGCGTCCGGCACGGGCTCGGCGACGGCTCCGACCTGGACCGCATCAAGCGCCAGCAGAAGTTCATGGGCGCCCTCGCCAACAAGGCGCTGAGCGCGGGCGTGATCAGCAACCCCAAGAAGCTCCTCGCCCTGATGAACGCGGTGACCAAGTCGCTCACCACCGACAGCGAGCTGACGCCGCAGGTCATGATGGACATCGCCCAGGAGATGCAGGGCGTCAGCTCCGGCAAGCTGCGCTTCGTCACCGTCCCGTCCGGCCCCGACCCGCTGGACCCCAACCGCGTCGCGCTGAGCGCGAACGCCCAGTCGTTCTTCGCCGCCGTCCGCAACGACAAGACCGTGCCCGAGAAGCCGAAGGCCGGCATCCAGCGGATCCCGCCGAACCAGGTCCGGGTGCGCGTCTTCAACGGCAGCGGCATCGACGGCCAGGCGAGCCGCGTCGCCGACGACCTGGAGTCGCAGGGCTTCCAGGTCACCGTCGGCGGAAACGCGCCTTCCCTCACCACGACCACGAGGGTCCTGTACGGTTCGGGTGCCGACCAGCACTCCAAGACGCTGGCCGCGCTCATCCCGAGCAAGCCGCAGCCGACCGCGCGCAGCGGCGGCACCCCGGGCATCGTCGACCTGGTCATCGGACGCGACTGGACGAACCTCAAGAGCGCCGGGGGCGGCATTCCGAAGCAGCAGGGCGAGATCCGCGCGAACGACGACATCTGCAAGGAGACCTAGGCCGGCAGCCTATGACGTACACCACCAGGCATTCGGGGGCCGACACGGCGCCGCGCGACGGCCGGCCGCTGTCGACGGATCCGACGGTTCCGGCGCCGGCGGCGCCCGCCCCGCGGGCCGCCGGCACCGCGGAGGCGCCCCGGCCGCGCAAGCAGCGCGACCCGTTCTTCGACAACGCCAAGTACTTCGCGATCCTCCTGGTGGTGGTGGGCCACTCCCTGGCCTACCTGCAGGACGTCCCGCTGGCCCAGGGGCTGTACCTCTTCATCTACATGTTCCACATGCCGCTGTTCATCGTGATCACCGGCTACTTCTCGCGGAACTGGACGTTCGCCGGCGGCAAGGCGCGCAAGCTCATCACCAACGTCGGCGTGCCGTACGTGGTGTTCGAGTTCGCCTACTCCATCTACGACTGGCTGGCGGGCCGCAACGCGCTCGAGATCAGCCTGCTGAACCCGTACTACCTGACGTGGTTCCTGTGCGCGCTGTTCATGTGGCGGCTGTCCACCCCGGTCTGGCAGCAGATCCGCTGGCCACTGGCCGTGGCGCTGGGCTTCTCGCTGCTGTCGTACATGAGCGACCTCGGCGGGACGTTCGACATCCACCGGGTGATCGGGCTGCTGCCGTTCTACGTCCTCGGCCTCACCCTGAAGCCGCAGCACTTCGAGCTGCTGAAGAAGCCGATCGCACGCCCGATCGGTGCGGTCGTGCTCGCGGTCGGGCTGGCCGCCTCGTTCTTCGTCATGGACCGCATGTCGCGGGCGTGGGTCTACTGGAAGCACCCCCACGACGCGTTCAACGTCGGCAACTTCACCGGCTCGCTGATGCGGCTCGCGATGTTCGCGTGCGCGATCATCCTCGTGGCCGCGTTCCTCACCCAGATCCCGCGCAAGCGGTACTGGTTCACCGGGATGGGCGCCGCGACGCTGTACGCCTACCTGCTGCACGGGTTCGTCACCCGGCTGATGAACTTCACCGGCTGGTGGGGCATCGACTGGATGCACAACCCGCTCGGCGTCACGCTCGTGACCTGCGTCGCCCTCGTCGTCGGGACGTTCCTGTGCTCGAAGTACGTCGTCCGGACGATGAGCTGGGCGCTGGAGCCCAAGCTGACGTGGGTGTTCACCCCCCTGCGCCGCCCCGGCCGCCGCGGCTAGCACGGCAAACTCGCACATCTGGCCACATCTCCCCCCATCGGGGGCTAGAGTCGCCCGTGCCTCCATGTGAACGGCTGTCACCTACTGAATGAAGCTTCCGGAGACATGACCGACACCATCCCTCCGCCGCGTCCCCCCGCGTCCGGCACCCTGACGAACGCCGGCGCGCCGGCCGCCCCCGCCCCCGACGTCACCGCACCCGATGTCATGGCGGGGCGCCCCGTGCCCGGGAGTGCGGCGCCCGGCGGCGCGGCGCCCACGAGCGCGGTACTGGACGCGCAGGGCCCCGCCGGGACCGGAAGGCCGGCGGCGCCGCGGCAGCGGGACGCCTTCTTCGACAACGCCAAGTTCTTCACCGCGGCCCTGGTGGTCGTGGGGCACGTCTGGGCGGAGTACGGGGACAGCATCGCCGCGCGGGCGGCGTACGTGGTCCTGTACGGCTTCCACATGCCGGTCTTCGTCTTCATCGCCGGCTACTTCTCGCGCGGGTTCATGCGCTCGACGGAGAAGTTCCGCAGCGTTTTCCCCACGCTGATCGTCCCGTACGTGATTTTCATCCTGCTCTATCGGGCGCAGCTCGTCCTCATCAACGACGTCGATTTCAGCGTGTCCGAGCTTTTCCGGCCGCATTTCCTGATGTGGTTCCTGATCGCCATGGTGTTCTGGCGGCTGAGCGCCCCGCTCTGGGGGCACCTCCGCCACCCCGTGCTGATCTCGGTGGCGCTCAGCCTCGCCGCCGGGTGCTGGGCGTTCACCGCCGACTCGACGCTCAGCCGCACCGCCGGGCTGCTCCCGATCTTCGTGCTGGGCCTGACGATCGAGCCCCGGCACGTCCAGCGGCTGCGCCGCTCCTGGGCGCGGTGGGCCGGTCTCAGCGTGCTCGCGGTGGCGCTCCCCGTCGCCTACATCTGGGAGAAGGGCGGCGTCGTCCCGCGGATGGACCGCGGGTTCATCCTCTGGAACAAGGGCTACGAGGACATGGGCTTCGGTGCCCTGGCGGGGGCGGGCTACCGCCTCGCGGCGCTGGCCTTCGCCGTGTTCCTCGGCGCCGCCTTCCTCGCGGTGATCCCGCGGGGGCACGGCTGGTACACGCGGATGGGCACCCGCTCCCTGTACGTGTACCTGCTCCACGGGCTCATCGTGAAGACGTTCGACTACACCGGCGTCCTGGCCGAACCCGTCCTGCACACCCCGCTCGGCCTGGTCGGCACGACCCTGGCGGCGGCCGCACTCGGCGTCGTCCTCGCGACCGCGCCCGTCGAACGGCTCACCCACTGGGCGGTCGAGCCCAAGGCCCGATGGCTGCTCAAGCCGTCTCATGCCAGGACATAAGATTTACCTACCACTTGTGGGTATGGTCCAGATTCACCGAGTAGCTGATTGGCCTACGTGTGAGCAGCGATAGCGGCATCTCCTTGAGCGTCGTCGTGCCCGTGCACAAAGTGCAGGGGTACATCAGGCAGTGCCTGGACTCGATCCTCGACCCCGACCTCCCCAACCTGGAGGTCATCGCGGTCGACGACCGGTCGCCGGACGGCTGCGGGGAGATTCTCGACGAGTTCGCCGAGCGCGACTCGCGCGTCCGGGTACGGCACCTTGAGGAGAACGTCGGGCTCGGGCACGCCCGCAACATCGGTCTCGAAATGGCGACCGGTGACTACGTCTGGTTCTTCGACAGCGACGACTACGCCACGGAGGGCGCGGTCCGGGCCATCATCGACCGGCTCGAGGAGACCCGCCCCGACGTCCTGCTCTTCGACTACGCCCGCGCCTACTGGAACGGCCGCGTCAAGCGCAGCGTCATCAACCACCTGTTCCGCGAGCCGCCCGCGCCGGACGTGTTCACGCTGGAGGAGCGCCCGAGCGTCCTCGAGATGATGATGACGGCGTGGAACAAGGCGATCCGCCGGGAGTTCCTGCTCGAACAGGGTCTGCGGTTCAGCGGCGGCTTCTACGAGGACCTCAACGTCACCTACCCGATCCTCATGGCCGCCGAGCGGCTGAGCCTGCTGGACCGGGTCTGCTACATCTACCGGCAGCGCCGCCGCGGGGCCATCACCCGGACCACCGGCGCCAAGCACTTCGACGCGTTCGCGCAGTACGACCGCGTCTTCGAGTTCATGGACCGGATGGGCGCCAAGGCCGACCCGTTCCGGCCGCTGATGTTCGACCGGACGATCTGGCACCTGCTCGTCATCATCGAGCGCGGCGACCGCGTCCACGACGCCGACAACGAGCGGTTCTTCGCCGAGATGTCGAAGACGTACGCCAAGTACGAGCCCCCGGGGCACGAGCCGCCGGACCCGGAGGACAAGCCGTTCCTCGCCGACAAGCACCGGATGGTCAAGGCGAACGACTACCGGGGCTTCCAGCGGCTGCGCGCGCAGGAGGCCAAGCACAAGGCGCGCCGGCGGGGCCGCAAGATAACCCGCGCCGGGCGGCGCGGCGTGCGGCTGTCGAAGGACCTGGCCAAGGAACGCCCCTACTACCGGATGCAGCGGCGGCTGCCGATCGACGAGAACCTCGCCGTGTTCGCGGCCTACTGGTTCCGCGGCTACGCCTGCAACCCGGCGGCGATCTACGAGAAGGTCCGGGAGCTGGCCCCGCACATCCGCCCGGTGTGGGTCGTGAAGCCGGGCGGGCGCAAGACCATGCCGGAAGGGGTGGACTACGTCGTCTTCGGGTCCGCCGACTACTACCGGACGCTGGCCCGCGCGAAGTACTTCGTCAACAACGTCAACTTCCCCGACGAGTACGTGAAGCGGCCGGGGCAGGTGCACATGATGACGCAGCACGGCACCCCGCTGAAGAAGATGGGCCTCGACCAGATGGACTATCCGGTCGGCGCCAACGACATGGACTTCAAGGCGCTCATCACGCGCTCGGACCGCTGGGACTACCTGCTGTCGTCCAACCCGCTGTCCACCGAGGCGTGGGAGCGCGGCTTCCCGTGCGACTACGAGATGCTGGAGATCGGCTACCCGCGCAACGACCGGCTGGTGAACGCGATCGGCGACGAGGAGCAGCGGACCGCGCTGCGCGCCGAGTTCGGCATCCCGGCGGGCGCCACCGCGATCCTGTACGCGCCGACGCACCGCGACTACCAGCGCCGCTACAGCCCGATGTTCGACATCGGCCGGGTCATGGACCAGCTCGGCGACGACCACGTCCTGCTGCTGCGGGCGCACTACTACTACAAGATCGCGAACCTGGCGGCGGACATGGGCTGGCCGGAGGGCCGGGTCATCGACGTGTCCCGGCACCCGTCGGTGGAGGACCTCGCCATCGCCTCCGACGCGCTGCTCACCGACTACTCGTCGATCATGTTCGACTACGCCAACCTCGGCAAGCCGATCGTGATCTACGCGAACGACTGGGAGACCTACAAGCTCACCCGCGGCGTCAACTTCGACCTGACCGCGAGCCCGCCCGGCGTCGTCGCCACCACGGAGGACGAGCTGGTCGAGGCGTTCGTGTCCCGGGCCGCCTGGAGCGACGCCGCCGCCAAGGACCTCGCGAACTTCAAGGCGCGGTTCTGCCCCTGGGACGACGGGCACGCGGCCGAGCGCGCCGTCCGGCGGATGTTCCTCGGCGAGAAGGTCCCGAACCCGCCGCAGTAACCCACGACGCCCGCCGACGGGCAGTAACATCCCGCCCAGAGATCCGGCGCTCCCCCGCCGCGCCCGTCCCCCG
>NZ_SMLC01000224.1 GCF_004349245.1 Actinomadura sp. 6K520 | reverse complement strand
CCGTCACCCTGACCACCCCACCGCCAACGCCATCGCGCCCGCCAGCGCCATCCCCACCGCCCGGGCTCGGCCTGGCCGGTGGGTGGAGGCCGGCTTGGCATGTCACGGGGCGTTTCATTACGATCCGTAGCCGTTCCTGCGCGCCCACCGCAACGGGATGGCGCATCCCCCCGAGAGTCCGGAGCCGGCATGAGTGGTTTCAAGAAGTTCCTCCTTCGCGGCAACCTCGTCGAACTGGCGGTCGCGTTCGTCGTGGGGGCCGCGTTCGCCGGCCTCGTCAAGGACTTCGCGGCTTCGTTCATCTCCCCGCTGATCGCCCTGCTCGGCGGCGAGCCCGACTACACGGACCTGGCCGTGACGATCAACGGCACCGAGTTCCCGTACGGGATCTTCCTGACCTCGGCGATCGCGTTCACCATCACGGCGGCGATCGTCTACTTCCTGGTGGTGCTCCCGACGACCAAGCTGATCGAGCGGCTCGACCGCGCCAAGGAGGCCACCGAACGCGACTGCCCGCAGTGCCTGAGCGCCATCCCGCTCAGGGCCCGCCGCTGCCGCCACTGCACCGCCGAGGTGACCCCCGCCACCGAGACCCCCACGGCCACCTAGAGGCACTCACCCCGCACCGCGTTCTTCCGGCAGGTGGGTTACTCGTAGTCGCCTTCGGTGCCGAATTCCCAGTGCCAGGGCTCGAAGGGATTGCTGTAGGCCCACGCCGGGTGGTACCACCCGTACTTCTCGGCGTTGGCCTCCATCCAGTTGAACTGGATGGAACCCGAGCTCTGGATGCCGCCGCAGAGGTCGAGGGCCTGCCCCTTGCCGTGGTTGCTCGTCCCGGGGACGGCCGCGAAACCGGGCCTCCGCGCGTAGACCGCGTGCTGCTCGGACAGGCTCCGGTACGCGTCGGTGACGCACATGTCGCGGCCGAACCGGCGCTTGTAGGCGGCGTTCAGCTTGTAGAAGCCGAGCGCGGCGTCCGCGCGGAGGCGATGCCCCTTCTGCGGCAGAGCGCAGAGGTACTTCGACGGGATCAGCCCGTTGGGGAACTGCTTGGCCTCGGTGGCGAGGCCCTCATCGCACTTGAGCTGCAGCCGCTTCAGCCGGCTCACCGACAGCTTGTCGAGCATCGTGTTGAGCTGCTTGGTGAGCTGCGCCGACTTGGTCTTCAGCCCGGCCACCTCCTGCTGGAGGCGGGTCTGCTCGACCGCGTTGCGCGACTGCAGCTCCTGGGCGGTCGAGGCGAGGCGCTTGCGCCGCGACTGCAGTTCGTCGGCACGGTCCACAAGTGCCTGCTGCGACCTGGCGAGCAGCGTCACGTCCGCCGTCGAACGCAGCGCCTGGCCCGGATCGCCGCCGCCGAAGATGGACATCGACCCGACGGCCCCGCTCTGCTGGTAGGAGCTGTTCGCCAGCCTGGCCAGCGGCTCGCGGATCCGGTTCAGCTCCGCCTCCGCCACCGCGAGGTCCTTGAGCGTGCTGCGCAGCTTGACCTGGGAGGCCGCGAGGTCCTTCTTCCGGGCCTGCATCTGCTTCGTGGCCTTCTCCAGCTCGCTGCTGGCCTTCGACGCCTCACGGCGCAGCGACTCCACGGTGTCGGCGTCGGCCGCGACGGCGACACCGTGCGGTGAGAGCATGGTCATCACCAGGAAGACCGCGGTCAGCGCCGCCGACCGGGGGTTCGGCACGGTGGTTTTCCTCCTGATGCCCGAATGCGGAACAGCGGCAGAACGGTACTACACGTTCTACGATCACCTGCGCGTAATCGGTTCAGCGGCCACGGTGACCATCGCGATCACGGGTATCGTCGCACCACCGGCGCATCCACCAGACGTCCTGCCATTCCGGCGGACACGGCCTCCTCGTCCTGGAGCGGGACGGCGTCGGAGTCGGAGCGGGCTTCGTCCTGCTCGGCGTGGTCCGGGGGACGGGGGCCGGCGTCGGCGGTTCCTTCGTCGCCACCTGCGGATCCGCCTCGGGCAGCACGTACTCCCCGTACGTCGGCTCGGCCCCGGGGATGACCGGCACCTGCTGCTGCACGGAGGTGGCCGCCGTCTGCGGCTGCTCGTCCGCCGACTCACCGCGCACCCCGAAAACGATCAAAGCGGCCGCGACCACGAGCGCGCCGGAGACGGCGGCGACAACGAGCCTCCGCCTGCCGCCGGGCGGGCGGTCATCCACCTCGTCTTCGGCAGACCTGCCACGGGGCTGCCCACGATGCCGACCCTTCACGGCACCGAAGCGTACAGACCGGGGCCCCACCTGGCCTAGAGCCCAGCCGCCCCTTAAGAGGGAGCGCGCAACGGGTTCCGTCCCCTACCCTGTAGGTGCCGTCCGCTACGCTCTTGCCGCGAGCGACGACATGCCTCCGTAGCTCAGGGGATAGAGCACCGCTCTCCTAAAGCGGGTGTCGCAGGTTCGAATCCTGCCGGAGGCGCCCAGGCAGTGCCAGGTCGCGATTGCCGCACCTGGCCTTCCGTGCTTCAGCCGCACTCCCTCGCCGACTCGTCAACCGACCCGTGACGCCCTGACGGAGGCGTCCAGAGCGGCCGGTGCCCCTGAGAAGTCAGGCGGGGGTTTTGGTCTGCAGGGTTTTCAGGGCCTCCAGTAGGTAGTCGCGGAAGGCCGGGTGGTTCTCGCTCATCGGGAAGTGGCCGATTCTCTCCATCTTGATGAAGGTGGCGTTCTGGATCGCGTCGGCGGTGCGGGCGCTGTCCTCCGGGGTGGTCAGGTAGTCGTACTCGCCGGTGAGCATCACCACGGGGCAGCGGTCGCCGTCGATCTTGTCCAGGTCCTCGCGGAGATCGTGGTCGACGGAGTAGAAGTGCAGGTCGCCCTTGAACGCTTCGGAGCCCTGGGAGTAGTAGAACCAGGTCTTCCAGCGGTCGGATTCGGGTGACTGGGGGGCCATCAGGTCCCATACGCCGCTCGCGCAGACCTGGGCCGCGTTGGCGTGCGGGTGCTGCCACCAGTCGAGGTAGAAGCCGGGTGAGTAGTCGGCGCCCTCGACCGACAGGACGCCCGCGAAGCGGTCGGGATGGCGCAGGGCCAGCTGGAGTGCGACGTTGCCGCCGAAGGAGGAGCCCATGAAGATCGGGTCCTCGAGTTCCAGGGCGTCGCAGAGGGCGACGATGAAGTTGACGAAGTGGTCCGCGGTGAGCTTGTACTCCTCCTTCCACCACTCGGTGTTCTCCGGCGGGTCGGACTTGCCGTGGCGGGGCAGGTCGTAGGCGATCACGCGGTGGTTCGCGGTGATCTCCGCGTCCTCCAGCAGGCCGCGCCACTGGTGGTTGTGGCATCCCGCGGTGTGCTGGCAGACGAGGGGCTGCCCGGTGCCGTTCTCCAGGTAGAAGACCTTGTACTCCAGGCCGTCGACCTCGACGGTCACGTAGTGCCCGGTGACCGGGGAAATCCTGCTCACGATGCTCTCCTTCCTCAGACCGGTGAGCCGACGACGCGGAGCAGTTCGATCTGCCGGGTGATGCAGCGCAGGTTCTGCATGAGGACCAGGACGTCCCCTTCCAGCCGCATGTCGCGCTGGAAGCTGGCGGCCCAGATTCCGTGGTGCATCGGCGCCGGCACGGGCTCGCCGAAGCCGCGCCAGGTGTCGGCGCTCGCGCGGATCGCGAACTGGTAGGGCACGTCGAGCGGGCCCGGGTCCGGCGTGACCTCCGTGACCCGCCCTGACTCCACCTTGATGGCGTAGCCGCGCTCGGTGGCGTCGAGGAGGTAGGTGCAGGTGAAGTACTTTCCGTGGGCCTGGATCTCGGGATCGTCGTTGCTGGCCGCCGCGAAGGCGTCAGCCCACTCCTGGGCCGGCCTGGCCTCGGGTGGTGCGGTCATGGTCAGGGCTCCTCCCCGCGCTGGGTGCCTCAGCCGTCGGCGGACGCCATACCCGGCCGATAGCGACACACGGGGAGTCGAGGTCAAATATCTGGTCAAAGTGGGGCATTTCGTCGCTTCGTCCGGGGTGATCTCCAGGCGCTACCGTGTTGCGGTCTCGGTCGGGCCGCCCACGGTCCGGGCAGGGACGGGGCAGACGTCGTGCAACGCGCTCGGATCGACGGGGAAGGACCGGGGCTCAGATGTCCGAACGGGTGCTCGCCGGTCGGTACCGCCTCCGGGAACGGCTCGGGAGCGGCGGCATGGGCACGGTCTGGTCGGCCGTGGACGAGACGCTGCGCCGCACCGTGGCGGTCAAGGAGATCGTCTTCCCGGCCGTCCTCACCGCGGAGGAGCGCCGTGTGGCGACCGGGCGGGCGCAGCGGGAGGCGCGGGCGGCGGCGCTGATCGACCATCCCGGCGTCATCACCGTGCACGACGTGGTGATCGAGGACGAGCGCCCGTGGATCGTCATGGAGCTGGTGGGCGGCGCGTCCCTCGGCGAGGTGCTCCGGCGGGACGGCCCGCGCACGCCCCAGGCGGCCGCCCGGATCGGCCTGGAGGTGCTGGACGCGCTGGAGGCCGCGCACGAGAAGGGCATCGTGCACCGGGACGTCAAGCCCGGCAACGTGCTCCTCGCCGAGGACGGCCGGGTCGTCCTGACCGACTTCGGCATCGCGAGCATCGAGGCGGACCCGGGCCTCACCCGCACCGGGACGTTCGTCGGTTCGCCCGGCTACATCGCCCCTGAGCGGCTGCGGGAGCGACCGGGCGGCCCCGAGTCCGACCTCTGGTCGCTCGGCGCCACCCTCTACACGGCGGTCGAGGGAAGGCCGCCGTTCGAACGGGACGGTTCGATGGCGACGCTCGGTGCCGTGCTGACCGAGGAACCGGCGCCGCCGCGGCGGGCCGGGTCGCTTGCACCGCTGCTGTGGTATCTGCTGCAGAAGGAGCCGTCCTCGCGGCCGAACACCGAGGACGTGCGGCGGGTTCTGCGGAACGTGTCCGCCGGGCTGCCGTCCGGGCTGCCCGGTGCCGCCCCGATGCCTCCGCCCGCTCCCCCGAGGAAAGACCCTCGGCGGATCTGGATTCCCATCGCGGCAGGCGTCGCTTTGGTCACGTCCGGCACCTTGTTCATCGGCACTTTGGCCGTCAGAGCCTCCGATGGGGACGACAAGCCCCGGGCGCCCCAGGGAGCGGCGGCGCCGTCCAGCCCGCGGGCCACCCCGCCCGCGACACCGTCCGCGACGCCGTCCTCGCCCGCGCTCGATCTGTGCGGCCTCCTCACCAGGCAGCAGATAAGCCGGTTGCTCCGGCAGGGGAGACCCGAGATCGAGGAAGACGAGAAATCCTGTGGGTGGGCCGCTTCGAAACGCGGAGTCGCGATCACCGATCTCGGCCGTGCGACCGGTGCCCCGCCGCCGCGGTCGCCCGCCGAAGCGCACAACAGATTCGTGAGCACGAAGAACGCGGCCAGGCCCGGGGTCCATTACTGGGGATGGCCCGAAATCGACGTCGACCACGTGCGGGCACGGAAAACCGGGGCGCAGACCCTCACCGGGGTCGGCGACGAAGCCTTCTCCTACACTTCCACGGGCCTGTCGAAGACCATGGACATCTCCGGTGTCGTGCTCCGCGTGAAGAACTCGGTGCTGCGGATCGAGCACATGTACGAGCGCGGCACCGCGTCTCCGGGTGAGGCGCACGAGGCGGCGCGCCGGATCGCGCGGGCGGCGGCGTGACCGCGCCGCCCCGCACGCTCGCCGGCCGCTACCGGCTCGTCCGGCGCCTCGGTGAGGGCGGCATGGGCGTGGTCTGGCTCGCCCGCGACGAGCTGCTCGGCCGGGACGTGGCGGTCAAGGAGCTCCTGCTCCCCGGCCAGCTGAGCCCCGAGCAGCGCGACCAGGCGGCACAGCGCGCCCTGCGCGAGGCCAGGGCGGCCGCATTGCTGCAGCACCGGTCGATCGTCACCGTGCACGACGTCGTGGTCGAGGGGGGCGGGCCGTGCATCGTCATGGACCTGCTTCCCGGCCGCTCCCTGGACGCGGTGCTCGCCGACAGCGGCCCGCTGCCGCCCGGGCGGGTGGCACGCATCGGCCTGGAGATCCTCGGAGCCCTCCGCACCGCCCACGCCCAAGGGGTGCTGCACCGGGACGTCAAGCCCGCCAACATCTTCCTCCGCGAGGACGGGCGCGCCGTCCTCACCGACTTCGGCATCGCCGCGCTTGAGGGCGAGGCGACGCTCACGCGACCGGGCTCGCTGATCGGGTCCCCGGCCTACATGGCGCCTGAACGGGTGCGGGACGACCTCAGCGGTCCCGCCTCCGACCTGTGGTCCCTGGGGGCGACGCTCTACGCCCTGACCGAAGGCCGTCCGCCTTTCGCCCGCGGCAGCATGATGGGGACTCTCGGGGCCGTCCTGACCGACGCGCCGGATCCGCCCCGCGCCGCCGGGCCGCTCGAACCGCTGCTGAGACGGCTCCTGGTCAAGGACCCGGCCGCGCGTCTCGACGCGGAAGCGGCCGAGGCGTACCTGCGTGCCCTGGTGACGGGCGAGCGCACGGCTCCTCCCCCGCTGCTCGACCCGCCCACGTCGCCCCGTCCCGGCCATGACGGACGTCCCACCGTGCCCGCCGGGCCGCCGCGGACCGCCCGGCCGTGGATCATCGCGGCCCTCGTCGGCACGGTGGCGACGGTGGTGGTCGCCGTGACCGTCCTGGTCATCGCGCTTCGCGATCCGGCCGAGCCGCCGGCACCGGTGACGCGGGAGACACCGTCCTCGTCCCCGGGCACGGCCGAACCGGTACGTTTCGCGACCGCGCCCTCCCCGTGCGGGCTCATCAGCGCCGAGCAGGCGGGCGGGCTGGTGCGCACCTTCCACAACCACGCCGACGAGAGCCCCGACCCGGCCACGGGACAGCCGCGCAAGGAGTGCGTCTGGCAGACCTCCCCGGTCGCGGAGGGGGACGAGCGGCTCCGGCTCACGCTCCGCACCGCGGCGAGCACGGCCGCGGCCCGCGGGCTGCTGGCCGCGGAGCGGGCCGGCGCCACCGAGCCGGTCACCCCGCTCCCCGGCCTCGGCGAGGCCGCCTTCGCGACGACCGGCCCGGACGGCGACTCCGTGGTCTTCTTCGGCGTCGGCAACCTGGTGTCCGAGATCCGGTACGGCACCGGACGGGGACGGCAGGGCGAACTGGCCCTCAAGGCGGCGCGGTGGGCCCGCACGTCCATCGAACGCTCCTGAGAACCGGCGCCGTCCGGCTTTTCTCCGGCGGCCGGTGAAATCCGGCGGGCGGCCTTTCATTGGAGCGGGCCTCGTTCGGGCTGGTCGCCCGGGTGATCCCCCGGGCGGCGATGGTGCGCGGTGAAACACGTTGACGAGTCGAATCGCTTCGATCACCCTCCTGGGCAGCGGTGTCGCCGATCTGGAGGGCTTGTCCGATGCGAAGATCGTTCACTCGTGCGGCGGGGGCCGTCGCGGTCACCTTGGCGCTGGTCGCCGGGCCGGTGGTGGGGGTGGCGACCGCCGCGCCCAGCGCACCGGCCGCCGAGACCTATGCCTGGCAGAACGTGCGGATCGACGGGGGCGGATTCGTCCCCGGGATCGTTTTCAGCCGCAAGGAGAAAGACCTCGTCTACGCGCGCACGGACATCGGCGGGGCCTACCGGTGGGACCAGCCGGGAAGGCGGTGGGTGCCGCTGCTGGACTGGGTCGGCTGGGACAGGTGGGGGTACAACGGCGTGATCAGCCTGGCCGCCGACCCGGTGGACGCGAACCGGGTCTACGCGGCCGTCGGCATGTACACCAACGACTGGGATCCCAACAATGGCGCGGTGCTGCGCTCGTCCGACCGGGGCAGGACGTGGCGGGTCGCGGAACTGCCGTTCAAGCTGGGCGGCAACATGCCGGGACGCGGAATGGGCGAACGGCTCGCGGTCGATCCCCATGACAACCGGGTGCTCTACCTGGGGACGCCCGAGGGCAACGGGTTGTGGCGGAGCACCGACCAGGGCGCGACCTGGGCCGAGGTGAACAGCTTCCCCAACCCGGGCGACTACGCCGACGATCCCGGCGACGGCAGCGGCTACGGCAGCCACCGGCCCGGCGTGGTCTGGGTGACGTTCGACGAGAGCGACGGCACGGCGGGCGCACCGACCAGGACGATCTACGCCGGCGTCGCGGACAAGGAGAACACCGTCTACCGCAGCACCGACGCGGGCGCGACCTGGGAGCGGGTGCCCGGCCAGCCCACCGGTTACATCGCGCACAAGGGCGTGCTGGACGCGGCCAACCACGTCCTCTACATCGCGACCAGCGACACGGCGGGCCCGTACGACGGCGGTAAGGGCGACGTGTGGAAGCTGGACACGCGCTCGGGTTCGTGGACGCAGATCAGCCCCGTGCCATCGAGCAGTTCCGACGCGTACTTCGGCTACAGCGGCCTGACGATCGACCGGCAGGACCCCGAAACGCTGATGGTCGCCACGCAGGTGTCCTGGTGGCCCGACATGGTCATGTGGCGCAGCACCGACGCCGGGGCGTCCTGGACGCGCATCTGGGACTGGACGAGCTACCCGGACCGGAGTTTCCGCTACACCCACGACATCTCGGAAGTGCCCTGGCTGACGTTCGGGGCGAACCCGTCGCCGCCCGAGGTCGCCCCGAAGCTCGGCTGGATGAACGAGTCGGTGGAGATCGACCCGTTCGACTCCGACCGGCTGATGTACGGGACGGGCGCGACGATCTACGGCACCGAGGACCTCACCCGGTGGGACGCGGGCGGCCAGATCGGGATCCGGCCGATGGTGCGGGGACTGGAGGAGACCGCCGTCCTCGACCTGGTCAGCCCGCCGTCCGGCGCACCGCTGATCAGCGGGCTCGGCGACATCGGCGGGTTCCGGCACGCCGACCTCGGGTCCGTGCCGCGGACGATGTTCACCCAGCCCGTGTTCACCAGCACCACCAGCCTCGACTACGCCGAGGCCGACCCGGGCGTGGTCGTGCGGGCGGGCAACTTCACCGACTCCGACCGTCCGAACGACAGCCACGTGGCGTTCTCGACGGACGGCGGGGCGAACTGGTTCCAGGGCACCGAGCCCGGCGGCGTCAACAACGGCGGGACGGTCGCCGCCGCAGCGGACGGCGGCCGTTTCGTGTGGGCCCCCGGTGACAGCGGCCAGCCCGTCGTCCACTCGGTGGGGTTCGGCACCAGCTGGAGCCCGTCGACCGGTGTGCCCGCCAACGCGATCGTCGAGTCCGACCGGGTGAACGCGAGCAAGTTCTACGCGGTCTCGGGCGGCCGCTTCTACGTCAGCACCGACGGAGGCGCGTCGTTCGCGGCGGCGGCGTCCGGGCTGCCGTCCAGCGGTGTCCACTTCAAGGCGGTGCCCGGCGAGGAGGGCGACATCTGGCTCGCGGGCGACACCGGCCTGTTCCGTTCGACCGACTCGGGCGCGAGCTTCACCAAGATCTCGAACATCTCCGACGCCGTGAACGTGGGCTTCGGCAAGGCCGCCCCGGGCGCAAGCTATCAGGCGGTCTACCTGATGGGGACGGTCGGCGGCGTGACCGGGCTGTTCCGGTCGAACGACGCGGGCGGTACCTGGACGCGCATCAACGACGACCAGCACCGGTACGGCAACGCGGGCGAGGCCCTCACCGGCGACCCCCGCGTCTACGGCCGCGTCTATCTCGGCACGAACGGCCGCGGCGTCATCTACGGTGACACGTCCGACACCGCGCCGACGACCCCACCCACCACCGACCCGCCCACGAC
>NZ_SMLC01000223.1 GCF_004349245.1 Actinomadura sp. 6K520 | reverse complement strand
GCATCCGGTCGAGGGACGCGGTGTCGAGCAGCTGCACCGCGTTCACGTAGGAGTACAGCGCGGCGTTCAGCGCGGCCCCGGCGAGGACCAGCCGGGCGGGTGTGGCGGCGCGCCCGCCGCCGACCGCCAAGAGCAGCACCCCGCCCGCCCCCGCGCCGGAGGGGTTCGCGTTCGTGGAACTGGCGGTCGACGCCGAGTCCGGCACCGAGGTGGCCCGGACGCTCGCCGCCACCGGGTTCGCGCACATCGGGCAGCACCGGTCCAAACCGGTGGAGCTGTGGCAGCAGGGCGACGCCCGGGTCCTGCTCAACGCCACCGGTTCGTCCCGGGCCGCGATCGGCGCGTTCGCCGTCGAGACCGGCGACCCCGAAGGCGCGGCGCGGCGCGCCACCGCGCTGCTGGCCCCCGCGCTGCCGCGGACCCGCGGCGCGGCCGAGGCCGACCTGACGTCGGTGGCCGCCCCGGACGGCACCGCCGTCTTCTTCTGCCGGACCGGCGCCGCGGACGGCTGGCTCGGCGACTTCATCCTCTCCGGCTCCCCGGGCCCGGACCGGACCGGCATCACCGCGATCGACCACCTCGCCCTCGCGCAGCCCTTCGACGCGTTCGACGAGGCGACCCTCTTCTACCGCTCACTGTTCGGCCTCGCGCCCGAGCACGACGCCGAACTCGCCGCGCCGTTCGGGCTCGTCCGCAGCCGGGCCGTCACCGACCCCCGCCGCACGCTGCGCCTCCTGCTCGACGGCACCGTGCTGCGCCGCGGCGCCTGGGCCCCGGCCGTCCCCGACCCCCAGCACGTGGCGTTCGCCACCGGCGACGTCTTCCGCACCGCGCGGGTCCTGCGCGAGCGCGGCGCCCCGGTCCTGGACGTCCCCGCCAACTACTACGACGACCTGGACGCCCGGCTCGCGCTCGACCCGGGGCTGCTCGCCGCGCTGCGCGAGCACAACGTGTTCTACGACCGGGACGGCGACGCCGAGTACTTCCACCTCTGCACCGGAATCCTGGGATCGCGGGTGTTCTTCGAGTTCGTCCAGCGGTCTCCCGGCTACCACGGCTACGGCACCGCCAACGCGCCCGTCCGCATGGCCGCCCACCGCGCGGCCCACTCCCGCGCTAGGGGATCAGGACACCCGGGTTGAGGATGCCGGCCGGGTCCAACGCGGACTTGGCGGCGGTCAGCGCGGCGGCGAACGGGCCGGGGCGCTGGCGGTCGTACCAGGGGCGGTGGTCGCGGCCGACCGCGTGGTGGTGGGTGATCGTGCCGCCGCTCGCGGCGATCGCCTCGGACACGGCGCTCTTGATCTCGTCCCACTGGGCGACCATGCCGCCCCAGCGGCCGGGCGCGTAGACGCCGAAGTACGGCGCCGGGCCGTCCGGGTAGACGTGGGTGAACCGGCACGTCACGACGCCGTCGCCCGCGACCTCGCGGAGCGCCTCCCGGGCGGCCCCGGTGACGGCGGCGTGCAGCTCCGCGAACCGGTCCCAGGTGCACGCCGTCTCGAACGTCTCGGCGATCACCGCGTGCCGGGCCAGCGCGTCCCGCTGGTAGGGCATCCGCAGGAACGACGACCGCCAGGCGTCGCCGGTGCCCCGTCCGCCGGGCTCGTCCCGGACCTCGCCGCCGTGGTCGCGGCACAGCTCAAGGGCCCGGTCGAGGGACGCCTGGACCGGATGGCCGGCGGACTCGAACGCGAGCAGCAGCACGCCGCCTTCCACTGCCACGCCCGTGTTGATCAGCGCTTCGGCGGCGTCCAGCAGCCGGCAGTTCGCCGGGTACAGCCCGCTCTGCGCGACCGCCCGGGTCGCCGCCACCGCGGCGGTGTAGTCGGCGAACCGGACGGACGCCCTGGCCCGCCACCGCGGCCGGTCCTGCACCCGCAGCCACGCCTCGGTGATGATGCCGAGGGCGCCCTCGCTGCCGAGGAACAGCCGGTCCGGGGCCGGCCCGGCGCCAGAGCCGGGCAGCCGCCGCGACTCGGCGGTCCCGGCCGGCGTGACCACGCGCATCGACTCGACCATGTCGTCGATGTGGGTGTAGAGGGTCGCGTAGTGGCCGCCGGAGCGGGTGGCCAGCCAGCCGCCCAGCGTCGAGAACTCGAACGACTGCGGGAAGTGCCGCAGCGTCAGCCCGTGCGGCCTGAGCCGCTCCTCCAGGTCGGGGCCGAACACGCCCGCCTGGATACGGGCGGCGCGGCTCACCGGGTCGACCTCCAGGACCCGGTCCAGCCGCCCGAGATCGACGGTCACCGCGGGACGGTCGTCGAAGCGCGGCTCGACGCCGCCGACGACCGAGCTGCCGCCGCCGTACGGGATCACGGCGATCCCGTCACGGGTGCACCAGTCGAGCAGATCGACCAGATCCCGCTCGTCGCGGGGCCGGGCGACGAGGTCGGGGACGTGCCGCAGGTCGCCCTGCAGGTTGCGGACCACGTCCCGGAACGCCTTGCCGTGCGCGTGGGCGGCGCGGTCGGCCGGGTCGGCGGAGCACAGCCCGGCGAGCGCCTCCGGCGGGCCGACCCTGGGGGCGGCCAGGTCGAGCGCGCCGGCGTCCGGCGGCTCGTGGCCGGTCAGTTCGCCGGACGTCAGGGCGCGCACCCGGGACAGGAGCGATTCCAGTTCCCGGCCGCCGACCGCGTCCTCGACGTTGCCCCAGCCCCACCACGAACGCGCCATCACCGCTCCCTCCGGATCGCCCTACCGTAGCGAGACCCGGGGTAGGTCGAGGGGGAGGGCGTCAGGCGGGGAAGGGGCCCGCGCGGCCCAGTAGCGCCTGTACCGGGCTGTCGAGGCGCTCGGCGAGCCAGGCGGCCGTCTCGGTCACCGGGCCCATCCGGACACCGGTCGCGATGCCGCTGCGGTCCAGCGCGTACACCAGGTCCTCGGTCGCGATGTTGCCGGTGGCGGCGGGCGCGAAGGGGCAGCCGCCGAACCCGCCGGTGCTGGCGTCCAGCGCGCCGGCCCCGTGGTCGAGCGCGGTGAGGGCGTTGGCGTACCCGGTGTTGCGGGTGTTGTGGAAGTGGCAGCGCAGCGGGATGTCCGGGGCGATCTCCCTGGCGCCCTCCAGGAGTGTGCGGACCTGGGCGGGGACGCCCACGCCGATCGTGTCGGCGATGCAGATCTCGTCCGGGGGCTCGCTCTCGGTGATCCGCCGGACGAGGTCGAGGACCTTGTCTGCCGGTACCTCGCCCTCGAACGGGCAGCCGAACGCGGCGGCGAGGGTGACCGTGCGGTAGAGCCCGGCCTCGCGGGCGTTCCGGGCGATGGCGGTCCAGTTGGCGACGCCCTCGTCGACCGTGCAGCCCTGGTTGCGCCGGCTGAACTCGTCCGTCGACACGACCACGACGTTGACCTCGTCGACACCGGTGGCGAGCGCCCGGTCGAGCCCGCGCGGGTTGAGGACGAGCCCGGCATAGCTGACGCCCTCGACGCGGGGGACCCGCTCCATCACGGCCTCGGCGTCGGCCATCTGCGGCACCCGCCTGGGGTTGACGAAGCTGACGGCCTCGATCCGGCGCAGCCCCGCGGCGATGCTGCGCTCGATGAGCCGCACCTTGTCGGCGGCCGGCAGGATCGCGGCCTCGTTCTGCAGCCCGTCCCGGGGGCCGACCTCGACCACTTCGACTTCCGCCATCCAGGTCCCCTTGTATGCAATCTGTGGGTGGTATGTCGAATTTACACAGGTCACACCTTGTGTCAAGCGGGTTCGAGTGTCTATGTTGCATGCAATCGACCCGGAGGAGGACCGGATGGCCCGAGCCGTGGACCGTGTCTACACACGGTTGCGCGCCGACATCCTGGACGGCGTCCACCCGGCCGGCGCGCGCCTCGGCGAGGCGGAGCTGGCCGAGGCCACCGGGTCCAGCCGCACGCCGGTGCGGGAGGCGCTGCGCCGGCTGGAGGTCGAGGGGCTCGTCGAGATCCTGCCGCACCGCGGCGCGCGCGTCCCGGACTGGACGCCGGAGGACCTGGAGGAGATCTACGAGCTGCGGATGCTGCTGGAGGGCGCCGCCGCCCGCCGGGCCGCCACCCGGATCGAGCCCGAGGACACCGCCCGCATGGCGGAGCTGTGCGAGCTCATCGAACGGTCCTGCGCGCCCGGCGGAGCGCAGGACCTCGACCGGGTCGCCGAGCTGAACGCCGAGTTCCACGGCATCGTCCGCGCCGCGTCCGCCAGCGGCCGGCTGGTGTCGATGCTCAACAGCGTCACGCAGCTCCCGCTGGTGATGCGCACCTTCCACCGCTACTCGCCCGGCGACCTCGACCGGAGCTGCGCCCACCACCGGGAGCTGGTCGCCGCCCTCCGCGCCGGCGACGGCACCTGGGCCGAGTCGGTGACGCGGGCGCACGTCCTCGCCGCGAAGGCGGTGCTGCTGCGCGCCGCCTCCCCACCGGCCCCGGGCGACGAAGCGATGCCCCCCGCCCACGACCGAACACACGGAAACGAGGACCCGCCAGATGTCCATCGATGACGGCGCCGCCCAGGACGCCCGAGGCCCGCTCTCCGACCTGCGCGTGGTGGAGATGGGGCAGCTGCTCGCCGGCCCGTTCTGCGGGCAGCTCCTCGGCGACTTCGGCGCCGAGGTGATCAAGCTGGAGTCGCCGGGCGCCGGGGACCCGATGCGCCAGTGGGGACGGGAGAAGCCGCACGGCAAGTCCCTGTGGTGGCCGGTGGTCGCCCGAAACAAGAAGTCGGTGACCTGCAACCTGCGCACGCCCGAGGGCCAGGACCTCGCCCGGCGGATCATCGAGCGGGCCGACATCGTCGTGGAGAACTTCCGGCCCGGGACGCTGGAGCGCTGGGGCCTGGACTTCGAGCGGCTGCGCGAGGCGAACCCCGGGCTGGTGCTGGTCCGCGTGTCCGGCTTCGGGCAGACCGGCCCCTACGCGCCCCGCGCCGGGTACGGGTCGATCGGCGAGGCGATGGGCGGCATCAGGTACGTGACGGGCGACGCGGACAAGCCGCCGTCCCGCGCCGGGATCTCGCTCGGCGACTCGCTCGCCGCCGTGTTCGCCACGATCGGCACGCTGGTGGCGGTGCACAACCGCACCCGCACCGGGCGGGGCCAGGTGGTCGACTCCGCCATCTACGAGGCGGTCCTGGCGATGATGGAGTCGCTGCTGCCCGAGTGGGCCGTGGCCGGCTACCAGCGGGAGCGCACCGGCTCGGTGCTGCCCAACGTGTCGCCCAGCAACGTCTACCCGACCGCGTCCGGCGAGATGATCCTCATCGCCGCCAACCAGGACACCGTGTTCGCGCGGCTCGCCAAGACGATGGGCCGCCCCGAGCTGAGCGGCGACCCGCGCTACGCGGGGCACGCCGCCCGCGGCCGGAACATGGCGGAGCTGGACGAGATCATCGCCGCGTGGTCGTCCGGCGTCGAGACGGCGGAGCTCCTGCGGACCCTGCACGACAACGGCGTCCCCGCGGGCCGCATCTACACCGCCAGGGACATGTTCGAGGACCCGCACTTCGCCGCCCGCGACGCGATCGTGCGGCTCGCCCACCCCGACTTCGGCGAACTGCCGATGCACAACGCGTTCCCCAAGCTCAGCGAGACCCCCGGCGCGGTACGGCACCCCGGCCCGGGACTCGGTGCGCACAACCAGGAGGTGTACGGCGGCCTCCTGGAGCTGAACGAGGCCGAGATCGCCGCGCTGTCGGAGCGCGGAGTCATCTGACTGTCAACGAAGACATCCCGGGAGGTCGGCATGGGCTATCGCCTAGGCGTTGATGTAGGAGGCACGTTCACCGACGTGCTGCTCGTGGACGAGGAGACCGGCGTCAGCCACCGGGCGAAGACCGCGTCCACCCCGGAGGACCAGTCCCAGGGCGTCCTCAACGGCATCCGCAAGGTGTGCCGGGACGCCGGGATCGACCTGACCGAGGTGGCGCACGTCCTGCACGGCACCACGGTCGCGACCAACGCGATCCTGCAGGGGAAGGGGGCGCGGGTCGGCCTGGTGACGACCGAGGGCTTCCGCCAGGTCCTGCAGATCGCCCGGTCGTACGTGCCGGGCGGCCTGGCCGGCTGGATCATCTGGCCGAAGCCCGAGCCCCTCGCGAAGCTGGAGCACACGGTGGAGGTACCCGGCCGGATCGCCTCCGACGGCTCGGTGGTCACCCCGCTGGACGAGGAGCGCGCCCGCGCCGAGCTGCGCCGCCTCGCCGGGGCCGGCATCGAGGCGCTGACGATCGCGCTGATCAACTCGTTCGCCGACGACGCGCACGAGCGGCGGGTCGCCGAGCTGGCCGCCGAGGAGCTGCCCGGCGTCCCGGTGTCGCTGTCCAGCCACGTGCTGCCGGAGATGCGGGAGTACGAGCGCACCATCACGACCGTGGCCAACAGCTACGTGCAGCCCGAGGTATCCCGTTACGTCACCAACCTGGACCGTTCCCTCACCGGCAGCGGGATCACCGCGCCGCTGTCGGTGCTGCGCAGCGACGGCGGGCTGACCCGGGCCGCCAAGGCGGCCGAGGACCCGGTGGCGCTGCTGCTGTCCGGCCCCGCCGGCGGCGTCACGGGCGCGGTGTGGTTCGCCGAGCAGGCCGGGTTCAAGGACTTCCTGACCTTCGACATGGGCGGCACGTCCACGGACGTGGCGCTGGTCCTCGGCGGGCATCCCCGGATCGGGCGGGAGACCAGCGTCGGTGACCTGACCGTCCGCGCGACGAGCGTCGACGTCCGCACGGTCGGCGCGGGCGGCGGTTCGGTCGCGCACGTCCCCGAACTGACCAAGGCGCTGCGGGTCGGCCCCCAGTCGGCGGGCGCCGACCCCGGTCCCGCCGCGTACGGGGCGGGCGGCACCGAACCCACCGTCACCGACGCCAACGTCGTCCTCGGGCACCTGCCGCAGGACCTCGCCGGCGGGGAGATCTCGCTGGACGCCGAGGCCGCCCGCAAGGCCGTCCGGGGCATCGCCGACGCGATGGGGCTGCCGAGCGTGGAGGCCGCGGCCGCGGGCATCGTCGACATCGTCAACGAGAACATGCTCGGCGCGCTCCGGCTCATCAGCGTCCAGCAGGGCTTCGACCCGCGCGACTTCGCGCTCGTGTCGTTCGGCGGCGCAGGCCCCCTGCACGCCAACGCCCTCGGCCGCCTCACCGGCTCCTGGCCGGTGATCGTCCCGCCGTCACCGGGCGTCCTGTGCGCGTACGGGGACGCGACGACCTGCCCCCGCGACGAGGCCGCCCGCACGATGGTCCGCCAGTTCTCCACCCTGGACGACGCCGAGCTGCGCACCGCGCTGCTGGAACTGGCCGACACCGCCGCCGCGCGGCTGGAGTCCGAGGGCGTGCCGCGCGACGTCCAGACGCAGACGTACCAGATCGACCTGCGCTACCACGGGCAGGGCTTCGAGATCCCCGTCGAGGTGGACCGCGACGCCGTCGCCGGAGACCTGCTGGCCGAGCTGGGCGCCGCGTTCGACGCCGAGCACAAGCGGCTGTTCTCCTTCCTGCTCGACAACGAACGCGAAGTGATCAACCTGCGCGTCACCGTGAGCGGCCCCCGCCCGGAGGTCGCCTGGCGCACGCTGCCGCCGGGGACCGGCGACCCGTCCGCCGCGCTGGTCCGCGAGACCGAGGTGTGGATGGACGGCGAGACCCGGCGCGCGAACATCTACGACCGTTCCGGGCTGCTCGCCGGGGACGTGGTGACCGGACCGGCCATCGTGGTCGAGATGGACTCCACCACGCTCGTGCTGCCCGGCCACGCCGCGACCGTCCACCCGAGCGGCAGCCTGCTGATCCGCCCGACCGAGGAGAGCTGATGGCCGAGATCCTGCAGACCAACACCGAGCCGGTCGGCCGGGTGGACATCGACCCGGTCACCCTCGACATCATCGAGAACGCGCTGCGCAACGCGCGCTACGAGATGGACGAGGTGCTCTTCCGCACCGCGCTGTCGCCGGGCATCCGCGAGCAGCACGACGAGTTCCCGCTGATCGCCAACCCGGACGGCAAGATGGTCGTCGGCCAGTTCGGGCTGTCGGTGCCGGACTTCCTCGCCAACTTCGACGGCACGATCGGCGAGGGCGACATCCTGATGACGTCCGACCCGTACGCGTGCGGCGCGGCGATCAGCCACGCCAACGACTGGCTGCTGGTGGTGCCGATCTTCCACCGCGGCCGGCTCGTCGGCTGGTCCTCGATGTTCGGCCACATGTCGGACGTCGGCGGCAAGACGCCGTGCTCGATGCCCGCCGACGCCCGCACGATCTACGAGGAAGGCGTGATCGTCCCGCCGTTCAAGCTGTACGAGGGCGGCGAGCTGAACGAGGCGGCGCTCGGCATCATCCTCAACCAGGTGCGGATGCCCGAGTGGAACCGCGCCGACCTGAACGGCCTCGTCGCCGCCTGCACCACGGCGGCGCGGCGGGTGACCGAGCTGTGCGACCGGTTCGGCGTCGAGACGTACCTGTCCGCGCTGGACGACCTGCTCGACCGCAACTACCAGGCCATGAAGGTCCTGCTGGCGGCGCTGTTCGAGGACGGGCAGACGCTGGAGTTCGCCGACTACATCTGCGACGACGGCTGCGGCTACGGCCCCTACGAGCTGAAGATCTCCCTCACCCGGCACGGCGAGAAGATCCATCTGGACTTCTCGCACGCCGCGCCGCAGGCCGTGGGGCCGGTCAACTACTTCATCAACGAGAACCTCGTCCGGATGTTCTTCGGCATCTACGTGATCACGGTGGCCGACCCGCAGATCCTGTGGAACGACGGCTTCTACCCGCTGATCGACGTGACGATCCCCGAGGACTCGTTCTGGAAGCCCCGGCACCCCGCCGCGCTGAACGCCCGCAACCACGGCATCGGCCGGGTGTTCGACCTGTTCGGCGGGCTGCTGGGGCAGACCAACCCGGAGATCCTGAACGCGGCCGGGTTCTCGTCCTCGCCGCACTTCATGTACTCCGGCCACTACACCTCGGGGCCGCGCGAGGGCGAGTGGTTCCAGCTGTACTCGATCGGGTTCGGCGGGGTGCCGGGGCGCCCGGTCGGGGACGGCCCGGACGGGCACTCGCTGTGGCCGTCCTTCCGCAACATCCCCTGCGAGTACCTGGAGTCGTACTACCCGCTGCGCATCGAGCGGTGGGAGACCATCGCCGACTCGGGCGGCGCCGGCCTGCACCGGGGCGGCAACGGCGTGGACGTCGCGTACTGCTTCGAGGAGCCGGGCACGATCGCGATCCACGACGACCGCTGGCTCACCTACCCGTGGGGCGTGAACGGCGGGCGCCCGGGGGAGCGGGGCCGCAAGTGGATCGACCGGGCCGACGGCACCCGCGAGGTGCTGCCCAGCAAGATCCATGACGTCCCGGTCGGCCCCGGCGACGTGCTCCACTTCGTCACGTGGGGCGGCGGCGGATGGGGCGACCCGCTGCGGCGGCCCGCGGAGCTGGTGGCGCTGGAGGTGCGGCGCGGGCTGGTGACCGCCGACGGCGCCCGCGACTACGGCGTCGTCTGCACCGCCGACGGCACCCTCGACGAGGCGGCCACCGAGCGGCTGCGGGCGGAGCTGGACGCCGCGCGGGCGGAGGTCCCCGTGTTCGACATGGGCCCGCCGCTGGCGGAGATCCTCGACCGGTGCGAGGAGGAGACCGGGCTGCCCGCGCCCCGCCCGCCGGTGGACGTCCGCTCCGCCGCGGCCCTGCACGGCCGGCGATGAGCGGCGACGCGCCGGATCAGGGGCCGGATCGGGGGCCGGATCG
>NZ_SMLC01000222.1 GCF_004349245.1 Actinomadura sp. 6K520 | reverse complement strand
GGGTGGGGGCGGCCGCCGCCGGGGAGCCGTTCTGGCGCATCCCGAAGCCGGGGCGTTCGCTCAACGTCCCGCCCCGTACCGGTCGCCCTCCGGGCGGTCCAGCGCGTACGGGTGGAGGGTGTAGCGGACGCGCCGGTCGGACGTCTCCTCGCGATCGAGGCGGAAGCCGGGCTCCTCGGCCGGGCGCTGGACGATGAACTGCAGCGCGGTCGTCTGCCGCCCGTAGCTCGCGTCGTAGGCGTTCAGGCGGACGTAGTGGCCCGGGTACGCCTTGCGGCACTCGTTGATCTCGTACAGGACGCCGGCCGGGTCGGTGAGGTCGAACATGGGCAGGCCCCACATCTCCCAGTAGGAGTTGCGCGGGTGCGGGTCGTCGGTGAACTCGACCGAGCACGGCCAACCCTGGCCGAGGGCGTAGCCGACCTGCTTGGTGATCTCCTCGTCGGTGAGGTCGGGCAGGTAGGAGAAGGTGCCTTGGGTGATCCGCATGTCACACGCTCACTGGGGTCTCGACGACGTCGGGTGTGTCGGTGGACTCGTAGGTGAAGGTGATGTCGCCCCAGGTGGACAGGGCGACGTCCAGCTCACGGCTGTTCTTGGCGGCGGCGCGCAGGATGTCGGGGCCCTCGGCGAGGTAGTCGCGGCCCTCGTTCCGCGCCTTGATCATCGCCTCCAGGGCGACGCGGTTGGCGGTGGCGCCGGCCGCGATGCCCATCGGGTGGCCGATCGTCCCGCCGCCGAACTGGAGGATCGAGTCCTCGCCGAGGTAGTGCAGGAGCTGGTGCATCTGGCCGGCGTGGATGCCGCCGGACGCGACGGGCATCGTGCCCGGCATCGACGCCCATTCCTGGTCGAAGTACAGGCCCTTCACGGGGTCGGCCTCCACCTTGTCCAGGCGCAGGGTGTCGTAGTAGCCGCGGACGCTGTTCGGGTCGCCCTCCAGCTTGCCGACGACCGTCCCGGCGTGGATGTGGTCGACGCCCGCCAGCCGCATCCACTTGGCGATGACGCGGAAGTTGACGCCGTGGCTCTTCTGCCGCGTGTACGTGGAGTGGCCCGCGCGGTGCAGGTGCAGGAGGACGCCGTTGGCGCGCGCCCACCTGGCCATCGACTGGATGGCCGTGTAGCCGATGGTGAGGTCGATCATCACGATGACGCTGCCGAGTTCCTTGGCGAAGTCGGCGCGCTCGTACATGTCCTCCATCGTCCCGGCGGTGACGTTGAGGTAGTGGCCCTTCACCTCGCCCGTGGCGGCCTGCGCCCGGTTGACGCCCTCCATGCAGTAGAGGAAGCGGTCGCGCCAGCGCATGAACGGCTGGGAGTTGATGTTCTCGTCGTCCTTGGTGAAGTCGAGGCCGCCGCGCAGCGCCTCGTAGACGACGCGGCCGTAGTTGCGCGCGGACAGCCCGAGCTTCGGCTTGACGGTCGCGCCCAGCAGCGGGCGGCCGAACTTGCCGAGGTACTCGCGCTCCATGACGATGCCGTGCGCGGGGCCCTGGAACGTCTTCACGTAGTGGGCGGGGATCCGCATGTCCTCCAGGCGCAGCGCCTTCAGCGCCTTGAACCCGAAGACGTTCCCGATGATGGACGACGTCAGGTTCGCGATCGACCCCTCCTCGAACAGGTCGAGGTCGTAGGCGATGTAGGCGATGAACTGGTTGTCCTGCCCTGGGACGGGCTCCACCCGGTAGCACTTGCCCTGGTAGTTCTCGTAGGACGTGAGCCTGTCCGTCCACACCACCGTCCAGGTGGCGGTGGACGACTCGCCCGCGACCGCCGCGCCCGCCTCCTCCGGCGGGACGCCCTCCTGCGGGGTGATCCGGAAGGCGGCGAGGATGTCGCTGTCCTTCGGCTGGTAGTCCGGACGCCAGTAGCCCATCTCGGCGTAGGGGATCACGCCCGCCGACCATCTGCCTGCGCTCATCGCCGCTCTCCTTCAGCCCGAGGGTGGATGCCTGTGCTGGTTGCCTGTGCTGGATGCCTGTGCTGGATGAACGGGGCGCGGCGTCCCGCCCCGGTGAAGGACGGCATGCCCCAGGGGTCGGGGCGGGCGCCGCGTCCCGGCCACGTGGACCGTGAACGTTTCGAGCTTCCCTTCCCGACACTTGCGATGTCCATCAAGTGTTCTACGGTGACCATTAAGCAATCACTTGAAAGAGGAGGTCGGCGGGGTGACCGAGGCGCGGTTGCGGACGTTCGTCGCGCTCGCCGACACGGGGTCGGTGCGGGCGGCGGCGCGGCGGCTGTACGTCACGGAGTCGGCGGTGTCGGCGGCGGTCGCGGCGCTGACCAGGGAGCTCGGCGTCCCGCTCGTCCGGAAGGAGGGGCGGGGGCTCCGGCTGACCGCCGCCGGGACCGCCTACGCGGGGTACGCGCGGCAGGTCCTCGGGCTGCTGGAGGAGGGGCGGGCCGCGGCGCGCGGCGCGGCCGATCCGGGGCGCGGGACGCTGCGGCTGACGGCGGTGACGACGGCCGCCGACCAGCTCCTCCCGGACCTGCTCGCCTCCTTCCGGGAGCGCTGGCCGGACGTCGAGCTGACGCTGGAGGTGGGGCCGCGCCGCCAGGTGTGGAGCAGCCTCGCCGCGCACGAGGCCGACCTGGTGCTGGCCGGGCGCCCGCCCGCCGGGCTCGCGGCGACCGTGCTCGCCGTCCGCCCGAACGAGCTGGTCGTCGTGGGCGCCCCGCATCTCGCGGACGGGTTCACACCGGCGGGCACCCCGTGGGTGATGCGCGAACCCGGTTCGGGAACGCGGGCGAGCGCGGACGCCTACCTGGCCGAGCGGGAGGCGTCGCCGCCGCGGCTCGTGCTCGGCTCGAACGGCGCGGTGATCGCGGGCGCGGCGGCGGGGCTCGGGGTGGCGCTGGTCTCGCGGGACGCCGTCGGCACCGAGCTGGACGCGGGACGCCTCGTCGTCGTCGACGCGCCGGGGATGCCCCTCGACCGGCCCTGGCACGCGGTCGCCGGGGCCGCACCGTCCGCGACGACGCTGCTGTTCGTCCGGCACCTGCTGGACGCTCCCGGCTGGAGCGCCCCGGGCCGAAGCGCCTCGGGCGGAAGCGGGCCGGGCGGGAGCGGGCCGGACAGGAGCGGGCCGGGCGGGACCGCGGCGGAGGCTAGGGGAGGCTCCAGAGTGAGACCGACAGCAGGGCGAGGCTGACGGCGATCAGGATCATCGCGACGGTCCGGCCGCCCTCGTCCCCCGGGACGGTCTCCCGGCGGGTCACGAGGAACAGGAAGCCGGCGAGGAAGCCCAGGGCGGCGAGGTCCATCGCCACGGCGAGCCCGGTCACGCCACCACCCCCTCAACTGATCAAACCCTAGACGAGTGCGGTCGCTCACATCGCCGACCCGCCGCGCACGAGCGGCGGCGGACAGGACAGAATCGAATTCGGAAACCCGCGAAAGGGGCAACGATGACCGACCGCCAGTACGACATCGTCCTGTTCGGCGCCACCGGTTTCACCGGCGCCCTGACCGCCGAATACCTGGCCGAGCACGCCGATCCCGGCACGCGCTGGGCCCTCGCCGGACGCAACGAGGCGAAACTGGCGGCCGTCCGCGAGCGGCTGGCCGGGCTCGACCCCGCGTGCGCCGACCTCCCGCTGCTGCACGCCGACACCGGCGACACCGCCTCGATCGAGGCCGTCGCGAACTCGGCGCGTGTCGTCATCACCACCGTCGGCCCGTACGCCAAGTACGGCGAGCCGCTGGTGGCGGCGTGCGCGCGCGCCGGGACCGACTACGTGGACCTCACCGGCGAGCCGGCCTTCGTCGACCGGATGTACGTGAAGTACCACCGGGAGGCGGAGCGCAGCGGCGCGCGGATCGTGCACGCCTGCGGGTTCGACTCCATCCCCCACGACCTCGGCGCCTACTTCACGGTGAAGCAGCTTCCCGAGGGCGTCCCGCTGCACGTCGAGGCGTTCCTGCGCGCCCGCGCGGACGCGTCCGGCGGCACGCTGCACTCGGCGATCGGCGTGTTCGCCGATCCCGCCGGCATGGTGCGCGCCGAGCGCGAGCGCCGCGCGGTGGAGGAGCGGCCCGCCGGGCGGCGGGTGCGCGTCTCGCGCCGCCCGGCGCCGCGGGCCCGGGTCGCGGGCGGCTGGACGCTGCCGCTGCCCACCCTCGACCCGCAGATCGTCGTCCGTTCCGCGGTGGCGCTGGACCGCTACGGCCCGGACTTCTCCTACGGCCACTACATCGCCGTCAAGCGGCTCGCCGTCGCGGCGGGGCTGGCGGCGGGCACCGGCGCCCTGGCCGCCCTGTCCGCGCTCCCGCCGACGCGCAACCTGCTGCTGCGGCTCCGCGCACCGGGCGACGGCCCGTCGCAACAGGAGCGCGCCCGCAACTGGTTCAGCGTGAAGTTCGTCGGAGCGGGGGGCGGGCGGCGCGTGGTCACCGAGGTCGCGGGCGGCGACCCCGGCTACGGGGAGACCGCCAAGATGCTCGCCGAGTCGGCGCTGTGCCTGGCCCACGACGACCTTCCGGAGACCGCCGGGCAGGTCACGACCGCGGCCGCGATGGGCGACGCCCTGATCGCACGGCTGACCAGGGCGGGGATCGCCTTCCGGGTCCTCAGGACGGACTGACGCCGCCCCGGTGCCGCCCGGGGATGGGGATTACGGCCTCGACGGTCGTCCCGGCCGAGGGCCTGCTCGTCACCGTGACGCGCCCGCCGAGCAGTTCGGCGCGCTCGCGCATGCCGCGCAGCCCGTAGGAGTCGGGCCGGCGCCCGCGGCCGCCCTGCCGGAGGACGTCCCGCACGGGGAACCCGGTCCCGTCGTCGCGGACCTTCAGCCTGACCCGGTCGTGGGAGTGCTCCAGCAGCAGGTCGACGCAGGTCGCCTGCGCGTGCCGCAGGCAGTTGCCGACCGCCTCCTGCGCGATCCGGTACAGCGCGGTCTGCACGTGGTCGGGCAGCGCGTCCTCCAGTTCGCCCTCGACGGTGACCGTCACGTCCAGCGGGCCGGACGGGCCGGGGCCGTCCCCGACCTCGCGGGCGAGGGTGGCCAGCGCCGCCGACAGGCCCAGGTCGTCCAGGACGGGCGGGCGCAGTCCCCCGATCGCGGCGCGGGTCTCGGCCGCCGCCAGCTCGCACAGCCGGCGCGCCATCATGATCTGCGCGAGTCCCTCGGGATGGTGCTCGGGCATGGCCCGCTCGGCCGCCGACAGGTGGAACCCGAGGCTGGCGAGCCGCTGCGCGATGCCGTCGTGGATCTCCCGGCTCAGCCGGGACCGCTCGGCCTCCTGCGCCTGCACGGCCCGCTCCGCGAACCGCTCGGCGGAGTGCTCGCGCTCGCGTGCGGTGCGCAGCCGGCGGCACGAGCACAGCACGGGCCCGAACAGGCCGGCGAGCGCGGTGACGAGCTCCAGGTCCTCGGGCGGCGGCGCACCGGCCGCGCGGACGTCGACGACCGCGATCACGGTGCCCTCGCTGTGCACGGGGATCGCGGCGCCGCGCCCGTCCGGGTGCCGGCGGGGCCGGCCGTGCGCGGCGACCCAGCCGACGTCGCCCTCCCCCAGCGGGACGGGCGGGCCCGCCCATTCCAGGACGCGCTCGTCCTCCGCCAGGACGTACACGTCGCAGAACGTCAGCGCCCGCGCCGACCGGACGACCAGCCCGGCCAGCTCCTCGGCCATCCGCGGCAGCTCGCGGGCGGAGCAGGCCACCGCCACGACGCGGACGAGCAGGTCGGTGCCGCGCCCCGCGAGCAGCTCCAGCGGCCCGGCGCCCGTCACCGGAACAGCCCCTCGCGCAGCGCGACCGCGATCGCGGCGGACCGGTCGGTCACCTCCAGCTTGCGGTAGAGCGCGCGCAGGTGGCTCTTCACGGTCTCCTCGCTCAGCACGAGCCGCGCCGCGATCGCCTTGTTGGACAGGCCCCCCACCAGCAGCGACAGCACCTCGCTCTCGCGCTGCGTGAGCCCGCGGTTGGCGCCGGGCCAGAACTCGCCGCGGGTCAGCCGGGCCGCGGTGACCGCCATCCGGCCCGCGAGCGTCGCGTCGACGACCGTCTCGCCCTGCGCGACCTCCTCCAGCCGCCGGACGAGCTCCGGGCCGTCCACCCGTTTGAGCAGGTAGCCGCCCGCCCCGGCGCGCAGCGCCTCGAAGACGTACTGCTCGTCGTCGTACACCGACAGGAACACCACCCGCGTCTCCGGGACCCGCCCGGTGAGCCGGCGGCACAGGTCGAGGCCGCTCTCCGGCCCGAGCCGCACGTCCAGCAGGACGACGTCGGGACGCAGCGTGGTGACCAGCCGGGCGGCGTCGTCCCCCGTCCCCGCCTGCCCCACGACGCGCACGCGCCCGGAGAACCCGGCCAGCATGGCCTGCAGCCCGGCGAGGATCATCTCGTGGTCGTCGACCAGGACGACACGTACGGGGACGCTCATTCCCGCACGATAACAACCGGAAGCTACTCACCAGTAGCCCGACCCGGCCGCGGATGCGGAGGCTTCCTCCGCCGTTTCACCCCCGCACTCCCCTGGATGGGGGAAGTGTCACCCGCTGTCCACCCCGTACTCTCCTAGACGAAAACCGGTTTCCGCAGGACGGAGGAGCAAGGTGCCCCATCGGATCGTGCATATGCTCCGGGCGCGCGGGTCGGGCCGCCGCCCCGTCATGCTCGCCATCGCGGGCGACAGCGCCGCCGGCAAGACCACCCTGACCAGGGGCCTCGTCCAGTGCCTGGGAGCCGACAGGATGACGGCGGTCTGCGTGGACGACTACCACCGCTACGACCGCGCCGAACGTTCCGGGAAGCCGTTCACGGCGCTGCACCCCGACTGCAACCACATCGACATCATGGAGCAGCACCTGCAGCTGCTGTCGATGGGCGAGCCGATCCTCAAGCCCGTCTACGACCACTCCACCGGCGAACTCGTCCGCCCCGAGCTGGTCGAGCCCCGCGACTTCGTGATCGTCGAGGGGCTGCTCCCGCTGCACACCAGGATGGCCCGCGCCTGCTTCGACATCACCGTCTACCTCGACCCGCCCGAGCCGCTGCGCCACTCGTGGAAGGTGCGCCGCGACTGCGCCAAACGCGGGTACACGCCCGAGCAGGTCATGGCCGAGCTCGACCGCCGCGAGCCCGAGAGCGCCGCCTACATCCGTCCCCAGCGCAAGCACGCCGACATCGTCGTGCGGTTCGCGCCCGTCGCCGGGAGGCTCGACCCGCCCGGCACCCCGCTGTCCGCCGAACTGCTGCTCCGGCCCACGATCGACCACCCCGACCTGGCGGACGTCCTGGACAGCGGCCCCGCCGGCACCGGCGCGGACCGGACCGAGACGGCCATGCACCTGCGCCTGCACCGCGACACCGACGGGCGCCCCGTCGACGCCCTGCACGTGCACGGATACGTCTCCCCGGAGGAGTCGCAGGTCGTCAAGAAGGCCATACTGGAACACCTCGGCCCGCGCGCCGGCACGGCCCTCTCCGACCCCGGGGTCCTCGGCCAACTCGGCGACGCGGGCACCAGCGACCCCCTCGCCATCACCCAGCTCCTGCTGCTCTACCACCTGCTGGACGCCGACCACCGGCAGGCCGCCTGACCCCGCGAGCGCGCGGGGAGGCCCCGGAGCCTCGGACCTGTGCTCCGGGCCGCGCGCGACGCGGCAACCGGGAGGGCGCCCCTGCGGGCGCGAGGGCGCCCTCCCGGCCTTTCACAGCTCGTGCCAGGGGACGTCGGGACGGGCGCGGGCCACCACCGCCAGGGCCTGGCCGCCGCGGATCATCTCGTCCGGGGCGGCGGTCAGCCGGAACGTGGTGTCGGGCCGGTGCGACTCGCCGACGGCGAGCAGGGTGCTGCCGCGCCGCAGGAGAAAGATCGCGACGTCCATCCGGGACCACTCACCGGCGCCTTCCGGGATGTCCACCCGGTACAGGGCGCCGTCTGTGTCCAGGGTGCTGGCGAGGTTGTGGTAGATCGCGGCGATCCCCGGGTTGCGGATCGCCGCCGCCACCACGGCGGAGTCGTCGATGTCGACCGGCTCGATGTCCGCGCCGATCAGCCGCAGCGCCTCGGTGATCTCCACGCGGCGGTTGCCCTCGTGCACCCCCGCCAGCAGGTGGACGGCCGGGTCGCCCTTGCGCCGCAGGTACGCCTCCACGCCCAGCATCACCCGGACGGTCTCGTCGTCGGTGTGGCCGACGACCACCACGGTCCTGGCGGCCTCCAGGCAGGCCCGCTCGTAGGCCGTCTCGTCGAACGCGACCACGTCGTACAGGTCCGGATCGGGATTCTCGCCCGTCAGCTCGTCCGGCCAGAAGATCGCGACGACGGGAGTCTTGGCGAACTCCCGGTCCGCGCGGATCTGGCCGATGATGGCCCGCAGGCCGTCACGGTGGTAGCCGACCATCACGATGTGCCGCTTCAGGTGCAGCCGCGCCTGGCCGTTGGCCCTCATCGTCCGTCCCTTCCCCATCCAGAGAGTCAGCTCGGCGAACATCACGAGCCCCGCGGTCAGCCCCGCCCCGATGATGATCACGCCGCCGATGCGCCCGCCGGTCGTGGCCGGGGCCAGGTCGCCGTAGCCGGTGGTGGTGCCGCTCACGAGGAAGTACCAGATGTACTCGTGCGGCTTCGCGATGTCGGCGCCGGGCTCCTCGAACAGCGCCATCAGCAGCCAGCCCACCGCGAAGGCCGCGACCAGGACGAGCGCGGGCACGCGCCAGGACCGCCCGGTGATCCGGTTCACCAACTGCATCAGCACGATCGGCATCCGCGCAGCGTGGCAGGATGCGGATTTTCGCGTCAAGTACGAAAGCCGTGGTCGGCGCGGTGATGGAACGGGAATGCGGTTCGGGAGCACGGCGACGAGAACGGCCGCCGGTGGCCGAAGGGGCGTGCGCCGCGCTCAGAGCGCCGGGCCCCGTTTCAGGACGCGGCTGAGGGCCGCGGCCACCTCCGCGGAGAGGTCGCCGTCGGCGGAGGCGCCCGGCGGGGCGCCCGGCGGGCCGCCCGAACGGACGAGGTCGGCGGGGGCGGCCTCGCGGGTGTGGCCGCAGTCGCGGCACTCGACCTCGCCGAGGCGGCACACCAGGGCGGCCGAGGCGCATGCCGAGCAGCGGTCGAGATCGTCCGCCCAGTCGCGGACGGCCTGGCAGCCGGGACAGATCAGCACCTGCCGGTCCGCCCGCACCCCGCGCTTCCACGGGCTCGCGCCGCGCACGGGGTCGGTCTGCCGCGCCCCGCAGCGGTAGCAGGGCATCACACCTCCAGGGGTGCGGGGACCGGTTCCGGCCACGCGGCCGGTGCGGTCCGGTTCACTCAGAGCCCGGCGAGCGCCTTGCGGTACTCGTCGATGTCGCGTGCGTCCGGGATCGCGTTGACGATCTTCCAGCGGACCACGCCTTCGGTGTCGATGATGAAGGTGCCGCGCACGGCGACGCCCTTGCCCTCGTCGAACACGCCGTAACGCTGTGCCGTCCCGCCGTGGGGCCAGAAGTCCGACAGCAGCGGGAACGAGAACTTCTCCTGGTCGGACCAGCTGCGCAACGCGAAGATCGAGTCGACCGAGACAGCCAGCACCTGGACGTCGTCGCCGGCCGACGTGGGCGGCTCGTCCCGGATCCGGCGCAGCTCACCGGTGCAGACACCGCTGAACGCCAGCGGATAGAACACCAGGACGACGTTCTTCTCGCCGCGGAAGTCCGACAGCTTCACCGGGGTGCCGTGCTGATCCCTCAGCTCGAAGTCCGGGGCGCCGTCGCCCACCTCAACAGCCAAAACCTCTCCCGCCGTTCCGTCCCCGCCCACGGCGGGAGAGGTTTTGGCTGTTGAGG
>NZ_SMLC01000221.1 GCF_004349245.1 Actinomadura sp. 6K520 | reverse complement strand
TCATGACGGGCTGTATTGAAAATGGGTGATCCCGCAGTCGCCCCGTGACTGCGGGATCACCCATTTTCAATACAGCCCGTCATGATGGCACTACTCTGAGCGAATATCGGTGTCCGACCGCCCTCGATTCCCGGAGTATCGATGCCGAACCTCGCCACCAGCGTCATCGTGGGCGCGGTGGTCGCGCTCATGCCGGCCGCCTCGCCGGAGTCGGCGACGTCCCTCCGGCTCACCCTCGACCACCCGGACCGGGGCACGTCGCGGAGCGTCACGCTGCGTTGCGATCCGCCGGGCGGCAGCCACCCCGGGGCGGCGCGGGCGTGCTCGGAGCTGAGCGGATCCGGCGGCGAGCCCGGCCACGGTCCGGACGGCCGGATGTGCACGGCGGTCCACTCCCCCGTAGTCGCCCGGGCGGCCGGACGATGGCGCGGCAAGCCCGTCCGCTTCCGGGTCGAGTACGGCAACGACTGCGTCATGCGTTCGCACACCGGATCGGTTTTCGCCTTCTGACGGCAGCCCAGGGCCCGTTGTGGAAAACAGTCCGCATAGGAGCGCCAACCATGGGTAAGGCGCGCACACATGTTTACGCGAGCCGCCCGGCAGTATTCGGAAGGATGTGCGCGCGATGCCACCCAGGGTCAGCGACGTGATGACGGCGGCTCCGGAGACGCTGCCGCTGGACGCGACGCTGTACGAGGCCGCCCGCATCATGCGGGACCGAGGAATCGGGGACGTGCTGGTCACCTACGCGGGACGCCTCTGCGGCGTCGTCACCGACCGTGACATCGTGGTCCGCGCGGTCGCCGAGAGCCGCGACACGTCGCTCACCCCGCTCGGCGACGTCTGCACCGCCGAACTGACCACCGTCGGCCCCGACGACGACACCGGGACCGCGGCCCGGCTGATGTGCGAGCGGGCGGTCCGGCGCCTCCCCGTCGTGGACGCCCAGCACCGGCCGGTCGGGATCGTCTGCATCGGCGACCTGGCCGTGGCCAACGGCGACGGCGGCCCCCTTCCGGAGATCAGCAAGGCGCCCCCGAACAACTGAACCCCCGAACCGGGCGGCCCGGTCCCCCGGCCCCGCCCATAGGCCATGAACGACAGCCCCCAAGACCATGAACCACAGCCCCCGACACGACACCCGAACCGCCCCACGACCAAGCCCGCCGATGCGCCGCGCCCGGCGCACACCGGCAGCCGCCCCACCACGGGAAACACAGTATGAACCGGGGACATCACGGACGGGGAGCGGGCCAGGCGCCGCCGACCCCGGAACTCGGAACGCAGGATAATCTCGGAGGGGTGACGCCCACCGAAACCGTCCTGACGGACCAGCTCGCGTTGGAGATCGCCCGGCTGGGCATGGTCGGCGAGTCCTCCGACATCGGCACCCTCCACCGGGTGACCGACCTCGCCTCGCGCGCCGTGCCCGGATGCGCGGGAGCTTCGAGCGTGCGGTGGGCCCTTCCCGCCGAGCCCGCGAACGACCCGGGCGCCGCGCTCGGCCTCCCGGCGGACGACGCCGAGGACCTGCCGCGCGTCCCCCGGCAGGACCGGAGCCCCGAGAGCGCGCCGTCCGGCATCGCGGTACCCGAGGAGTTCCGGCCGGAACCGCTGGCCGCCGCCGCCAGCCATCCCGACCTCGCCGAGATCGTCGAGCGGCAGCTGGTCCGCGGCCGCGGGCCGGTCTTCGACGCCGTGCTGGACCGCCGGCCGCAGACGTCCGACGACATCCTCGCCGAGACCCGCTGGCCCGAGGCGATGGCCGACATGCTGCGCCGCGGGGTGCGCTGCTTCACCACGACGCCGCACCTGAACCCGCCCGTCCTGGTCACGCTCACCCTGTACGGGGTGACGCCGAAGTCGCTCGGCCCCGCCCAGCACGGCCTCGCGTCGCTGCTCATGGCCCAGGGCAGTGCCGCCGTCAGCAACACCCGGCAGTACGACGACGTCCACCGGACCGCCATCCAGCTGCAGGAGGCGGTCGAGGCCCGCGCCATCGTCGACCAGGCGAAGGGGATCCTCATGCACGCGCTGGGCTGCGACGCCGACACGGCCTTCGCGGAGATGCGCCGCATCTCACAGACCCGCCACGTGAAGCTCACCGCACTCGCCCAGCGTATCGTCGGTGGTCAGGGGCTTCCCTAGGTCATGGATCTAGGCGCATGGGGGTGAGGCGCATAGGCTGCGCTCAGCCGGGTGCGACCACGGCCCGGCGGCGCGGCGCCGACACCGCGGTCAGGCCGGTCACAGCCCGGCCCGACCCGCTTCCATCGTGCGACGCGGACGAGAGGGAGACCAGATGCACGATCAGCCCGACCAGCTCGAACCCGAGACCCTGCAGCGGGAGATCTCGGACCTCGAGGGGCGCATCGGTGAGCTGCGCCAGGCCGCCGGTGTGCCGCAGCCCGACCTGCGCGCCACCCTGGACGCGGCCCTGGTCGAGCTGGAGCTGGCGCTGACGGTGCTGCGGAGCGCGGGCACCGAGCACACCGGCGAGCAGGGCGGAGCGGCCGCGGCCGAGAACGAGCGGCGGGTGCTGCGCACCGTCTTCCAGGACGCCCCGGTGCCGCTGTTCCTCCTCGACCGGAACACGACCGTCCGCCGCGTCAACCGGCAGGCCGCCGCCCTGCTCGGCACGCCCGCCGGCTACGTGTCGGGCAAGCAGTTCACGGCCTTCTGCGACATGGCGACCCGCGCGGCGGTGCGGTCGCAGATCGCCGCGGTCGTCCGGACCGGACGGCGCCACCCGGTCAAGGTCCGGTTCCTCGGCCGCGACCACCCGATCGACGCCACGGTGACGCTGGCCCGCGTGTGGATCCGCGGCGAGCCCGACCCGATGGTCGTGGCGGCCGCCGGGCCGGCGAACGCACCGGCCGGTGACACGGACCCGTCCCCGGGGCAGGCGAAGCCCAGGCGGTCGGCGGCCGGCCGCGCCGCGCCCGCCCCGTCCCCGGCCGGGGCGGCTCGGACCGCGTCGGCCCGGGGCGCCTCGGGCCGGACGGCGGCGGCCCAGGCGGTGTCCGCCCAGGGGGCGTCGGCCCGGACCACATCGGCCCAGACGGTCTCCACCGGCACCGCGCCCGCGCCGGACGTGCCCGCGCGCGAGGAACCCGCGCACGCGAGAAGCACCCACGCCACCCAGCCGGACGACGAGGCGATCGCCACGATCGTCCACCGGATGGACGTCCTCGCCACGGCCAGCGAGCTGCTGCTCGACGAACCGGTGTTCAACGAGACCGTGGCCATCCGGCGGTGCGCCCGGCTGCTGGCCGCCGAACTGGCCGACTGGGCGTTCATCGACCTGACCGGCGGGAACGGCGGCCCCGGGTCGCCCCCGCAGGGCGGCGCGCATTCCGCGGGCGCACCGCCTGCGCTGCGCCGCCAGGTGGTGATGGGCCCGGAGGACGAGCGTTCCGTCGAGGCCGCGCGGATGCTGGAAGAGGTGGAGCCCGTCCAGGGCACCCTTCCCCACACCGTCTTCGTCACCCGGCAGAGCGCGCTGCGGCCGCACCTGGAGAACCTGGACGTGCTCGGCGTGTGCCCGGACGGCCAGCCCCTCTGCGGCAAGATCGGCGTGACCTCGGTGCTGAGCGTCCCGATCGAGGACGGCGACCACGCCATCGGGACGATCACCCTGGCGGCGAGCGGCGAGTACGGCCCGTTCGACCTCATGGACCTCGGGGTCGTCCAGCGGCTCGGCCGCTACCTGGCCCTGGTGATCCGGGCGGCGCGGCTCTACCGGCGCCGCGCCGAGGTCGCCGATACGCTCCAGGCGGGGCTGCTGCCGAAGGCGCTGCCCGCCATCCCCGGCGTGAGCGTGGCCGCGAAGTACCTGACGGCGACGCACGGCTCGGAGGTCGGCGGCGACTTCTACGACGTGTTCCGCACCGAGAACGGCTGGGGCCTGATCCTCGGCGACGTGTGCGGCAAGGGCGAGGACGCGGCGGCCGTGACCGCGGCGGCCCGGCACTGCGCGCGGCTGGCGGCCCGGTGGAAGGCCGACCCGGGGGACGTCCTCGGCATCGTGAACGAGGCGCTGATGGACGAGGACCGGTTCGTCACCGCCGTGATGGCCGGGCTGACGGTGGAGACCGAGCGGGTCATCGTGTCGCTGGGCACCGCGGGGCATCCGCCCGCGCTCGTCGTGCGCGCCGACGGGGTGATCCGGTCGGCGTCCCGCGGCGGCGTCCCGCTCGGCCTGTTCGAGGACTTCGAGGCCGGCCAGGACACGATCGAGCTCGGTGTCGGCGACACCCTCATCCTGCACTCCGACGGCGTGCTGGAGGCGTGCAACATGCTGCGGCAGGAGTTCGGCCAGGAACGCCTGCTGGAGGCCCTCGCCGGGCACGCGGGCGACACGCCGGCGGGCATGCTCGACGCGGTGGAGGAGGCGCTGCTCCACTACTGCGACAGCGACCTGCGCGACGACGTCTCGATGCTCGCGCTGCGGGTGGAGCCGGCGTCGCTGGACTAGACACGATGCCAGTGATGCCCGAGCTGATGGACTGACGAACGTTTTGCTGGGGTAAGTGGCTTCCATGACCACGGACCCCGCCGACAAGCCCCGCAACGAGACCGAGCACGAGCGCCTCGACCGGCAGTTCGTCGAGTTGCTCCAGGGGTTCCGCGTCGCCGTCACCGGCGTGCAGGTGCTGTTCGCGTTCCTGCTGATCGTGCCGTTCTCCACCCATTTCGAGAAGGTCGAGGGGCCGGGGACGACGCTGTTCTACATCGCGCTGTTCGGGGCGGCGTTCGCCTCGATCTGCTTCATCGCGCCGGTGTTCCACCACCGGATCCTGTTCCGGCTGGGGCAGAAGCCGCTGCTGATCCGCCGCGCCAACATGTTCGGGATCATCGGCGCGCTGGCCCTGATGGCGTCGATGACCGCGTCGACCACGCTGATCGTCCAGGCGGTTTCGAGGGAGGCGGGCTGGACGATCCTCACCGCGGTGATCCTGCTGCTGCTGTGCGCCTACGTGTGGTTCGTCCAGCCGTACCTGACCCGGCTGAAGGCGAGCCGGCCGAAGCGGCCGAAGCGGCCGAGGGCCTCCTGACCGGCCGCCCCGCCGCGTCGTCCCGGCTCAGTAGGCGCGGCCGAAAACGACCCGCTTGCCGTAGGCGGACGGCCGGCCGCACTTCACGCAGTCGCCGGTCTCCTCGGGCGCGTCGGACACGATGACCCGGGGCGTCGCGGCGGTCTCGGCCTTGATGTCGTCCTCGCAGGCGGTGTCCCCGCAGTGGAACGCGCGGGCCCAGCCGGACGCGACCTGCGCGGCGAACGCGTCCCAGCCGTCCACCGCGGCGGTGTTCTCCTCGCGGAACGCCTCGGCCCGCCGCAGCAGGAACGCCTGGAACTCGTCGAGCATCCCGGGCAGCAGCTCCGCCACCTTCTCCAGCGGAATCTGCTCCTTGCCCTGGCCCTCGACCGTAGGCAGCCGACGCACGACTGTCGCGACACCGCCGTCGATGTCGCGCTTGCCCAGCTCGATGCGGACGGGGACGCCGCGCATCTCCCACTCGTTGAACTTGAAGCCCGGCGAGAGCTGCGGGCGGTTGTCGTCCACGTGCACGCGGACGCCCGCCGCCTTGAGCGCCGCGCCCAGCCGGCGGGCCTCCGCCGCGGCCAGTTCGCCCTGCTCCTTGCGCCCGATCGGGACGATCACGACCTGGTACGGCGCGAGCCGCGGCGGCAGCACGAGGCCCTTGTCGTCCCCGTGCGTCATGATCACGCCGCCGATCATGCGGGTGCTCATCCCCCAGGACGTCGTGTGCGCGAGCGTCAGGGCGCCCGCCTCGTCCTGGTACTGGATCTCGAACGCCTTGGCGAAGTTGGTGCCGAGGTAGTGCGACGTCCCGGCCTGGAGGGCGCGGCCGTCGCGCATCATGCCCTCGATCGTGTAGGTGCGGACGGCGCCGGCGAACCGCTCACCGGGCGTCTTCTCCCCCGGGACGACCGGCATCGCCGCCAGGTCGCGGGCGAGGTCGGTGTAGGCGCCCAGGGCCCACATCGTCTCGCGCATCGCGTCGTCCTCGTCGGCGTGGGCGGTGTGGCCCTCCTGCCAGAGGAACTCGGTCGTCCGCAGGAACATCCTCGGCCGCATCTCCCAGCGGACGACGTTCGCCCACTGGTTCAGCAGCAGCGGCAGGTCGCGGTGGGAGTCGATCCACTTGGCCATGTACTCGCCGATGACCGTCTCGGACGTCGGCCGCACGACCAGCGGCTCCTCCAGGTCCTTGCCGCCCGCGTGGGTCACGACGGCCAGCTCCGGCGAGAAGCCCTCGACGTGCTCGGCCTCGCGCCGCAGGTAGGACTCCGGGATGAACATCGGGAAGCACGCGTTGTCGTGCCCCGCGTCCTTGATGCGCCCGTCCAGGTCGGCCTGGAGCAGCTCCCACATCCGGTAGCCGTACGGCCGGATGACCATCGTGCCGCGCACCGGCCCCCGGTCGACGAGCTGGGCCTGAACGACCACCTCGTTGTACCAGGCGGAGAAATCCTCGCTCTGCGGCGTCACACCTTCTCGACTCACGGCATTCAGGGTACTGACTCGCGGCGCACCGCACGGACGCTTCCCCGTCGCGCCGGCCCCCTTCGCTACGCTCGCGGGATGCGCTGGTCCCAGATGTTCGTGCCCACGCTCCGCGACGACCCCGCCGAGGCGGACGCGCCGAGCCACCGGCTGCTGCTCCGGGCGGGGTACGTCCGGCAGCTCACCGCGGGCCACTACTCGCTGCTGCCGCTGGCCGTCCGGGTCCGGGCGCGGATCATCGAGATCATCCGCGCGGAGATGGACGCGATCGGCGCGCAGGAGATGCTGCTGCCCGCCCTGCACCCGGCGGAGCCGTGGCAGCGCTCGGGACGCTGGGACCTGATGGGCCAGGAGATGTTCCGGCTCCGCGACCGGCGCGGCGCCGAGCACGCCCTCGGCATGACGCACGAGGAGATCTTCGCGACCGTCGCCCGCGAGCTGAACTCCTACCGGCGGCTCCCGCAGCAGTGGTACCAGTTCCAGACCAAGTTCCGGGACGAGCCGCGCCCCAAGGGCGGCCTCATGCGGACCCGCGAGTTCACCATGAAGGACGCCTACAGCTTCGACCTGGACCCCTCCGGCCTGGACGCGTCGTTCGACGCCTACCACGGCGCCTACACCCGGATCTTCGCCCGGCTCGGCTTGCCCGCGCTCGCGTGCGAGGCGTCCAGCGGGACCATGGGCGGCTCGGACTCGACCGAGTTCATGTGCCCCGCCGACGTCGGCGAGGACCTCGTCGTCCACTGCCCGGCCTGCGGCTACGCCGCCAACATCGAGCGGGCGACCGCCGTGCTCCCCGCCGCGTCCGACGGGCCGGGGCCGGCCGCGCCGGAGCGGTTCGACACGCCGGGCGTCCGCACCATCGAGGACCTCCGCGCGTACGACGCGCCGGACGACCGGCAGATCAAGACGCTCGTCTACGTGCTGGACGGCACGCTGACCCTCGTCCTGCTGCGCGGCGACCACCCGCTCAACGAGCAGAAGCTCGTGGACGCGACCGGCGCCACCGGCATCCGCGCCGCCGACCCGGCCGAGATCCAGGACGCGCTGGGCGCGCTGCCGGGCAGCCTCGGCGCGGTCGACGCGTTCCTGCCCGCGCCCATCCCCGTGATCGCGGACGAGGCGCTGCGGGGGCGCCGCGACATGTTCACGGGCGCGAACACCGACGACGTCCACCTGCGCGGCGTCGACGTCGAGCGCGACATCGAGGTCGGCAAGTGGGCGGACCTGCGGGAGGTCGAGGCGGGGCAGCGCTGCGTCCGCTGCGGCGAGGCCCTGGAGATCCAGCGGGCCATCGAGGTCGGCCACATCTTCAAGCTCGGCGACCGCTACGCCCGCGCGCTCGGCGTCGAGGTCCTGGACCCGGACGGCCGGCGCGTCCCGGTGGTCATGGGCAGTTACGGCATCGGCGTCGAGCGCGCGATGGCCGCGATCGTCGAGATCCACAACGACGACCGCGGCATCGTCTGGCCCCTGGCCGTCGCGCCCTTCCAGGCCACCGTGGTCGTCGCCCAGTCCGACGACGCCGACGTCGCCAAGGCCGCCGAGGACGTCTACACGTCGCTGAGGGGCGCGGGTGTCGACGTGGTGATCGACGACCGCGCCGAGCGCGCCGGGGTGAAGTTCCGCGACGCCGAACTGACGGGCATCCCGTTCCGGGTGACCGTGGGCCGCCGCGGGCTGGCCGAGGGCGCCGCCGAAGTGACCACCCGCGCCACCGGCGAGACGGAGAAGGTGCCGCTGGACGCCGTCGTCGCGCACGTCCGCTCGCTCGTCGGCCGCTGAGAGCGCGAGCTCCGCACGGGCGGGGTCCGCCTCACTCGCCGCGGTCGTCGGGGCCGTCGGGGCCGTAGGCGTGCAGTGCCACCTCTTCCTTTCCCGTAATGAGGTGCTTGGTCAGGAAGAACCGGCCCCCGGCGTACTGGCGGTAGGAGCCGCTGCGCAGGGGGAAGTCGGCCTTGCGGGTGAGGCCCCACATGATCGTGGTCTTGCCGGTGGCGGGGTCGACCGACACGAGGCGGGGCGGCTTGCCCCTGCCCTTGGCGAAGGCCCCGGGCTGGGCGGCGATGAGGCGGCCGCCGTCCATCGCGACCGGGAACAGGTGGTTGCCGTCCGGGTTGTCGGTGCCCCAGCGGACACGGCCGGTGGCGAGGTCGAAGGCGACGATCGGCGCGAACCGCCGTCCCCGCTTCGGCCCGGCGCCCGATCTGACGTACAGGGTGTCCTCGGTCACGACGGCGTGCTCGCAGCGGGTCGGGTCCTCGCTGTCGACGGAGCACCGCACCGTGCCTTGGATGTCGAAGTTCGCGGTCTGCGCTCCGGACGGGTTCAGGACCGCGACCCGCCACGCGCGCTCGCGCCGGCCGTCGAGGCGGAGCCCCAGGACGACCGGGCTGCTCGACAGCATCCCGTCGACCACGTATCCCGGGGGCGCGTCGTAGGTCCACAGGTACCGGCCGGTCCGCGGGTCGATCCCGTGCACGCCGCCGACCCGGCCCTTGTCGGCGTCGCAGGACCGCCCGGCCACGAGCGCGGGGCCGCCCGCCATGCCCTGGATCGCGCAGTCCGCGCTCTGGCTGTCGGTGGTCCAGCGCGGCCGTCCGTCCGCCAGGTGGAAGGCGGCGGTGCCGTAGAGCCAGTCCACGACGACCGTGTCCCCGGCGATCACGACCTGGCCGCGCCGGTGCCGTTCCCCGGTGATCGGCCGCTCCCACAGCTTCGTGCCGTTCCGCAGATCGAGGACGGCGATCCGTTCGCAGCCGAACTCGCCCCGCCCGAACTGGACGGCGACCCGGCCGCCCGCGGGCCGGGCCGAGGCCGTGCACACCCCGCCGGGCAGCGGTACCGCCCATCGCGGCTCGCCGGTGGCGGCGTCGTACCCCGTCACCTCCCGGGGGCGGGTGACCGCCAGGGTCGAGCCGGTCGCCCAGGTCGTCGGGCGCAGGTGGCCGCCGCCGCTGACCGTCCGGCCGTCGAGACTCCACAGCGCGTCGTCGCGGTCGGCGCCGCACGCGGCGGCCGCCGGCAGGAGCGCCAGCGCGGCGAGCAGGGACGCCGGCCGCCAGGGGCGAGTGGACATGAGCGGACTCCGCAACCGCGTGCCTCCCGGATGTCTCGGGCTCTTTCCGATCATTTCGATCATGCCGATCATGCCGGAAAGACGGCGGCGGGTCGGGGTCGTGGCTGGTGGTGGCCAGAATCCGTGCTGTCCAAGATGTGCCCGGGCGTATAAAGTTCCCGCCGTGCGGGTGGTTGTCACGGGGGCGGCGGGTTTCGTCGGGGG
>NZ_SMLC01000220.1 GCF_004349245.1 Actinomadura sp. 6K520 | reverse complement strand
ACACCGATGGGTATTAGAGACAGCACCCCGCACCGGCGTCCCCGACCCGAGTCACTCCCCCGCACCGAGGCCGGTCCACCCATGAACCCACCTGCCTTCCAGCGGGCCCTCGACACGCTGCGCGAGATCCTCGACGGTCCCGGCGTCCGGCCGGAGCTCGACCTCGAGGACATGCCCGCGCCGCAGAGCCTGGCCCCGTACGCGGCGGCCATGTCCGGCAGCGTCTACCGCGACGACGACACCGAGGTCGCCACGGGCCGCCTCATCGTCCTGTACGACCCGGACGGCCGCGGCGGCTGGACGAACGGCTTCCGCGTCGTCGCCTACATCCGCGCCGACCTGGAGCCCGACATCGCGGCCGACGAGCTGATCGGCTCGGTCGCGTGGGACTGGCTGCTGGAGGCGCTGGAGCCGGCCGGCTACGCGGGCGTGTCCGGGACGATCACCCGCGCGGTGTCGGAGAGCTTCGGCGACAAACGCGACGAGCCGTCCACGACCGAGCTGGAACTGCGCGCCTCGTGGTCCCCGACCGGCGACGACCTCGCCGGTCACGTGGCAGCCTGGTGCGAGGTGATGTGCACGACGGCGGGCCTGCCGCCGTCCGGAGTCGCCGCGCTTCCGAACGGACCGGGCGGCGCGGGCGGCTGAGCGACGTACGGTAGGGGACGTGAGCACGGCGTCCGAAACCGGGGCGGCGGGGGAGGACACGAAGGAAGTGCGCCTTTCCCGCCGGCCCGTGTCCCCGCGACCCCGGTCGGTGCGCCAACCCGAGGATGAGATGGGTTCAGCAGGAGTGTCCGATACGCGCGCCACCGGGTCCCAGCGGGACACCGGTGCGGAGAGAGGGGCCGCCGCAGGGCGGCCCGGGACCGTTCCAGCGCAGGCCGCGGCGGAGCCCGGCCCCGCGGACCGGGAGGCCGGCGCCGGTCCCCCGGCCGTTCCGCTGCTGGAGCCGCGCGAGGGCGTCCCCTCCGTGGTCACCGACGCCGCCGGGCTGGAACGCGTCATCGCGGCGTTCGCCGCGGGCAGCGGCCCGGTCGCGGTCGACGCCGAGCGGGCCTCCGGCTACCGCTACGGGCAGCGCGCCTACCTGGTCCAGATGCGCCGCGCCGGTGCCGGCACCGCGCTGATCGACCCGATCGCCTGCCCCGACCTGTCCGCCCTGGACAGTGCGCTCGCCGAGACCGAGATGGTGCTGCACGCCGCCAACCAGGACCTGCCGTGCCTGGCCGAGGTGGGGCTCGTCCCGCGGCGGCTGTTCGACACCGAGCTGGCCGGGCGGCTGCTCGGGTACGCGCGCGTCGGGCTCGGCTCCATGGTGGAGAACGTGCTGGGCTTCGTGCTGGAGAAGGGGCATTCGGCGGCCGACTGGTCGACGCGCCCCCTCCCGGAGGACTGGCTGCGCTACGCCGCGCTGGACGTCGAGCTGCTGGTCGAGCTGCGCGACTCGCTGCAGGAGGAGCTGGAGTCCGCGGGCAAGCTGGACTGGGCGCTGGAGGAGTTCGCCTCGATCCTGGCGACCCCGCCGAAGCCGCCGCGCGCCGACCCGTGGCGCCGCACGTCCGGCATCCACCGCATCCGCAACCGGCGGGCGCTCGCCACCGTCCGGGAGGTGTGGGAGGCCCGCGACAGGATCGCCCGCGAACGGGACCTGTCCCCCGGCCGGGTCCTGCAGGACGCCGCGATCATAGAGCTGGCGCAGAAGTCCCCGAAGACGCCCGCCGAACTGCAGGCGCTGCCCACGATGCGGGGACGCGGTGCCCGCCGCCACCAGTCGGCGTGGCTGCGCGCCGTCGCCCGCGCCCGCGACCTGTCCGAGCGCAGGCTGCCCGAGGCCAACGTCCCCGGCGACGGCCCGCCGCCCGCGCACCGCTGGGCGGACCGCGACCCCGAGGCCGCCAAGCGCCTCACCGCCGCCCGCGCCGTCGTCGCCGCGCTCGCCGACGAGCATTCGATGCCGTCGGAGAACCTCGTCCAGCCCGACACCGTCCGCCGGCTGGCCTGGACGCCGCCGGCGGAGCCGTCGGTCTCGGCGGTGGCCGCCGCGCTGCGCGGCCTCGGCGCCCGGCGCTGGCAGATCGAGCTCACCGCCCAGCCCATCGCCAAGGCGTTCCTCCGCCTGGAGTGCAAAGGAGATCTCTGAGCCCCTGGACGGTGTACTCCGCGGGACCACGGCGCCCGGGGCGGGTGCGTGGTCCGGCGAGCGGCGGCCGCGTGTCAGCGCCCGCTGTAGAAGTCGGCGTACTCCTCGCGCAGCACCTTCTTGTCGAGCTTGCCGACACTGGTGGTGGGCAGTTCGGTGACGACGAGGATCTCGTCGGGCAGTTGCCACTTGGCGAACGTGCCGGACAGGTGGGTTCTGAGCTGGTCGGGGTCGACGTCATGGCCGGGTTCGGGCACGACCAGGGCCACGGGGCGTTCCTGCCACCGGGGGTGCGGCGCGCCCACCACCGCGGCCTGGCGGACCGTGGGGTGACCCATGAGGGCGTTCTCCAGGTCGATGGATGAGATCCACTCCCCGCCGGACTTGATCACGTCCTTGAGCCGGTCGGTGATCTTCAGGTACCCGTCGGGGGTGATCACCCCCATGTCACCGCTGCGCCAGTAGCCGCGGTGGAACCGGTCCGCGTCGTCGGACTTCCAGTAGCCCTCGGTGATCCACGGGCCGCGGACGCAGATCTCCCCCGCCGACTTCCCGTCGTGGGGCAGGAACGAGCCGCCGGCGCCCAGCAGCCGGACGTCCACCCCCGCCACCGGCAGCCCCTGGGACCGTTTGAGGTCCCAGCGCTCCTCCTCGCTCAGCCGCTTCTCCAGCGAGGGCTTGGGCCGGTTGGACGTGACCAGCGGCGCGGTCTCGGTGGCGCCGTATCCGTGGATGATCGAGGCACCGGTCAGGTCGTGGAAGCCCCTGATCAGGCTCAGCGGCGGCTCGGTGGACCCGGAGATCATCCGCGCCCGGGACAGGTCCGGCGGCTCGGGCAGCGAGCGCAGGTACTCCAGCATCGGCGCGAAGATCGCCGGTGCGCCGTTGGTGACCGTGACCTCGTAGTCCACCATCGCCCGGGCCAGCACCCCGATCTCCTCGGCGGAGTAGCGCCCCGGCAGGACCACCCGCGCCCGCGCGTAGACCGCCACCTGCGGCAGGCCCCAGCACTGGGCGTGGAACATCGGCGTCGTCAGCAGCACGTTGTCGTGGTCGCCCACCGCCTGGTCCGCCGCCCACATCATCGTGTGCAGAACGATGCCCCGGTGGGAGTAGAACACCCCCTTGGGACGTCCCGTGGTGCCGGTGGTGTAGCACGCGCTGTAGGCCGAGGTCTCGTCGATCACCGGCCAGTCGAACTCCTCGTCCTGCCGGGCCAGCAGCGCCTCGTGGTCCAAGGGGTCCGGCAGCGAGGTCTCGATCTCCGGCAGCGGCCGGTCGCTCATCACCACCCACTGCCGCACCCGCGGGCACCGGGCCGCCAGGTCCTCGGCCAGGCCCAGCAGCGACTCGTCGACGCACACCACCGTGGCGCCCGCGTGCTCCACCACGTACGCGAGGTCGTCGACGGCCAGCCGCAGGTTCATCTGCAGCATCACGGCGCCGATCCCGGGGATCGCCCAGTACAGCTCGAAGTGCCGCAGGTGGTTCCAGTCCAGCACCCCCACCACGTCACCCGGGCCCACGCCGATGCCGGCCAGCGCGTGCGCCGTGCGCGCCACCCGGCGCCACGTCGCCGCGTACGACGTGCTGCGCCACGCACCGGCCGCGTCCCGGAAAACGATCTCCTGCTCCGGGTGGGTCACCACCGCCTGGCGAAACAGGTTCGTGGTGTTCAACTGGTAGCCGTCCCCGTGCGTCGACGGATGACCGGTCACGAACTCGGACAAGGTGCCACCTTTCCTTCTGCCCGACTCACGTCGGGGACTTGGGCGGGAGTCCAGAGCGGGGGTCCGCTGCCCTCGGGCGCCCACGGCGGCGCCGAGGCGGTCAGCGCAGCCCGAACTCCCAGTTGCCTCCGTCGCGGTACTGCGAGAGCACCCGCCGGCCCACGCTCTGCACGTGCACCTCGTCCGGTCCGTCGTACAGCCGGGCGAAGCGGGCCGCCCGGTACATGAAGCTCAGCGGCAGATCGTCGGTGAGGCCCGCCGCGCCGTGCACCTGCAGCGCCCGGTCGACGACGTTGTGCAGCATCCTGGCGCCCACCACCTTGATGGCGCCGATCTCCACCCGGGCCTCGTCGCCGCGGTCGATCTGCTCCGCGGCGGCCAGGGTCAGCATCCTGGCCGCGGAGATCTCGGTGTAGGAGTCGAAGACGAACTGCTGCATCAGCTGCTTGTCCGCCAGCGGACCCCCGAACGCCTCCCGCTGCCGCAGCCGGCGGCACATCAGGTCGAACGCCCGCTGGGCCTGGCCCAGCCAGCGCATCGCGTGGAAGATGCGGCCCGGTCCCAGGCGTTCCTGGGCGATCCGGAACCCTTTTCCACGCTCCCCCAGCAGGTTGGACTCGGGGACGCGGACGTCGTCGAAGGCGACCTCGTAGTGGCCGTGCTCGATCCCCAGCACCGGAGTGTCGCGCTCGATCACGTAGCCGGGGGTGCCGGTGGGGACCACGATCATGCTGAACGCGGAGTGCGCGGGCGCGTCGGTCTCGGTGCGGCACATCACGGTCGTGTACGCCGCCTGCTTCGCCCCGGTGGTGAACCACTTGCGCCCGTTGATCAGCCATTCGCCGTCCTGGAGCACCGCAGTGGTCCGGATTCCGGTGGGATCCGAGCCCGCGACGCCGGGCTCGGTCATGGCGAAGCTGGGCGAGATCTCGCCGGCGACCAGGGGCCGCAGGTACCGCTCGCGCCACTGCGGGGAGGCGTGCCCGTGCAGCATGAGCGAGTCCTGCAGCGTCCAGGTCCCCAGCGCGAGCTGCCCGAACTCGCTGCGTCCCTGGACCTCGTTGATGAACACGTAGTCCAGGAAGGGCAGTCCGCCGCCGCCCAGCTCGGCCGGGTGCCCGAGCGCCCACAGTCCCTCGTCCTTGGCCTGCCGCCGCAGGTGGGCGAGGAGCGCCTCGGCCTCAGCACCGCCCCGGTGCAGCACGGGCTCGGCCGGCTCGACCCGCTCGACGACGAAGTCGTGGACGCGCGCCCTGAGCCGGCGCAGGTGTTCGGGAACGTGCGGGCCCATCAGCGGGTCTCCTTCGGGAACGGCGGGTTCGGCGCGGCGGGCTCGCCGCGCACCGCGGCACGGGACGCCGCCGGGCCGGTCATGCTCCCGGGTGGCTGATCGCGGCGCCGAGGTCGAGGCCCTGGAAGTCGCCGGGTGCCGCAACCTCGGTGACCGGGTCGTCCCGGTCGTCGAACTCCAGCCGCAGCGCCCTGGTCATCGTGGCGTGCATGTCGTAGAGGCAGGTGATGTACGTCAGTTCGAGGACCTCCTCGTCGGACAGCTCCCCGCGCAGCGCCTCGAAGACGGCTTCGTCCACGCGCCCGCCCGCCATGACCAGCGCGTCGGTGTAGGCCAGCACGGCACGCTCCAGCGGCGAGAACAGCTCCGAGACCTCCCAGGAGCGGACCGCCTCGATCTTCTCGTCGGCCAGGCCGAGCGACCGCAGGGCCTTGCAGTGCTGGGAGTAGACGAACTGGCTGCCGCGGGTCCAGCCGGCCCGGGTCTGGCCGAGCTCGCGCAGCACCGGGTCCAGCCGCCGGTCCGGGGCCCGGTAGAGGGAGAACCCGCTCACCGCGTGCCGGAAGACGTCGGGCACCAGCGCGAAGACCGTCCACCAGTCACCGGGGGTACCCGTGGACGTGCCCGGCTCCTCGACCGGGTCGCGGTCGGGGAACAGGCGCTGGTACATGGCGAGGACGACCTCGTCCTGGACTTCGGCGCGGCGGACCTGGCGCAGACGCGGCATCTCTTCTCCCGGCATCAAGGAACGTGACTTCTCTTGATATCAGAAACGCGCTCCTTGACACGGGACAGCCCTAAGACCAGAATATGTTTCTGGCGTAAAGAAAGAGGTCCCCGTGTTCGACCCGTCCGACGTAGTCGACCACGTGCGCAACGGGATGCTGCCGGCGCACATCTACAACGACTCCGAGATCTTCGCCGCCGAGCGGGAGGCGATCTTCTCACGCTCCTGGGTCTTCCTGGCGCACGAGTCGGAGATCCCCCAGGTCGGTGACTACGTGGTCCGCCGCGTCATGGAGAACTCCTTCATCGTCAGCCGCGCCGGCGACGGCGCGGTGCACGCCATGTTCAACATGTGCCTGCACCGCGGCATGCAGGTGTGCCGCGCCGAGCAGGGCAACGCCTCGCACTTCCGCTGCCCGTACCACGGGTGGTCCTACCGCAACGACGGCCGCATCGTGGGCCTGCCCTTCCACCGGGAGGCGTACGGCGGCGAGACCGGCTTCGCCAAGCGCGGGCAGCGGCTCCTCCCCGCACCGGCGATGGACACCGTCAACGGCCTGATCTTCGTCTCCCTGGACCCCCAGGCGCCTCCGCTGCGCGAGTTCCTCGGCGACTTCGCGTTCTACCTCGACTACTACACCCGGCAGAGCCCGAGCGGGGTCGAGGTGCTCGGCCCCCAGCGGTGGCGGGTCAAGGCGAACTGGAAGATCGGCGCGGAGAACTTCGCCGGGGACATGTACCACACCCCGCAGACCCACGCGAGCGTCGTGGAGATCGGCCTCTTCCGCGAGCCGAAGGCCGAGAAGCGCAAGGACGGCGCGACCTACTGGGCCACCAGCGGCGGGGGCACCACCTACAAGCTGCCGCCGGGGACGCTGGAGGAGCGCCTGCGCTACGTCGGCTACCCCGACGGGATGATCGACCGGATGAAGCGGGTGTGGTCGGCCGAGCAGCTCGACCTGATCGGCCGCGACGGCTTCATGGTCTCGGCGGCGTCGGTCTTCCCGAACCTCAGCCTCGTCCACAACTGGCCCAAGGTGGCCGACTCCGACGACGTGCTCCCCTTCGTCTCGCTGCGCCAGTGGCAGCCGATCAGTGAGAACGAGACCGAGGTGCTCTCCTGGTTCCTGGTCGACAGGGAGGCGCCGGAAGAGTTCAAGGCACTGTCCTACAAGGCCTACCTGATGTGCTTCGGCAGCAGCGGGATGTTCGAGCAGGACGACGTGGAGAACTGGGTCTCGCTGACCGCCACCGCCGGCGGCAGCATGGCCCGGCGGCTCCTCCTCAACGGCCGCATGGGCCTGCTGCCCGACGGGTCGACCATCGCCCCGGCCCTGGGCGGCGGCGAGTGGGCGGGTCCGGGCGAGGCCCGGATCGGGTACGGCGAGTACAACCAGCGCCATCTGATGAACCGCTGGGCCGACCTCATCGAGGCCGGGCCGGCCGAGGCGGCCGGCGTCACCATCGGCACCCCGGGACGGGACGCCGCCCGATGACCGCGCACATCCCCATCTCCTCCGCCGACAGCCCCCTCGGCGCGCACGCGACCACGGCCGCCCCGGTGGGCGGTCCGCTCCCGTTCTCGGACCCGGTGCACCTGGCCGCCCACCAGTGGCTGGTCGACGAGACCTACCTGCTGGACCGGCAGGAACTCGAGGAGTGGCTGGCCCGGATGACCGAGGACGTCCACTACTTCATGCCGATCCGGGTCACGACCTCCCTGGGCACCGGCTACGACACCGCCCGGCGGATGGCGCACTTCGACGAGGACCTCTACTCCCTGGAACGCCGGGTGGCCCGGCTGCGCACCGAGCACGCCTGGACCGAGGACCCGCCCTCGCGGCTGCGCCACCACCTGTCGAACGTGCGCACCTTCGCCACGGACGTGCCCGGCGAGATCCTCGTGGAGTCGGCGGTCCTGCTCTTCCGCAGCCGCGGCGACGTCAACGAGCCGTCCCTGCTCTCGGCGGGGCGCAGCGACGTGCTCCGGGACGTCGACGGCGCCTGGCGGCTCGCCCGCCGCCACATCGCGGTCGACGAGTCGGTGCTCCGCACCCAGAATCTGGCGGTCTTCCTGTGAGCCCGCACTGGGAAGGCGAACGCGAAGACCGGGACCGTGCCAGGGCGGCCGCGGCGGAGCTGGCGGCTCTGCGGGCGGGGCGGGTCGGCGAGCCGCTGACCCTCGGCAACGAGTTCTCCGAGGTCCGGGTGAGCCTCGTCCAGACCCGCAACGGCGTGCGCCTGCTGGTCGAGGCGACCAAGTCCGGCCAGTGGGTCACCTTGGACCCGCTGGAGCTCGAAGCCCTCACCTGGCAGGGGCGGGCGACGTTCTCCGCGATGGTCGGCCATCCGTTCTCCTCCCTGTTCCCCGATCACGACGACACAGGGCAGGACGACACCGATCAGGACGACACCGATCAGGACGACACGGGGCAGGACGACACGGGGCAGGCGGCCCCATGAGCGCCCCCGTACTCGACGGCCGCCGGGCGCTGGTGGTCGGCGCCGGATCGGGCATCGGCCGCGCGGTGGCGGAACGGTTCGTCGCCGAGGGCGCGGCGGTGGTGGCCGTGGAGCGCGACGAAGCCAAATGCGAGGATCTGCGCGAGTCCCTGCCCGGCATCGACGTCGTCCAAGGCGACGCCTGCGAGGCCGCGGTCAACCACCACGCCGTGAGCCGTTGCCGGGAACTGCACGCCGGGCTGGACACGCTGGTCCACTGCGTCGGCATCTTCGACTTCTACCGCTCCCTCGACGCCGTCGCCGAGGACGCCTTCGACGCCGCGTTCGACGAGATGTTCTCGGTCAACGTGCGGTCGGCCATGCACGGCGTCCGCGCCGCGCTGCCGGAGCTGCGGCGCAGCGGCGGGAACATCGTGCTGACGGAGTCGACCTCCGCCTACCGGCCGGGCCGGGGCGGCGCGCTCTACGTCTCCACCAAGTTCGCGGTCCGCGGGCTGCGCATCGCGCTGGCGCACGACCTCGCCCCCGAGGTCCGCGTCAACAGCGTCGCCCCCGGAGGCACCGTCGGCACCCGGCTGGCCGGCGCGCGGGCCCTGGGGCTGGACCGGCAGCACCTCGACGGTCCCGACCGTGCCGCCGACATCGCCTCCCGGGTCCCGCTGGGACTCGCCCTCTCCGGCGAGGACCACGCCTGGAGCTACCTGTTCCTGGCATCGCCGATGTCCCGCGGGATGACGGGCACCGTCCTCCACAGCGACGGCGGCGCCGGCATCAAGGGTTGACCAACGACACGAGAACCAGGAGTCCCGAGTTGCCCATCCTGAAGGCGGACGCCGCGGCCTGCCAGGGCTACGCCAGCTGCGTCATCGCGGCCGACGACTACTTCGACATCGATGACGACGGCCTCGTCGTGCTGCTGGCCGCCGAGGTCCCCGAGGCCGACCGGGAGCGCGTCGACCGCGCGGCCCGCGGCTGCCCCGCCGCGGCTCTCCGGCTCGACGAGGGAGCATGACCGGCGACCTGGTGATCGTCGGCGCCTCGGTGGCGGGCGTCACGCTGGCCCGGACCCTGCGTTCCGGCGGCTTCACCGGGCGCGTCCGCCTGATCGACCGGGAGGCCGAGGAGCCCTACGACAAGCCGCCGCTCTCCAAAGGGCGGCCGGTGGAACCCGTCCGGCTGCTCACCCGCCCGGAGGCGGAACGGCTCGGCCTGGAGCTGCTGCTCGGCGTCGAGGCGACCGGTCTGGACACCGCGGCCCGCCGCCTCGCCCTCTCCGACGGACGCCGGATCGGCTACGGCGCGCTGGTGATCGCCACCGGGGTCCGGGCGAGGCCGGCGCCCTGGACCGGACCCGGCGTCCACGTGCTGCGAACGCTCGCCGATGCGCGCGCATTGCATGCCGGCCTCTCCCGTGGCGGTGACCTCGTGGTGGTGGGCGCCGGCTTCATCGGGGCGGAGGTCGCCAGTACCGCGATCGGGCAGGGATGCCGGGTCACGCTGGTGGATCCACTGCCCAACCTGTCTCTTATACACCTCT
>NZ_SMLC01000021.1 GCF_004349245.1 Actinomadura sp. 6K520 | reverse complement strand
GTTCGGGGGCGGGAGGGCGTTCTGCGCGGTCAGGTGGTTGATGAGGAGGCGGCCCACGTTCTTGATGTGGGCGGTCATGGCCGTGCGGGCGGCGTCGGGGTCGCGGGCGCGGAGGGCGGCCAGGACGGCGGAGTGGTCGTGGGCCGATGCCTCCGCCCAGCCTTCGACGGTGCCGAAGAAGCCGAGCGGCACGTAGTGCACGGTCAGGCTGAGCAGGGACGTCATGCGGGACGAACCCGATGACCGGTTGATCGTCCGGTGGAACTCGTGGTTGAGGCGGTCGACCTGTTCGGCGTCGTGCGCGCGTGCCGCGTCCTCCAGGCGGGCCTGGAGCAGGCCGAGGCGGTCGATCTCGGTGTCGTCCAGCGCCTCCGCGGCGCGGGCCGCCAGTTCCGCGGCGATGTAGGACTGCACGTCGAAGAGGTCGGCGACGTCCCGCGCGGTGAGCGGCAGCACCCGGAAGCCGCGGCGCGGCTCCCACCGGACGGCGCCCTCGCTGTGCAGGATCATCAGCGCCTCCCGGACGGGGGTCGCGCTGATGCCCAGCTCGGCGGCCAGGTGCTCGGTCCGGATGTAGTCCGGGGCGCGCAGCTCGCCGATCATGATGGCCTCGCGGACGTGGGTGGCGACCATCTCGCTGAGCTGGTGCCTGCCCCCCAGCACGGGCATGGTCTCCCCCGCTCTGTCTGCCGGAACGACGTGAGCATATCGTCGGGGGACCGCGCCGCCCGCCGCAGCACGGCGATGGCATATTCTATAGAATCCGCCTGAACCGAGGAGCCGCTGTGCGCGACCGAGACGCCCTCTACATCGACGGAGCGTGGACCAGCCCGCTGGGCGCCGGGGTCATCGCCGTCGAGAACCCCGCCACCGAGGAGACCCTCGCCACCGTGCCCGAGGGGACCGCCGAGGACGTCGACCGGGCCGTCCGGGCCGCCCGCGCCGCGTTCCCCGCCTGGTCCGCGACGTCGTGGCAGGAGCGTTCGGAGTTCCTGCGCCGCCTCCACGGCGCGCTGGCCGGCCGCGAGGAGGCCATCGCGCGGACGATCGCGAGCGAGGTCGGCACGCCGATGCGCATCGCGACCCGCATCCAGGCGGGGCTGCCGCAGGCGGTCGTCGCCGGATACGCCGAGCTGATCGCCGGGGGGCTGCCGGACGAGCGCGTCGGCAACTCGCTGGTCGTCCGCGAGCCCGCCGGCGTCGTCGCCGCGATCACGCCGTGGAACTACCCGCTGCACCAGATCACCTGCAAGCTCGCTCCCGCGCTCGCGGCCGGCTGCACGATCGTGATCAAGCCGAGCGAGGTCGCGCCGCTGGTCGCCTACGAGCTGATGGACGCCGTCCACGAGGCCGGGCTGCCCGCGGGCGTCGTCAACCTCGTCCCCGGATACGGCCCGGTCGTCGGCGAGGCCCTCGTCACCCACCCCGAGGTCGACATGGTGTCGTTCACCGGGTCGGTGCGGGCGGGTTCCCGGGTCGCCGAGCTGGCCGCGGGCACGGTCAAGAAGGTGTCGCTGGAGCTGGGCGGCAAGTCCGCGAACGTCGTCCTGGACGACGCCGACGTCAAGACCGCGGTGAAGGTCGGTGTCTCCAACGCCTTCCTCAACGGCGGCCAGACCTGCACGGCCTGGACGCGGATGCTCGTCCACCAGGACCACTACGAGCAGGCCCTCGACCTCGCCAAGGGCTTCGCGGAGGGCTTCACGCCGGGGGACCCGATGGACCCGTCCACCAAGCTGGGCCCGCTGGTGTCCAAGGCACAGCTCGACCGGGTGCGGGGCTTCATCGACACCGGCGTCTGCGAGGGGGCGCGTGTCGTCACCGGCGGAACGGCCACTCCGGCCGGTCTCGACCGCGGCCACTTCATCGCGGCGACCGTGCTCGCCGACGTCGACCAGGACGCGACCGTCGCGCAGGAGGAGATCTTCGGTCCGGTGCTGTCCGTCATCCCGTTCCGGGACGAGGACGAGGCGCTCCAGATCGCGAACAACTCCCGCTACGGGCTCGCGGGGGGTGTGTGGGCGGCCGACCAGGACCGGGCCATCGCGTTCGCCCGCCAGGTGAGGACCGGGTCCATCGACGTCAACGGCGGCGCGTTCAACCCGATGGCGCCGTTCGGCGGCTACAAGCAGTCCGGTATCGGACGCGAGATGGGCCGCTTCGGCCTCGAAGAGTTCACCGAGCTCAAGGCAATCCAGCTCTGACCCCCAGCCGAGGAGAACCGCATGGTCAAGGCCGTCGTCGCGACCGGGCCGGACGTCCCGCCGCAGGTCCGCGACATCGAACTGCCCCCGGTCGGCCCCGGGGACGTCAGGGTCCGGGTGGCGGCGGCGGGGGTGTGCCACTCCGACCTGTCGATGATCAACGGGACGCTGGCGCCGCGGTTCCCGCTCGTCCTCGGGCACGAGGCCGCGGGCACGGTCGCCGAGGTGGGCGCGGACGTGACGAAGGTGCGGCCCGGCGACCACGTCGTGCTGAACTGGGCCGCGGCCTGCGGCGAGTGCTGGTTCTGCGGGCAGGGCGAGCCGTGGCTGTGCAGCGCGGTGGAGGGTGCCGTGAGCCCCCCGTCCGGTGCGACCCTGGACGGCGGCGAGCTCTACGCGTGCATGGGCGTCGGCGGGTTCGCCGAGGAGCTCGTCGCGCCGGAGCGCTCGGTGGTGCCGCTGCCTGCGTCCGCTCCACTCGACCTTGGGGCGCTGCTCGGGTGTGCCGTGCTGACGGGGATCGGCGCCGTGCGCAACACCGCGCAAGTCCGCGAGGGGCAGTCGGTGCTCGTCATCGGTCTCGGCGGCATCGGCCTGTCGACCGTCATGGGAGCCCGCCTCGCCGGCGCCGGGACCGTCATCGCCGTGGACCGCGGCACCGAGAAGGAGGAACTGGCGAGGACGGCGGGCGCGACCCACTACCTCGAAGCGGACCCCAAGCTGGCCAAGCAGGTCCGTGCCCTGACGGACGGACGCGGAGCCGACCACGCCTTCGAGTGCGTGGGCAAGGCCGACCTGATCCGGACGGCGTGGCAGTCGGTGCGCCGCGGCGGGCGGTGCACGGTCGTGGGCGTCGGAGCCCGCGACGACGCGGCGAGTTTCAACGCCTTGGAGCTGTTCCACTTCAACCGGATCCTGACCAGCTCGGTCTATGGTTCGTCCGACCCGGACCGGGACGTCCCGCTGCTCGTCGAGGAGATGGAGGCCGGGCGGCTCGACCTGTCCACCCTGGTCACCCACCGCATCGGCCTCGACGGTGTCGCCGAGGCGTTCGACCGGATGCGGGCCGGGCAGGGGGCGCGGTCCCTCATCGAGATCGCCAAATGAGCGAAGCGCCCCGGGGGGTGTGGGGGGTCGTCCCCCCACAGAAGGCCGGCAGCGAAGCGCCCCGGGGGGTGTGGGGGGTCGTCCCCCCGCAGAAGGCCGGCAGCGACGCGGGCCCGGGGGCGCTTCCGCTCGCCGGGATGCGGGTGGTCGAGCTGTCCAGCTTCGTCGCCGTGCCGCTGGGCGGGATGACCCTCGCGCAGCTCGGCGCGGACGTGATCCGCGTGGACCAGATCGGCGGCGGCCCCGACATCGACCGCCGCCCGCTCGCCCCGTCCGGCCGGAGCCTGTACTGGGCCGGGCTGAACAAGGGCAAGCGCTCCGTCACGGTCGACCTACGCTCTCCCGAAGGCCGCGAACTGGTCGCGGACCTCGTCGCCGGGAGCGGCGTCGTCCTGACCAACGCGCCGCCGCGCGAGGGACTCACCTACGAGGCGCTGCGGGAGAGGCGTCCCGACCTGATCCACGTCCAGCTCCAGGGCCGCCGGGACGGAGGCAACGCCGTCGACTACACGGTGAACGCCTCCCTCGGCTTCCCCTTCATCACGGGCCCGGCCGACCAGAGCACCCCGGTCAACCACGTGCTCCCGGCCTGGGACGTCGCGTGCGGCCTCTACCTGGCCGTCGGGCTGCTGGCGGCCGAGCGGCACCGCCTGCGCACGGGCGAGGGGCAGCGCGTCCGCGTCGCGCTGCAGGACGTCGCCCTCGCCACGGCGGGGAACCTCGGCTACCTCGCCGAGGCACAGCTCGGCGGAGTGCGCCCCCGGCTCGGCAACGGCCTGTTCGGCGACTTCGGCCGCGACTTCGCCACCGCCGACGGACGCGTCATGGTCGTCGCCCTCACCGCCCGCCACTGGCGCGACCTCGTGGACGCCACCGGGTTCGGCGAGGTGGCCGCCGCCCTGGAACGCGCCCTCGGCGCCGACTTCCGCGGAGCCGGGGACCGGTACGCCCACCGCGAGACGCTCGCCGGCGTCCTCGCCCCCTGGTTCGCGTCCCGCACCTGCGCGGAGGTGGAGGACGCGCTGAAGGGCACGTCCGTCCTGTGGTCCCGCTACCGCGACTTCACGGAGGTCGCCGCGGACCTGGACACCGAACCCCTGATGGCCGAACTGGACCAGCCCGGCATCGGCGCGCACCTCGCCCCGGGCTCTCCGCTCCGCCTCGGCGAAACGGCCCTGCCGCCCGCTCCGGCCCCGGACCTCGGCCAGGACACCGGCGAGGTCCTCCGGGACGTCCTGTCCCTGCCGCCGGAGGAGGCGGACGCCCTCCGCGCCCGCCGCGTCGCCGGAGAAGCCTGATCCGGAGCCGCTGACCGGCTTCCGCCAACTCGACCCGCTTGCTGGATTTTCGCCGCCCTGTGACATTGTTAGGCAGGCGAACTAAGAGGAGGGGCTCGGTGGCGGCGCGCGAGGTGCGGGGGCTGGTGCCCCTGCTGGCGTTCCTCGGCGTGATGGCCTACTCGCTGTCCATGGCCGTCGTGACGCCCGCGCTCCCGCAGATCCAGGAGGGGCTGGACACGACGCCCACGGGCGCCGCGTGGGCGCTCACCGCGATGACCCTCTCCGCGGCCGTGGCCACGCCGGTGATCGGCCGCCTGGGGGACCTGTACGGCCCGCGCCGCGTCCTGCTGGCCGTCCTCGCGATCGCCACTGCCGGGACGGTGGTCGCCGCCCTCGCGTGGACGGTGCCGGCCATGCTGGTCGGGCGGGCCCTGAGCGGCATCGGCAGCGGCGTCTTCCCGCTCGCCTACACGATCATCAGGGACGTCATCCCGCCCGCCAGGAGGGCCTCCGCCGTCGGGCTCATGTCGTCCATGCTGGGGCTCGGCGGGGCCGTCTCCTGGTGCATCGCCGGGCCGATCATCGACCTGCTGGGGTGGCGGTGGCTGCTCTGGGTGCCGGTGGCCGGCCTGGTGCCCGGCCTGGTCCTCGCGTGGTGGATCGTTCCACACCCGGAGCGCCGGGCGAGCGCCCGCGTCGACTGGTGGGGCGCCGTCCTGTTCGCGGCCTGGCTGGTGGCCGCGCTGACGGCCGTCGGCCAGGGCACGGACTGGGGCTGGACGTCCCCGGGCGTCCTCGGCCTGCTCGCCCTGTCGCTGGTGACCGCCGGCGCCTGGCTGCGGGTGGAGGGCCGCGTCCGCGAACCGCTGATCGACCTGAGGCTGATGCGGATACGCGGCGTCTGGACGGCGAACGCGGCGTCCCTGCTGGCGGGCTACTCGCTGATGGCGGGAGGGCTCCTGTTCCCGCTGCTCGTCCAGCTCCCGGAGGACACCGGCCACGGTTTCGGCGGGACGGCGACCCAGGCGGCGCTCCTGCAGCTGCCCGCGAGCATCGGCATGACGGTCGCCGGGCTGACGGCCGGCCTGCTGGACCGGCGGATCGGGTCCCGCATGGTCCTGTTCGCGGGCGCCCTGATGACGGGCGCCGGCTACGCCTACGTGGCGTTCCAGCACGACACCATATGGCAGCTCTACGCCGGCAGTGTGGTCCGCGGCATCGGCCTGGGCTTCGCCTACGCCGCCGTCGCGAACCTCGTCGTCGCCGCCGTCCCCGCGAGCGAGACGGGCGTGGCCACCGGCGTCAACACCCTCATCCGGACGGTCGGCGCCTCCCTCGGGCCGCAGATCAGCGCGGTCATCCTCGTCATGGTCCCCGGTGAGGGCGGCTACACCGCGGGCTTCGCGATGAGCGCCGCCGTCATGGTCGTGGTCATTCCGCTGGCCCTCCTCATCCCGCGCCGGGGACGCCACCGAGGGGGCGGCGTGCGGGCCCTCGAACCGGTGCCCATGCCGGGGGCGCCGTCGGCGGCGGGCAGGCGGCGCTGACACCCCTGGGACACGGGACGGGGCCCGGCGCGGTGCCGGGCCCCGTCCGCACTGAGAGGGGTTCGTCAGAACGACTCGACGGCGCGGCGCGCCTCCGGGTCGAGGACGCCCCAGCCGATGAGCTCTTCGGTCAGCTCCGTCGGTGACTTGTCATAGATGACCGCGAGTGAACGCAGGTCTTCCTGGCGGATGGACAGGACCTTTCCGTTGTAGTCGCCCCGCTGGCTCTGGATCGTCGCGGCGTATCGGGCGAGAGGACCGGCCTTGTCCTTCGGAAGCTGCTGCAACCGCTCTAGATCGATCACGAGCTTGGGTGTAGGCCCGAGCGGGCTCGGCGCGGCTCCGCCGGGCAGCAACTCGGATACCGGCACGCCGTAGAAATCGGCGAGCTCGGCCAGCTTCTGAACGGTGACGGCGCGGTCGCCCCGCTCGTACGAACCCACGACGACGGCCTTCCAGCGGCCGCGTGACTTCTCCTCCACACCGTGCAGGGACAGGCCCTGCTGGGTGCGGATGGCGCGCAGGCGCGCGCCGAGAGCCTTAGCGTATTCAGACGGCATTGTGCGGCCCCCAGGCTCACTTTCGTCGTCGTCGGACCCCGGCGGTTGCCGGAGGGGGACAGATTTGGTGCGCTTTCGCGTCACAGGAGCCTGTCCCCAGGGATGGTTACGGACAGTGACGGTAAAACGGAGAAGGCCCTAGGTCAAGCTGATTGGAAAAAAGCGGGCGAATCCGCCGCAGAAGATGCGGACGGTCCGGATCGTCCGCAAGCCGCGCGGGCACGGGCGGGACCGGCCGGACGCGGGACCGGCCGACCGTCTGGCGGCGCATCCAATGTGACCCCTCTCACCTGCGAAGACGTGGAGCGGTCCGGGTGCCGGGCCGGTCCGGGCCTGCTGCTACCGTGTGGACGACAAGACGTCCTTTAAGGCCCGTCCAGTGAGGCGGGAAAGGAGGTTCCGGTGGTGAATGCTGCCTCCAGGCCGGAACGGCCTGCCGGGGCGCGTGTGGCGGACGGTGACCCTCGGCAAAAGGCCGTGCTGGAGGGGCCGGACATCAGACGCGCGCTGACCCGGATCGCACACGAGATCCTCGAGCGCACCAAGGGCGGTCACGACGTCCTGCTGCTCGGCATCCAGACCCGCGGCGTGACACTGGCCGAGCGGCTGGCGGGCGCGCTGCGCGAGGTCGAGGGACGCCCGGTGCCCTGGGGCTCGCTCGACGTGACGATGTACCGGGACGACCTGCGGATGCGGCCCGCCCGCGCCCTGGGCCGCACCGACCTGCCCTCCGACGGGATCGACGACCGGGTCGTCGTCCTGGTCGACGACGTGCTGTTCTCCGGCCGCACGGTGCGCGCCGCGCTGGACGCCCTCAACGACCTCGGGCGGCCCCGCGCGGTCCAGCTGGCCGTGCTGGTCGACCGCGGGCACCGGGAGCTGCCGATCCGCGCCGACTACGTGGGCAAGAACCTGCCCACCTCGATGCGCGAGACCGTGAAGGTCCTGCTGGACGAGAACGACGGGCACGACGCGGTCCTGCTGGGGCCCGTCCCGCCCCGCACCGCGGAGGGCGCCGAATGAACCGCCATCTGATCTCCGCCGCCGACCTGAGCCGCGACGACGCGCTGCTCGTCCTCGACACCGCCGAGGAGCTCGCCCAGATCGCCGGCCGCTCGATCAAGAAGCTCCCGACGCTGCGGGGCCGGACGGTCGTCAACCTCTTCTTCGAGGACTCCACCCGCACCCGCATCTCCTTCGAGGCGGCCGCCAAGCGGCTGTCGGCGGACGTCATCAACTTCTCCGCGAAGGGGTCGAGTGTGTCCAAGGGCGAGAGCCTGAAGGACACCGCCCTCACCCTGGAGGCGATGGGCGCGGACGGCGTCGTCATCCGGCACGGCGCCTCCGGGGCGCCGCACCGGCTGGCGGGCTGGGTGCGGGGCAGCGTGATCAACGCCGGCGACGGGACGCACGAGCACCCGACGCAGGCCCTGCTGGACGCGTTCACGATGCGCCGCCGCCTCGGTGAGCTGGACGGCCGCAGGGTCACGATCGTCGGCGACGTCCTGCACAGCCGCGTGGCACGATCCAACGTCCTGCTGCTCGACACCCTCGGCGCCGACGTCACCGTGGTGGCGCCGCCGACGCTGCTGCCGGTCGCGATCGACACCTGGCCGTGCTCGGTCTCCTACGACCTGGACGGCGTCCTCGCCAAGAGCGACGTCATCATGATGCTGCGCGTCCAGCAGGAGCGGATGAACGCCGCCTACTTCCCGACCGTCCGGGAGTACAGCCGCCGCTACGGGCTGACCACCGAGCGCATGGCCCAGCTGCCCGACCACGCCATCGTCATGCACCCCGGGCCGATGAACCGCGGCGTCGAGATCGCCGCCGAGGTCGCCGACTCGGTCCGCTCCACCATCGTCGACCAGGTCGCCAACGGCGTCAGCGCCCGCATGGCCGTCCTCTACCTACTGCTCGGCGGCTCCGAGCCCGCCATCGGCCAGGAGGTCACCCAGTGAGCGAGCCGGAGGGCGCGGCGCCGCCTGGGCTGAGGAGCGAGGGACGAGCGACGAGGGAAGGCGGCGCCGAAGAGCGCCCGGAGGCGAGCGGGGGAACACTGTGACGTACGTGATCAAAGGAGTTCGGGTGCTCGGCGGGGAAATCGCCGACATCCTGGTGCGCGACGGTGTGATCGCGGAGGTGGGGTCCGGGCTGGACGCCGCCGGGGCGCAGGTCGTCGACGCCGAGGGGCTCGTCGCGCTGCCCGGTCTCGTGGACCTGCACACGCACCTGCGCGAGCCGGGCCGCGAGGACGCCGAGACCGTCGAGTCCGGGACGAAGGCCGCCGCGGTGGGCGGGTACACCGCCGTCCACGCGATGGCCAACACCGAGCCCGTCGCCGACACCGCGGGCGTGGTGGAGCAGGTGTGGCGCCTGGGGCGCGAGGCCGGGTACTGCGACGTCCATCCCGTGGGGGCGGTCACGCGGGGCATCGCCGGCGAGCAGCTCGCGGAGCTGGGCGCGATGGCCGACTCCGCCGCCCGGGTCCGGGTGTTCTCCGACGACGGGCACTGCGTGTCCGACGCGGTCATCATGCGCAGGGCCCTGGAGTACGTGAAGGCGTTCGGCGGCGTCGTCGCCCAGCACGCGCAGGAGCCGCGCCTCACCGAGGGCGCGCAGCTGAACGAGGGCGAGATGTCCGCCGCGCTCGGGCTGCGCGGCTGGCCCGCGGTCGCCGAGGAGGCGATCATCGCCCGGGACGTGCTCCTCGCCCAGCACGTCGGATCGCGGCTGCACGTGTGCCACGTGTCCACGGCGGGCTCGGTGGAGATCCTCCGCTGGGCCAAGAGCAAGGGCTGCCCGGTGACCGCCGAGGTCACCCCGCACCACCTGCTGCTGAACGACGCCCGCGCCGGAACCTACGACCCGATCTTCAAGGTGAACCCGCCGCTGCGCACCGCCGACGACGTCACCGCCCTGCGGCACGCCCTCGCGGACGGGACGATCGACTGCGTGGCCACCGACCACGCCCCGCATCCCGTCGAGGCCAAGGAGACCGAGTGGGCGGTGGCGGCGATGGGCATGATCGGCCTGGAGACGGCGCTGCCGGTCGTCCAGGAGGCCATGGTCGAGACCGGGCTGCTCGACTGGGCCGGGGTCGCCGACCGCATGTCCGCCGCGCCCGCCCGCATCGGCCGCCTGTCCGGGCAGGGCCGCCCGCTGGAGACGGGTTCGCCCGCCAACATCACGCTGTACGACCCGTCGCCCCGCGGCACCGTCGACCCGTCGGCCATGACGTCCAAGAGCCGCAACACCCCGTTCGCGGGGCTGGAACTGCCGGGACGGGTCGTCGCCACGTTCCTGCGCGGAAAGCCGACCGTCCTGGAAGGGAAGCTCCAATGACCCCTGCTCTGCTGGTTCTGGAAGACGGCAGGGTGTTCCACGGGGCGGCGTACGGCGCCGAGGGCGAGACCTTCGGCGAGATGGTCTTCAACACCGGGATGACCGGTTACCAGGAGACGCTCACCGACCCGTCGTACGCGCGCCAGATCGTGGCCATGACGTCCCCCCACATAGGCAACACCGGAATCAACGGCGAGGACCCCGAGTCAGGACGGATCCAGGTCGCGGGCTACGTCGTGCGTGAGCCCGCCCGCGTGGCGTCCAACTGGCGCGCCACCGGGTCCCTGGGGTCCGCGCTGCGGGAGCAGGGCGTGGTGGGCATCGCCATCCCCGGCACCCGGGCCCTGACGCGGCATCTGCGTGACAGGGGCGCGATGCGCGCGGGCGTCTTCAGCGGGACGGCGGCCGAGCGGGGCGTGGAGGCGCTGCTGGAGCGGGTGCGGCAGAGCCCCTCGATGGAGGGCGCCGACCTCGCGCGGGACGTGTCGACCACCGAACCGTACGTCGTACCCGCCCAGGGCCAGAAGCGCTTCACGGTCGCGGCGGTCGACCTGGGCATCAAGGCCATGACGCCGCACCAACTGGCCGTCCGCGGCTGCGAGGTGCACATCCTCCCGGCGGCCAGCACCACCGAGGAGATCCTCGCCCTCGAACCGGACGGCGTGTTCTTCTCCAACGGTCCTGGCGACCCCGCCGCCGCCCACTACGCCGTGGACGCGCTGAAAGGCGTCCTGGACGCCGGAACCCCGTTCTTCGGCATCTGCTTCGGCAACCAGATATTCGGCCGTGCGCTCGGGCTGGGGACGTACAAGCTGCGGTTCGGTCACCGGGGCGTCAACCAGCCCGTCCAGGACCGCGCCACCGGCAGGGTCCACATCTCCGCCCACAACCACGGCTTCGCGGTGGACGCCCCCAAGGACGGCCCGTTCGACACCCCCTACGGCCCCGCCGAGGTGACCCACGTCAACCTCAACGACGGCTGTGTGGAGGGGCTGAGACTTCTGGAGCGTCCGGCGTTCAGCGTGCAGTACCACCCGGAGGCGGCGGCCGGCCCGCACGACGCCTCCGGCCTCTTCGACCGTTTCTGCGAGCTGATGGGAGGGTCGAAGTAATGCCGCGCAGGGACGACCTGAAGTCCGTCCTGGTCATCGGCTCCGGGCCGATCGTCATCGGCCAGGCGTGCGAGTTCGACTACTCCGGCACCCAGGCGTGCCGGGTGCTCAAGGCCGAGGGCCTGCGGGTGACGCTGGTCAACAGCAACCCGGCCACGATCATGACCGACCCCGAGTTCGCCGACGCGACCTACGTCGAGCCGATCACCCCCGAGGTCGTCGAGAAGATCATCGCGAAGGAGCGCCCGGACGCGCTGCTGCCCACGCTCGGCGGCCAGACGGCCCTGAACACCGCGATCGCGCTGTACGAGGGCGGCGTCCTCGCCAAGTACGGGGTCGAGCTGATCGGCGCCGACGTGGCGGCGATCCAGGCGGGGGAGAACCGGGAGAAGTTCAAGGACGTCGTCGCCAAGGTCGCGCGGGAGCGGGGCCTGAACGCCGAGTCCGCCCGGTCGCGGATCTGCCACTCGATGGACGACTGCCTCGCCGCGGCCGGCGAGCTGGGGTACCCGCTCGTCGTGCGGCCCTCGTTCACGATGGGCGGCGCCGGATCGGGGTTCGCGCACGACGAGGACGACCTGCGCCGCATCGCCGGCACCGGCCTCGACGCGTCCCCGACCACCGAGGTGCTCCTGGAGGAGTCGATCCTCGGCTGGAAGGAGTACGAGCTGGAGGTCATGCGCGACCGCCACGACAACGTGGTGATCGTGTGCTCGATCGAGAACCTCGACCCGATGGGCGTGCACACCGGCGACTCGATCACGGTCGCGCCCGCGCTGACGCTGACCGACCGCGAGTACCAGAACATGCGGGACGTCGCGATCGCGGTGATCCGCGAGGTCGGCGTCGACACCGGCGGCTGCAACATCCAGTTCGCCGTGCACCCCGGCACCGGCCGGATGATCGTCATCGAGATGAACCCGCGGGTGTCGCGGTCGTCGGCGCTGGCGTCCAAGGCCACCGGCTTCCCGATCGCCAAGATCGCGGCGAAGCTGGCGATCGGCTACACGCTGGACGAGATCCCGAACGACATCACCCGGGAGACGCCGGCGTCGTTCGAGCCCACGCTCGACTACGTCGTGGTCAAGGTGCCCCGGTTCGCGTTCGAGAAGTTCCCCGGCGCGGACGGCACCCTCACCACGCACATGAAGTCCGTGGGCGAGGCCATGGCCATCGGGCGCTGCTTCACCGAGGCCCTGCAGAAGGCACTGCGGTCCCTCGAACAGAAGGGCTCGTCGTTCAGCTGGGCGGGCGAGCCCGACGCCGCCGCGCTGGTCGAGTCCGCCCGGCGCCCCCATGACGGACGCCTCAAGGACGTCCAGCGCGCGCTCTGGGCGGGCGCGAGCGTCGAGGACCTCTACGAGGCGACCGGCATCGACCCCTGGTTCCTCGACCAGATCGCGGCCGTCAACGAGATCGCCGAGGAGATCCGCACCGCCGACGACGCGCTCACCAGGGAGAAGCTGATCCGCGCCAAGCGGCACGGGTTCTCCGACGCGCAGATCGGCGAGCTGCGGAACCTCTCCGAGGACGTCGTCCGGGAACTGCGCCACGCCCTGGGCGTCCGCCCCGTCTACCTCACCGTGGACACCTGCGCGGCCGAGTTCGAGGCCCAGACCCCCTACCTCTACTCGGCCTACGACGAGGAGACCGAAGTGCCGCCGGGCTCCAAGCCCAAGGTGCTCATCCTCGGCAGCGGCCCCAACCGCATCGGCCAGGGCGTCGAGTTCGACTACTCGTGCGTGCACGCGTCGTTCACGCTGGCCGAGGCGGGCTACGAGACCGTGATGGTCAACTGCAACCCCGAGACGGTCTCCACCGACTACGACACCTCCGACCGGCTCTACTTCGAGCCCCTCACCCTGGAGGACGTCCTAGAGGTCGTCTACGCCGAACAGCAGACCGGTGAGGTCGCGGGCGTCATCGTCCAGCTCGGCGGGCAGACGCCCCTGGGGCTCGCCCAGAAGCTCAAGGACGCCGGTGTCCCCATCGTGGGCACCTCGCCCGAGAGCATCCACCTCGCGGAAGAGCGCGGCGCGTTCGGGCGCGTCCTGCACGGGGCGGGGCTGCTCGCGCCCAAGCACGGCACGGCCACGTCCTACCGGGAGGCCCTCGAAATCGCCGGCGAGATCGGTTACCCCGTTCTCGTGCGTCCCTCGTACGTCCTCGGTGGGCGCGGCATGGAGATCGTGTACGACGACGCCACGCTTGAGTCGTACATGGCCCGCGCCACCGAAGCGAGCCCCGAACACCCCGTCCTGGTCGACCGCTTTTTGGACGAGGCCATCGAGATCGACGTGGACGCCCTGTTCGACGGCGAGGAGCTCTACCTCGGCGGTGTCATGGAGCACATCGAGGAGGCCGGCATCCACTCCGGCGACTCGGCCTGCGCGTTGCCGCCCATCACGCTCGGGCACGACGACATCCGCCGCATCCGGGAGTCGACGGAGGCGCTCGCACGCGGCATCGGTGTGCGCGGGCTCATGAACGTGCAGTACGCGCTGTCCGCGGGCGTCCTGTACGTCCTGGAGGCCAACCCGCGCGCGTCCCGCACCGTCCCCTTCGTGTCCAAGGCGACGGCCGTGCCGCTCGCCAAGGCCGCGGCCCGCGTCATGATGGGCGAGTCCATCGCGGGGCTGCGCGCCGAGGGGATGCTCCCGGAGACGGGCGACGGCGGGTCCCTGCCGCTGGACGCGCCGATCGCGGTGAAGGAGGCCGTGCTGCCGTTCGACCGGTTCCGCAACGAGCGCGGCCAGGGCGTCGACACCGTCCTCGGTCCCGAGATGCGGTCGACCGGCGAGGTCATGGGCATCGACGAGGTGTTCGGCACCGCCTTCGCCAAGTCGCAGCAGGCCGCCTACGGCTCGCTGCCGACCAAGGGCCGCGCCTTCGTGTCGGTGGCGAACCGCGACAAACGGCACATGGTGTTCCCCGTCAAGCGACTCGCTGACCTGGGCTTTGAGATTCTTGCCACGGAGGGGACCGCCGGGGTCCTGCGCCGCAACGGCGTGCGTGCCAAGATCGTGCGCAAGCACAGCGAGGGTCCGGGACCGTCCGGCGAGCCCACGATCGTGCGGCGCGTCCTGGACGGCGAGGTCGACCTCATCGTCAACACTCCCTTCGGCAGCCCCGGCCAGTCCGGGCCGCGGCTCGACGGTTACGAGATCCGCACCGCGGCGGTGCTGCGGGGCGTACCGTGCGTGACGACCGTGCAGGGGCTCGCGGCGGCGGTGCAGGGCATCGAGGCCGTCGCCGGAGGCCAGGTCGGCGTCCGCTCCCTCCAGGAGCACGCCGAGCGGCTCGGCGGGTCCCGTGGGCGCGTCGGCGGGCCGGCCCCGGACGGTGACGGCAGTATGGCGTCCGGGTAATGGCGTCCGGGTGACAGGAGCCGGCGCGGGCGGGGCCGGGCGGGACGTGCCGCGCCCCGCCGGCCGGCCCACGCGACGAGGAGAGGGAGACGGGTGTCCGACACACCGGTGCAGACGTCGGGGACGGTTCTGACGGTCCGCCAGGTGCAGGACTACCACGCGCTGACGCTGGTGGCCCCGGCCATCGCCGAGCGGTTCCGGCCGGGCCAGTTCCTGGCCCTCGCCGTCGGCGGCGAGCACACGTCCCGGCTGATCCGCCGCTGCTTCGGGGTGCACGAGGTCAAGTCCGACTACGGCGGCACCGTCGAGCTGGTGTTCGCCGACACCGAGCCCGGCACCGCCTGGCTCGCCGGGCGCCGCTCCCGCGACCAGGTCGACATCGTCGGGCCGCTCGGGCGCCCGTTCCGGCTGCCCCGCGACCCGGTGAGCTGCCTGCTCGTCGGCGGCGGGCCCGGCGCCGCCGCCGTGTTCGCCCTCGCCGACGCGCTGCTGCGCCGCGGCTGCCAGGTGCATTTCGTGCTCGGCGGGCCGTCCGCCCGGCAGGTGTTCGGTTCCCGCATGGCGCAGCGCATCGGCGACAGCTCCACCGTCGCCACCGAGGACGGGTCGATGGGGGAGACCGGCACCGTCCGCGACGTCCTGCCGCGCGTCATCGAGGAGACCGGCGCCGACGTCGTCTACGGCTGCGGCCCCACCGAGCTGCTGCGCTCGGTCACGCAGGTCGCCGGCGACTTCGGCCTGCCCTCCCAGGTGTCGGTCGAGGAGTTCCTCCAGCGGACGGGCGCCTGCGGCATCGGCGTCTGCATGACGTGCATGCTGCCCGTGCACGGCGACGACGGCGTGACCCGCATGGTCCGCGCCTGCGCGGACGGGCCCGTCCTGCGCGGCGACCGCGTCCGGTGGGGCGACCTCGGAACCATCCCGTTCGACGCGCTCGGCGCGCCGCGCGTCCTGAGCGTCTCCGAAAGGGGTCCTCGATGAGCGACCGGGTCAGGACCTCACTCGGGCCCCTGGAGCTGCCCAACCCCGTCATGACGGCCTCAGGGTGCGGTGGGACGGGACGGGAGCTCGCCCAGTTCTTCGACCTCACCCGCCTGGGCGCCTTCGTCACCCCGTCTGTGATGTCCCAAGCGCGCGCGGGACGTCCCACACCCCGGGTCACCGAAACGCCCAGCGGCCTCCTCACCGCGATGGGCCTCCCCGGGCCCGGAATCGAGACGTTCCTGGAACGTGACCTTCCCTGGCTCATGGAGCAGGACGTCCGCACGGTCGTCTCCGTCGCCGGCAACAGCGTCGAGGAGTACGCCGACCTCGGGCGCCGCCTCCGCAACGTCCCGGGCGTCGCCGCCATCGAGGTCAACGTCGCCTGCCCGAACGCCGAGGACCGCGGCCGCGTGTTCGCCTGGCACCCGGCCGCCGCCGCGTCCGTCGTCCGGGCCGTCCGCGACCACGCCCGGCCCGGCGTGCCCGTCTTCGCGAAGCTCGCCCCCGACGTCACCGACATCGTCACCATAGCCCTGGCCTGCGTCGACGCGGGCGCCGACGGCCTCACCCTCATCAACACCCTGGAGGGCATGGCGATCGACCCGAAGACGCTGCGGCCCGCCCTCACCGGCGTGTCGGGCGGCCTGTCCGGACCGGCCGTCCGCCCGATCGCGATCCGCTGCGTCTACCAGGTGCACGCCGCGCTGCCGACCACGCCCATCATCGGCGTCGGCGGCATCGCCACCGGCCTCGACGCACTGGAGTTCATCCTCGCCGGAGCCTCCGCCGTCGCCGTCGGCACCGCGGTCTTCCACGACCCCTCCGCCGGGCCCCGGGTCCTGCGCGAGTTGGAGGACGCCATCGCCGCCCGCCGCATCGGGCGCCTCGCCGACGCGGTCGGCCTCGCGCACAAGCCGGCCGGGTACGTCCCGCCCCAGGTGCGCCCGCAAGAGCCCGAGAAGGAGAAGCTGTGACCGCCCCCATCGCCGTCGCCCTGGACGCGCCCGACCTGGAGACGGCCGCCCGCTGGGCCACCCTGGTCACGCCGCACGTCTCCACCGTCAAGGTGGGCCTGGAGCTCTACCTGCGCTACGGGCCGGACGTCGTCGCCAGCGTCCGGGGCGCCAGCCGCGTCCAGGTCTTCCTGGACCTCAAGCTGCACGACATCCCCGCGACCGTCCGGGGCGCCGCCCGCGCCGTCGCCCGCCTCAAGCCGTCCTACCTGACCGTGCACGCCGCCGGCGGGCCCGCGATGATCCGCGCGGCCGTCGACGCGGCCCCCGCCACGGAGATCGCCGCGGTGACCGTGCTGACGTCCCTCGGCGAGGCCGACCTCACCGCCCTCGGCCTCGCCGGTCCCGCCCCGGACGCCGTGCGCCGGCTGGCCGTCCTCGCCGTGGCGGCGGGCGCCCAGGCGCTCGTCTGCTCCCCGCAGGAGGCCGCGGCCGTCCGCGCGGAGGTCGGCCCCGGCATCACGCTCATCACCCCGGGCGTCCGCCCCGAGGGCTCCGCCAACCAGGACCAGGCCCGCGTGGCCACCCCGGAGGACGCCCTCGCCGCCGGGGCGGACCTCCTGGTCATCGGCCGTCCCATCACCGCCGCACCCGACCCGGGAGCCGCCGCGGCCGCGATAGCCGCCGCCCTCCGCAGGACGTCCGCCGGCGCACCGTGAGCGAGCGGGCCGGCGGTGCGGACCGTGCCGCCCCCGGCGCCGGGACCCGGGTGCGCAGGCCCGGCCGCCCGCGGGAGCGGGCCGCGCATCCGGAGAGCCTCCCCGGTGAACAAGTGACGGGTTCTGCTTTCTGAGCAGGTATTGCTAAGGGGTTTCAGGGTGTGCGGTATCGCACTTTGTGGTTTTAGCCGCATGCGATTACGGAGACGGACTCCGCCGCATTGCGATACGTACCGAACGACGAACTCGTTCACGCGGGGCGACGATTCCCGCCGGGGAGCGTCCCCGGCGGACCGTCGGCGGTTCCGCGTCCATGTGCGATGCCCTGGCGGCGGGCGGGGGAGCTGGAGCGGTGGCGGTGCCCTCCGGGAGGTGCGCGATCTTGGCGGTCGGCGTGTTGTCGAGGATGGCAGTAACCCTCGCGGCGCGACGTGCGGAACGGCGCGGCGTGACGAGCGTCACTCGGTCGGGATCATTTGTGGGAGACCTCACAGGCGGCCGCCCGCGGGGCCCGCGGGCGTTCCGCGGGAGCGCCGGCCGGGGCGCGGCGGGGGTGCGGACCCCGCCCGCAAACCGGTACCGGGTGCCGCATATGGGGTCAGAAAGGGGGGATTTTCACGATCATGCGAAAGTCCCAGCAAGGCGCCGGGATGGGCACCCGAGGGGTCCCGATTGGGTACACTCTGTATTCAGGACACTCCAAGGAGTGATTTTCATGAATTTGTGGCGGGCTAAACGGCACTTCACGTTGCCTAATGGGCGGTGAACTCGCTAGTTTCCCAACCCGTCCGACTCCGTCGAGTGGAAACCTGAGGTGACCCGGCGTGGCTCTTCCGCCCCTAACCCCCGAACAGCGCGCCGCAGCCTTGGAGAAGGCTGCCAAGGCACGCAAGGAGCGGGCCGAGGTTAAGAATCGGCTCAAGCACGGGGGAACCTCGCTCGCCGAGGTTCTCAAAGAGGGTCAGTCCGACGACGTCATCGGAAAGATGAAGGTGTCGGCGCTCCTCGAATCACTGCCCGGTGTGGGCAAGGTCCGTGCGAAGCAGATCATGGAGCGCCTGGGCATCGCCGAGTCCCGCCGTGTGCGGGGCCTCGGCGCCAACCAGCGCGCATCCCTGGAGCGTGAGTTCGGCGGAAGTGCGAACCGCTGACGCGCGACTCACGGGCGGGCGCTGCGGCCAGGCCGCAGCGGCCGGCTCGGGGCGACCCGAGACCGGCACCATCCCGCCCGGCTCCGGCGCACGCGCCGAACGCCTCCCATCGCCGGCCGCCCCTCGCGGGGCGCACGTCCCCGGACGGGCCGGCTGAGAATGTTCGACGCAGTGCCGGACGGCTCCGAAACGCATGGCCCGCTCTCACGGCGCCTGACGGTCCTGTCCGGGCCGTCGGGCGTCGGCAAGAGCACGGTCGTCGCCGAGATCCGGCGAGCGCACCCCCGGGTGTGGCTGTCGGTCTCGGTGACCACCCGGCCGCCCCGGCCGGGTGAGACCCACGGTGTGCAGTACTTCTTCGTCGACGACGCCGGTTTCGACCGGCTCGTCGACGAGGGGGAGCTCCTCGAGTGGGCCGAGTTCGCGGGCAACCGCTACGGGACCCCGCGGCGGCCCGTCGAGGAGCGCCTGGACCGCGGCGAACCGGTCCTCCTGGAGATCGACCTCCAGGGCGCCCGGCAGGTGCGCCGCACCATGCCCGAGGCGCTGCTGGTGTTCCTCGCGCCGCCCAGCTGGGAGGAACTCGTCCGCCGGCTGACCGGCCGCGGCACCGAGCCCCCCGAGGTCGTCGAGCGCCGCCTCGCGACGGCCCGCGTGGAACTCGCCGCCGAGAAGGAGTTCGACGTCACGCTCGTCAACACGTCCGTCCGGGACGTGTGCGATGAGCTGCTAGCCTTGATGGCTGTCCACTAGTGTGGCGTCCGCCGTGTCCGGCGGACGATGAACGAACGCCGAAGCGAGACCTAGGGAAGGCCACCGAGTGGCAGCCAGCAATGAGGGCATCACCAACCCGTCGATCGACGAGCTCCTCGAAGTCGTCGACACCAAGTACGGCCTCGTGAGCATCGCGGCCAAGCGCGCCCGGCAGATCAACGCCTACTACGCCCAGCTGGGCGAGGGCCTGCTGGAGTACGTCGGCCCGCTCGTCGAGACGCAGGTCCAGGAGAAGCCGCTGTCGATCGCGCTCCGCGAGACGCGCGAGGGCCTCCTGAACGCCGAGCCCATCGAGGGCTGAGAGCGCCCCGCCCGGGGGCGACCCCGGCGGGAGACCGCCCGCTGCCTGATGGCACAGTGGGCGGCATGACCTCCCCCAAGCCGCGCGTCGTGCTCGGAGTGAGCGCCGGCATCGCCGCGTACAAGGTGTGCGAACTGCTCCGGCGGCTCACCGAGTCGGGCCACGACGTCACCGTCGTCCCGACCGAGGACGCGCTCCGCTTCGTCGGCGAGCCCACGTGGGCGGCCCTGTCGGGGAACCCGGTCTCGACGGCGGTGTGGGACGGCGTCGCCGACGTCCCGCACGTCAGGCTCGGGCAGCACGCCGACCTGGTCTTCGTCGCCCCCGCCACCGCCGACCTGCTCGCCCGGGCCGCCGGCGGCCTGGCGGACGACCTGCTCACCAACACCCTGCTCACCGCCCGCTGCCCCGTCGTCTTCGCCCCCGCGATGCACACCGAGATGTGGGAGCATCCCGCGACGCAGGCGAACGTGGCGACGCTGCGGGACCGCGGCGCCGTCGTCGTCGACCCGGCCTCCGGGCGCCTCACCGGCAAGGACACCGGCCCCGGGCGGCTGCCCGAGCCGGCCGAGCTGTTCGAGGTCGCCCGGCACGTCCTGGCCCGCGGCGCGGACGGCCGCGACCTCGCCGGGCGGCACGTGGTCGTCTCGGCCGGCGGCACCCGCGAAGCCCTCGACCCCGTCCGCTTCCTCGGGAACCGCTCGTCCGGGCTGCAGGGCTACGCGCTCGCCCGCACGGCCGTGGCCCGCGGCGCCCGGGTCACGCTCGTCTCCGCCAACGTCGCCCTGCCCGACCCGGCCGGGGCCGGCATCGTGCCCGTCGTGTCGGCCGCGGACATGCGCGAGGCCGTCCTGAAGGCCGCCGGCGCCGCCGACGCGGTCGTCATGGCCGCGGCCGTCGCCGACTTCCGGCCGGCCGGCTACCAGGGCTCCAAGATCAAGAAGTCCGAGGGGAGCGAGCCGGAGCCGATCCGGCTGGCCAAGAACCCCGACATCCTCGCCGAGCTCGGCGAGAGGCGCCGCCCCGGGCAGGTGATCGTCGGCTTCGCGGCCGAGACCGACGACGTCCTGGAGAACGGCCGCGCCAAGCTCGCCCGCAAGCGCTGCGACCTGCTCGTCGTCAACCAGGTCGGGGAGGGCCTCACCTTCGGGCGCCCGGACAACGCCGCGGTGATCCTCGGCGCGGACGGCTCGCAGACCGAGGTGCCGCGCGGCGCCAAGGAGGCGCTCGCCGAGGTCGTCTGGGACCAGGTCGCCGCCCGCCTCGTCCCCCCGCCGGCCGACTGATGCCGGCCGCGGCGCCCGGCCCGGCGGCCGTTCCCGGCCGAGGCGGCGGAGGCCCGGCGTCGCCCGGTGATCGTGGTGCCGTTCCACGTTCCCGCTAGACTCCGAAACGACCGTGGGAAACCCGGCGGGGGCGGGGTCCCCTGCCGAACTCGACAAGACATCCGTCCCTGCGACGACAGTCAGCAGCCGCTGCAAGGAGTTCACGTACGTGCCTCGCCGCCTGTTCACCTCCGAGTCCGTCACCGAAGGACACCCGGACAAGATCGCGGACCAGATCAGCGACGCGATCCTCGACTCGATGCTCAAGGACGACCCGAAGAGCCGGGTCGCCGTCGAAACGATGATCACGACCGGTCAGGTCCATGTGGCCGGTGAGGTCACCACCGAGACCTACGTGGACATCCCGGGCGTGATCCGCGAGAAGATCCTGGAGATCGGCTACGACTCGTCGAAGAAGGGCTTCGACGGCCACTCCTGCGGTGTGTCGGTGTCCATCGGCGCCCAGTCGCCCGACATCGCCCAGGGCGTCGACGCCGCCTACGAGGCCCGCGAGGGCGAGGGCGTCGACGAACTGGACCGGCAGGGCGCCGGCGACCAGGGGCTGATGTTCGGCTACGCCACCAACGAGTCGCCCGACCTGATGCCGCTGCCGATCACGCTCGCGCACCGGCTCGCGCACCGGCTATCGGCCGTCCGCAAGAGCGGGGACGTCCCCTACCTGCGTCCCGACGGCAAGACCCAGGTCACCATCGAGTACGACGGCGACCGCGGCGTCCGCCTCGACACCGTCGTCGTGTCCAGCCAGCACGCCCCCGACATCGACCTGAAGGAACTGCTGGCCCCCGACATCAAGGAGCACGTCGTCGACCCAGTGCTCGCCGGGTTCGACCTCGACACCGAGGGCTACCGGCTCCTGGTCAACCCGACCGGCCGCTTCGAGATCGGCGGCCCGATGGGCGACGCCGGGCTCACCGGCCGCAAGATCATCGTGGACACCTACGGCGGCATGGCGCGGCACGGCGGCGGCGCGTTCTCCGGGAAGGACCCGTCCAAGGTCGACCGGTCCGCCGCGTACGCGATGCGCTGGGTCGCCAAGAACATCGTCGCCGCGCAGCTCGCCGACCGCGCCGAGGTGCAGGTCGCCTACGCGATCGGCAAGGCCCACCCGGTCGGGGTGTTCGTGGAGACCTTCGGCACCGAGAGGGTCGCCCCCGAGAAGATCGAGAAGGCGATCTTCGAGGTCTTCGACCTGCGCCCGGCCGCGATCGTCCGCGACCTGGACCTGCTCCGCCCGATCTACCAGCAGACCGCCGCGTACGGCCACTTCGGCCGCAGCGAGCCCGACTTCTCCTGGGAGTCGACGGACCGCGCCAAGGCCCTGGCCTCCGCCGCCGGCCTGTAGCGGGACGGCCCGGCCGACGGTCCCGCAAGCGAGAAGAGCCCCGCGGTTTCGCGGGGCTCTTCGTCGTGTGTGCGGCGTTGAGTCTTGTGTGGCGTTGAGTGTGGCGTGGCTGCCGGCTGGGGTCGGTCAGGGTGCGCAGTGGTCGCCGCCATGCAGGCCGTAGCGGGCGCCGATGGTGTAGCGGCCGGGCTCGTCCACCTGCAGCCGGACGAACTCGCCCGCGCGCGCCAGGCAAGCGTCCCCGCCCGTCACCCTCAGCCAGGGCGACCAGTAGGCGCGCACCAGAACGGAACCGCTGGACGGCATGTCCACGACGAGTTCGCCCGCGTCGAGCTTGCGGACGGACGCCGGGCGGTCGACCAGGGGCGTCGCGCGCAGGACGCGGTACAGGCGCCAGTGCTCGTCGTGCCAGATCTCCGTCAGGTACGGCTGGCCCTCCGCGACGAGCGCGGCCTCCTCCTGCGCCGCCCAGTCGTTCTCCTGCTCGGGCAGGACGACGTACTGCACCGCCCACTTGTGCAGCCAGTCGCGGTAGGAGTCGGACGTCAGCGCGCCCTCCTCGTAGAACAGCCCGTGGCGTTCGGCGTCGACCTGGCGGTTCCAGCCGCGCGCCAGGGTGAAGTGGCGGCTCATTCCGGCCGCCTCCCAGTGGGAGCGCAGCGGGACGACCTCGATGCGCCCCTTGTCGGCGCCGAGGTTCGTCAGCTCGGTGACGAGGCCGCTGGCGTGCGCGGCGGCCTCGTCGGCGGGTTCGGTGTGGATGAGGTCGTCGACGGGCTTCACGACCTGCCAGGACGCGGTGACGATGAACGCCAGGGACAGCACGGCGATCCGCAGGCGGCCGTGCGCGCGCGCGACGGCCGACAGCAGGAACATCCCGCCGAACATCAGCGAGAGCCGCTCGACATTGCTGCCGACCGGGGACGGGATCAGCCACGTCAGCACGATCCCGGCCAGGTACACGGCGGCGCCGACGCGGACGAGGGTCCAGCTCTTCGGCGCACACGTCAGCACGGCGATCACGCCGGTGACGGCGGGCAGGACGATGGCGGTGAACGAGATCGGCTGGATGCCGTCGAAGGGGAACAGCAGGCTCGTCGTGCCCACGACGAGCGGCAGGCCGACGGCGAGGCAGACCCCGGCGCGACGGCGTCCGGTCAGGAACAGCGCGGCGGCCAGCACGAGCAGGAAAAGGCCCGCGACCGGGCTCGCCAGCGACGCGAGGAGGCTGAGGACGGCCATCCCCACCGCGCGCAGGGCGGGGGTTCCGCGGCCGGTGAACGCCACGATCGTCGCCAGGAGCGCGAACATGAGGCCCAGCCCGAACGTGGTCCGGCCGGACGCGGCGTTGCACGCCAGCGCGAACGCGGCCCAGAGGGAGGCGGGGAGCGCCACGGGCGCCTTGAACCGCCTCAGGAGGTGCGCGGTGAGTGCCGCCGAGACCGTGCCGGTCACCACGGCGACCGTACGGATGCCGAACAGCGCCATGAGGTGCGGGGACAGGACGCTGTAGGAGACCGGGTGCATCCCGCCGTACCAGGCGAAGCTGTACGCGGCGTCAGGGTGCTTCCAGACGAAGTCGGTCCACGCGGCCTGCGCCGCGAGGTCACCGCCTTCCGTCGCCAGGTACAGCGCCCACACCAGGTGGAGGACGGCCGAGGCGAACGTGGCCGCCACTACGGGGTGACGCGGGTTCGCCCACCTTCTCCAGGGCGCGGGGGACCGGGGGCGGCGTGGCGGACTCTGCAGGGCAGGAGCGTCCGCCCGCTCTTGGGTATGCGGTGTTGTCATCGCCTGGTTGTCATCGCCTGCACGGGCTTGTCGGGCGGCTAGGGCGCGGGGGCATCGGGCAATGGAGCGGCGGATGCGCACCCCGTTCGTCCCCGTTCGAACGGATCAACCCTAGCGTGCGCGGTCGGCTGTCGGGCTGATCTGGTAGGACGGGGACGTGGCGAAGGACGGTGGGGGGACGGACCTCATCCCGGGGCTGGGCGATCTGCCGGAGCGCCCCGCGGACGGGCCGGGCAAGCCTTCTCAGCCTTCCAAATCTCCCAAGTCCTCCAAGCCGGTCGGCGGCGCCAAGGGCGGCAAGCCGGGGAAGACCGCGAAGAAGGGGGCGCGGCGGCCCGCCGAGGAGCTGCCCGTCGCGCGGATCGCGGTCGACATGTCCCTGCCGCACCTGGACCGGCCCTTCGACTACCTGGTTCCGGCCGAGCTGGACGCCAAGGCCGTGCCCGGCTGCCGCGTGCGGGTGCGTTTCGCGGGGCAGCTCGTCGACGGTTTCCTGCTGGAGAGGGTCGCCGAGAGCGGTCACGACGGGAAGCTCCTCTACCTGGAGCGGGTCACGTCGTCCGAGCCCGTCCTCACCCCGGAGGTCGCGGCGCTGGTGCGGGAGGTGGCCGACCGGTACGCGGGGACGTTCGCGGACGTGCTCCGGCTCGCCGTCCCCCCGCGGCATGCCCGTGCAGAGGCGGAACCTGCGGCCGCGCCTGGCGACGAGACCGAACCTTCCGGTGACAGCGACGAACCCGGTGACAGCGAAGACGCGGACATCGGCGTATGGCGTGACTACCCGGCGGGGGCCTCGTTCCTGAGCGCTCTTGCCGACGGCAGGGCGCCCCGGGCGGTGTGGACGGCCCTGCCTGGGCCCGACTGGACGGCAGCCATAGCGCGTGCTGTGGCCGTGGCCCTGCGGAGCGGACGCGGCGCCCTGGTCGTCGTGGCCGACGGCCGCGATGTGGCGCGGATGGACGCCGCGCTGGAGGTGGAGCTGGGGGAGGGCCTGCACGTCGCGCTGACGGCGGAACTCGGCCCCGCGGAGCGCTACCGGAGGTGGCTGGCCGTTCTGCGCGGATCCGCGCGGGCGGTGGTGGGCACGCGCGCCGCGATGTTCGCCCCCGTCGCCGATCTCGGCCTGGTCGTGCTGTGGGACGACGGGGACGACGTCCACGCCGAGCCGCACGCCCCTTACCCGCACCCGCGCGAGGTCCTGGCCCTGCGCGCCCACAGGACGGGCGCCGCGGCGCTGATCGGCGGTTACACGAGGACCACCGACGCCACCCAGCTCGTCGAGACCGGCTGGGCGCACGCGCTCGCGGCGGACCGGCAGCGCGTACGGACGGCCATGCCCCGCGTCCGCTATGTCGGCGAGGACGCCCAGCTCGCCCGGGACGCCGCCGCCCGTACCGCGCGCCTGCCGAACGTCGCGTTCGAAGCGGCGCGGCAGGCGCTGCAGGACGGGCCCGTCCTGGTGCAGGTCCCACGGCGCGGATACGTGCCGGGCATCGCGTGCGGGCGCTGCCGTACCCCGGCCCAGTGCGCGGCCTGCCAGGGGCCGTTGTCACTGCCGTCGTCCCATGCCGCCCCGCACTGCCGGTGGTGCGGGCGCATCGCGGGCGACTGGCACTGCCCCGAATGCGGCTTCTTCCAGGTGCGCGCCGTGGTGGTGGGCGCCAAACGCACGGCGGAGGAGCTGGGCAGGGCGTTCCCCGGCGTGCCGGTGCGCACCTCCGGCCGCGACGCGATCCTCGAAAGGGTCGGCGCCGAACGCGCTCTGGTGGTGTCCACACCCGGTGCGGAACCGCCCGCGGAGGACGGCTACCGGGCCGCGCTGCTGCTGGACGGCTGGGTGCTGCTCGGGCGGCCGGATCTGCGCGCCGGGGAGGAGGCGCTGCGGCGCTGGATGAACGCGGCGGCGCTCGTGCGCCCGCAGGGCCCGGTCGTGGTGGCCGCGGAAGGGACGCTGCCCGCCGTCCAGGCCCTCGTCCGGTGGGACCCGGTCACCTACGCGGAACGTGAGCTGGCCGAGCGCAGGGAGGTCGGTTTCCCGCCCGCGGCGCGGATGGCCTCCCTGACCGGGACGCCCGCGGCCATCCGGGACCTTCTGGCCGATGCCCGCCTGCCCGACGGTGCGGAGGTGCTCGGCCCCGTTCCCGTCCCGCAGGCTCCAGGCCCGCAGGCGGGTGCCCATGCCGAGAAGGAACGTGCCCGGGAGAAGGAACGCGCACTGATCCGCGTACCCCGGGTTGCAGGGCACGCTTTGGCGCGCGCGCTGAAGGAGGCCCAGGGCGTGCGCAGCGCGCGCAAGGCCACGGAGACCGTACGAGTCCAGATCGACCCCCTGGAGTTGATCTGACCAATAGGGTTCTCGGGTGGCCGACAACTGGGTGGAGACCACCGTGGGCGACCTGCGGCGGTGGGCGGACGAACACGGCAAGGCGCTGGACGAGCCGGGAGCTCGGATCCTGCTCGATCTCGCGCAGAAGGAGATGGGCCTGACCGGCCCGGACGCACTGACTCCGGAGCATCTGCGCGAACTCCTGCTGAAGGTGTTCCCCGAGTCCGTGGTCGCCGGGCGCGAGGACGTGCCCACGATCCTGGACGTGCTCCGCCGGATCGCCGCTTACCTGCGCGACACCAAGGCCGTAACCGCGGACGCCGCCGCGGGCCTGGAGGCCGAGATCGACCGGATCGGCCCCGAGTTCGAGGAACTCGTCGCCTCGGTGGACAGCGTGGAACGGCAGGCCGCCGCGGAGGTCATCGGCGGGCTGATGCAGGCCGACGGCGTCTCCTTGGACGACCAGGAGGCGGTCGAGGCGTGGATCAGCGACTTCGAGGCGCTTCCCGAGCACGAGCGCTACGCCCGCACCGAGGGCTACCTGCGTCAGGTCGAAGAGATGGTCGTCCCGCCGGTGCGGCTGGCCCCGGAGGCGGAGCTGGCCGACGCCGCGCGCCGATCCAGCCTGACCCGGCTCACCCTCGCCCTGGCCGACTGGACGGGCGAGCGTGACCTCACCGAGCACGACACGCTCACCGAGGCCGACGCGGAGGCCGCCGGTGCCGCGCTCGGCCTGGAGACACCGCGGAGCCACGGCCAAATGGAGGACTCGGGGGAGCTGGAGCGGTTCTGGTGGGCCGCCGTAGAGGCCGAGGTGATAACGGCCGCTGACGGTAGGGCCGGCCCCGGCCCCGCCCTGGACGGCCTCCGTTCCACCGACGACGCGACCCTGCTCGGCGCCTGGCTGCCGATGTTCGACGCGCTTGCGGTGCCCGGCCACGACTACGCGGACGGCCTGGACGCGGTGGAACTCGTCCAGAACGAGATGACCGGCGTCCTCATCCACCTGTACGAGCAGGAAGAGCCGACGGAGCCCGAGACCCTTCTCGGGGCGTTGCTCGACCACGTCGAGGAGGCGTACGACCTCTCCGACGCCGACGGCATGCCGGCGCTCGTGTCGGACGCGTTCGCCCTTGAGCTGGCGGCCCTTGAGGAATGGGGCGTCGTCCGAAAGTCCGGTGAGGGGCGCGAGCTGACACCGCTGGGCGTGTGGGCCGTTCGGGAACTGCTGATCGCGGACGGGTTCACCGCGCCGGTCGTCGGTGAGCTGGCCGGCGCCAGGGCCTCCGAGCTCATCGCCGGTCTCACCTGGTACCGGCCCGAGGCCGCGGACGAGGAGATCGGCGGCTGGCTGGCCGGCCAGGACCCCAAGGACGCCGCCGCCGACCTCCTGGACGTCATGCGCACCGGCGGTCCGGGCGCGCGCAACCTGGCGGCGGCCGTCCTGCACCGCGTCGGCCCGGAGGCCGCAGCCGTGGTCCGCGCCGCGCAGGAGCATCCGCTTGTCTCGCCCTACGCCGCGCTTTGGCTGAACGCCACGGGCGACCCATCGGGACGGGAGCTGGCCCGCGAGGAGTACCTGTGGGTGTTCGTCGACACCGTCGCAGGGATGCTGGAGACCGCCGAACCCGAGGAGGCGGTCGAGGCGGCACTCCTTGACCTGCCGCCGGGAGCGGAGATGGAGAAGATGGTCGACGAGCTGTGGCGCACCGACCATCCCGGTGTGGCCGACGTCCTGGAGGCCCTGGGCGCGCATCACCCCGACAAGGCGACCGCCAAGGCGGCCCGCACCGCCGCCTACAAGGCGCGTTCGGCCAATCAAGGAGCGGGCCGCGGCGTGTGAATGCTCAGCGGGTAACTGTTCACGGTCGGCCTCCGTAGACTGGACGGAGCCGGACGGAGCATCCCGCCGTGCACGAACCGCAGGAACCCCCGGGGAATCTCGTAGGAAACGGAGCCTTCGTTGGCCGTCAAGCCCATCCGCCTTTTCGGCGATCCCGTGCTGCGCACGCCCGCGGAGCCGGTGAAGGACTTCGACAAGGAGCTGCGGCAGCTCGTCAAGGATCTCACCGACACGATGATCGACGCTCCCGGCGCGGGCCTCGCCGCGCCGCAGCTCGGCGTCGGCCTGCGGGTGTTCACCTACTACGTCGACGACCGGCTGGGCCACGTGGTCAACCCGACCCTGGACCTGTCGGACGAGCAGGAGACCGACGACGAGGGCTGTCTCTCCCTGCCCGGCCTCGCGTTCCCCACGCCGCGGGCCGTCCGCGCCGTGGCGAAGGGGTTCAACATGTACGGGGAGCCCATCACGCTTGAGGGCACGCACATGCTGGCCCGCTGCGTCCAGCACGAGACCGACCATCTCGACGGCATCATCTTCATCGACCGGATGGACCCCGAGCAGCGCAAGGCCGCGATGAAGGCGATCAGGACGGCCGAGTGGTTCGGCGACCCGGTCCCCGTCGTCAAGGAGTCGCCGCACCGGACCTTCGGGAAGGCGATCTAGGTGCGGCTCGTCTTCGCGGGCACCCCCGAGACCGCGCTGCCGTCGCTGAGAGCGCTTCTGGAGTCCTCGCACGAGGTCGCCGCGGTCGTGACCCGTCCGGACGGGCGTTCGGGCCGTGGGCGCCGTCTGAGCGCCAGCCCGGTGGGTGCGTTCGCCGCCGAGGCCGGCGTCGAGGTGCTCAAGCCCGCCAGGGCCCGCGATCCAGAGTTCCTCGACCGGCTCCGCGAGATCGCGCCCGACTGCTGCCCGGTCGTCGCGTACGGGGCGCTGCTGCCCCGCGCGGCCCTGGACGTCCCGCGCCACGGCTGGGTGAACCTGCACTTCTCGCTGCTGCCCGCGTGGCGCGGCGCCGCTCCCGTCCAGCGCGCCATCCTGCACGGCGACGACATGACCGGCGCGGCCACGTTCCAGATCGAGGAGGACCTGGACACGGGGCCCGTCTACGGCGTCCTCACCGAACCGATCCGCCCCGATGACACCACCGGTGACCTGCTGGGCCGGTTGGCGGACGCCGGCGCCGCCCTCCTGCTGGACACGATGAACGGCATCGAGCAAGGCGTCCTGGAGCCCCGGCCGCAGCCCACCGAGGGCGTCTCCCACGCGGCCAAGCTGACGCCCGAGGACGCCCGCGTCGAGTGGAACGGCCCCGCCCTGCACATCGATCGCCTCATCCGCGCCTGCACCCCCGCCCCGGGTGCATGGACGACGTTCCGTGACATGCGGGTCAAGCTGGGGCCGGTCCGCCTCAGGCCCGACGCGGAGAAGCTCTCACCCGGCGAACTGCGTCCGGGGAAGAACGAAGTCCTGGTGGGGACGGCCACACACCCCGTCGCCCTGGGCGAGGTCCAGCCGCAGGGGAAGCGCCGCATGGGCGCCGCCGACTGGGTACGCGGGGCCGACCTCACCGGCAAGGACACGCTGCACTGATGCCGCCCGCACGCAACCGCCGACACACCCAGAACCGCAGGCCCGGCGGTCCCCGCAAGACGGGACGTCCGCAGGACCTCGTCCGCCGCACCGCCTTCGACGTCATCCGCGCCGTCGAGACACGCGACGCCTACGCCAACCTGCTGCTGCCCTCCCGGCTCCGCGACCGCGGGCTCACCGGACGCGACGCCGCCCTCGCCACCGAGCTGACCTACGGCACGCTGCGGGGCCGCGGCACCTACGACGCGGTGCTCGCGCTGTGCAGCGACCGCGAACTGCGCCGCATCGACGCTCCGCTCCTGGACGTCCTGCGCCTCGGCGCGCACCAGGTCCTCGCGACCCGCATCCCCTCGCACGCCGCGGTGGCGACCACGGTCGAGCTGGCGCGGTCGGTCTCCGGCCCGGGGCAGGCCAAGTTCGCCAACGCGGTGCTCCGCAAGGTCGCCACCCGCGACCTCGACGCGTGGCTGGAGATCGTGGCACCCGCCGACGCCGACACGACGACCCGCCTGTCGGTCGCGCACAGCCACCCCAAATGGATCGTGTCCGCTCTGCGGGACGCCGTCGGCGCCGCCGAGATCGAGGATCTGCTCGCCGCCGACAACGACCGTCCGCGCGTCACCCTCGTCGCTCGCCCAGGCCGGGCCACCGTGCAGGAGCTGCACGAGGCGGGAGCCAAGCCCGCGCCGTACTCGCCTTACGCCGCCATCATGTCCGAAGGGGATCCGGCGGACGTCGCCGCCGTCCGTGACGGGCGCGCCGCCGTCCAGGACGAGGCGAGCCAGATGGTCGCCCTGGCCCTGACCGAAGCTCCCTTGGACGGCCCGGACGCGCGTTGGGCGGACCTCTGTGCGGGCCCTGGAGGAAAGGCGGGCCTGCTCTCCGGCCTCGCGACCCAGCGCGACGCGCGGCTCCTGGCGGCCGACATCCAGCCGCACCGCGCCGCCCTCGTCCGCCGCGCGGTCGATGACCGCGCGGGGGTGGTCGCCGCCGACGGCACCGTGCCCGCGTGGCGCCCCGGTTCCTTCGACCGGGTCATGCTGGACGCGCCCTGCACCGGTCTGGGCGCGCTCCGGCGCCGCCCCGAGGCCCGCTGGCGGCGCGGCCCGCAGTCGGTCGCCGAACTCGGTCCGCTCCAGCGCGGGCTGCTCGCCTCGGCCCTGGACGCCGTCCGGCCCGGTGGCGTGGTCGCCTACGTCACCTGCTCGCCCCACATCGCCGAGACCCGGGTGGTAGTGGACGACGTCCTGCGCAAGCGTGAAGACGTGGAACGGCTCGACGCGCCGTCCGTCCTGGCGTCACTGGCGCATGACTTGACCGAACTGGGGAACGGCCCTTACGCCCAGTTCTGGCCGCACCGCCACGGTACAGACGCGATGTTCCTGGCTCTGCTGCGCCGCACCTGACCTCCTGGAGGTTTCCGTGCTGACCGGCTTCTGGCACGCCGTGTCGTTCCTGGGCAGCGCGGGCTTCTACGTACCCGTGCTCCTCGTGCTGTTCTGGTGCGCGGCTCCGCGGGTGGTGGCACGGGCCGCCGTGCTCCTGCTGGTCGGCGGGTATCTCAACGCCGTCCTCAAGTTCGTCTTCCACGATCCCCGCCCCTACTGGACGAACCCCAGCGTCGAGGGCGAGCAGGCGTATTCGTCGTTCGGCATGCCATCGGGCCATGCGCAGAACGCCGTGGTCGGCTGGGGCTTCGCCGCCACCCTGACCCGGCGCCGGGTCCTGTGGGTGGCCGCCGCGGTGCTCGTCGCGCTGATCGGGATCTCCCGCGTCCAACTGGGGGTCCACTCGGTGGGGCAGGTCCTGGGCGGCTGGGGCATAGGCCTGACCCTGCTGGTGGTCGCCCTATTCGCGGAACCCTTCGTGGTCTCGTGGTGGACACGACGTCCCCTGGGCCTGCAATTGGCGCTCGCTCTGGGACTGTCCCTGCTGCTCCTGGGGGCGGCGTGGGCGGCGATACAGCCGCTCGAAGGCTGGCGATGGCCGCACGGGTGGGCGCAGGAGATCAGGGAGGCCGGAGGCGAGACCGAACCCATCACGCTCATCGACTCGGCCCGGGCCGCGGGTGGCCTCTGCGGAGTTCTAGCGGGGCTGTCCATCCTGGCGGCCCGCGGCTGGTTCGACCCTCGTGGGCGACCGTGGCAGCTCTTGGCGCGCGTCGCCGTGGCGATGGCCGGCGCCGCGGTCATCTACCTGCCCGCCCTCCTGCTCGACGCCTCCGGGCTGTTCCCGGCGTTCGCCCTCCAGGCGGCGCTGGGCCTGTGGGTGACGGCGGGTGCACCGGAAGCCTTCGTCCGCCTCCGCCTGGCCGCCCGCCCCACCCCCGCTCTCACCCGGCCGGGTGAGGAGCAGTCGGAACTGCGCCAATAGACTCGGTCCATCATGGCTCCTCAGATCGCACCCAGCATCCTGTCCGCGGACTTCGCCCGCCTGGCCGACGAGATCGCGCGCATCGCCGACTCCGCCGACTGGGTCCACGTCGATGTCATGGACAACCACTTCGTCCCCAACCTCACGTTGGGGCTGCCGGTCGTCCAGGCGCTGCTCGGGCACAGCGCGCTGCCCCTCGACTGCCACCTCATGATCGAGGACCCGGACCGCTGGGCCCCTGAGTACGCCGAGGCGGGCGCGAAGAGCGTCACCATCCACGCCGAAGCGGCGAAGGCCCCGATCCGCACCCTGCGCGCCATCCGCGCCGCGGGCGCGCGCGCGGGCCTGGGCGTCAACCCGGCCACCCCCGTCGACGGCTTCGAGGACATCCTCGGCGAGATCGACATGCTGCTCCTGATGACCGTCGAGCCCGGCTTCGGCGGCCAGAAGTTCCTGGACGTCGTCCTGCCGAAGGTCCGCCGCGCCCGCGAGCTCATCAAGGGCCGCGACCTTCCCGTCTGGCTCCAGGTCGACGGGGGTGTCAGCACGGAGACCATCGAACGCTGCGCCGAAGCGGGCGCCGACGTGTTCGTCGCGGGCAACGCCGTCTACGGAGCCGACGACCCCGCCGAGGCCGTCCGCAGGCTCCGCGGCCAGGCCGAGGAGGCCACGGCCAAGGCGGACTGGTGATCCTGCCCTGCGACGCCGTCCTGTTCGACGTGGACGGCACCCTCGTCGACTCGACGCCGCTCGTCGAACGCGCGGCCCGCGAATGGGCCGCCGAATACGGCATCGACCCGGACGAGTTCCTGTCCGATGCCCACGGTCGCCGGACCGCCGACCGCGTGGCCGACTTCCTCCCACCCGGGCAGGTCGGGGAGGCCACCGCACGCCTTGACGCCCTGGAGGGCACCGGCACGGACGGCATCACCGCCCTGCCCGGCGCCGTGGACCTCCTGACCGGCATGAACGGCCTGCCCTGCGCCTTCGTCACCTCGATGGGCAGGGCGCAGCTGGAACTCCGCGCAGCAGCGGCCGGCGTACCGCTCCCTCCCGTGGTGGTGACCGCCGAGGACGTCCCGGACGGCAAACCCGACCCGTCCGGCTACCTGCGGGCGGCCGGACACCTGGGCGTGCCCCCCGCACGCTGCGTGGTCATCGAGGACGCCCCCGCGGGCGTGGCCGCCGGCCGCGCCGCGGGCGCCACCGTCCTGGCGGTCCTCACCAGCCACCTGCCGGAGGTGCTGACGGCGGCCGACCATGTCGTCGAGAACCTGACACGGGTGTCGGCCGCCCCGGACGGCCTCCGCCTGGCCACCCCCTGACCTGCGGCTCCGCTGACCTTCACCCCGGGGCAGGGACGATTCCGAGGGAGGCGTGGAACATCTCGTGCACCCGGAAACGCCGGACGGCCGCCAGGTTGAGGTGCTGCACCTGATGGCTTCCCAGGAAGCGGCCGTTGCTGGTGGCCTGCGCGGTGAGCAGCCCCGCACGCCACAGGATCTCGATGAGGTCGTTGGGTTCGCGCAGGGGCAGCCATGACTCGGTGCCGCGCGTGGGGATGTCCCCGAAGGCCAGTTCGAGGCAGAGCATCTCGAGTTCCTCGCGGCCGAACGTGTGCGGATGGCTGCGGAAGACCTCGAAGACGCTCAGCAGGCCCGGGTACTGGGAGCGGTACTCGGCGGCGATGTCCTTCGTGCGCTCGGCGGAGTAGCCGTACTCGGACCGCTCGATCGCCGAGTACGGCACGGGCAGGCGCGACGTCCGCCCCCTGGCCAGATCCAGGGCCTCCGAGCAGAACTGGATGAGCTCTCTCGGCCGGTACAGCGTCCGGTCCACCATGTATCGGAACGAGCCGTCCCGCGTCCTGTCCACCGGCGGCGGGGCGAAGACCGCGGACCAGCAGGCCCGGTCTCCGGCCCGTTCGAGCGCCTCGACGTCGAACCCCTTCTCGTGGGCCGAGTACCGTATCCGCTTGGCGATGAGTTCGAGCAGCGACTCCTCCGACCAGTAGATCTTCTCCACCAGGTCCCGGTGCTTCTGCGCGTCCTCGTAGAGGGCGGGGATGTCGTCGTAGAGCTCCTGCCTGAGCGACATGTACACGCGCAGGTTCCGGTGCAGCCCGTTGACGGAGACGCACGCCTGAAACAGTCCGGAGACGAACGCCTTGGCGTCCTCGGAGGAGTCCCAGCCGCGGTCCAGCTCGTCCACGAGGACCACGACTCGCTGATTCTCCAGGACCCTCCGCAGCGCCGGGAGCAGGTTCTGGATCTCCTCCAGCTTGTAGAGCCGGTCGAGCTCCCGGGTGCGCAGCCCCGCCTCGATCGGCCCGATCTTCACGGCCTCCAGCCGCTTCAGGTACGACATCAGCAGCGACAGCGTGCCGAGCTGCTGGGCGCCGTGGCTGTCCCTGACGTACTTGTGGATCTCCCTGCCGCCGCCCTTGGTCAGCCGCATCCCCTTCCTGGCCAGCGCCTTCATGACCAGGACGTAGATGAGGTACTTCCAGGCGGCGGCGTAGGCGCCCTGCTTCGCCCACGAGCCCGCGTCCTCCGCGGCCATCGTCGAGTTGAGCAGCTCGTACGAGTAGTCCTCCGGCGACAGCTCGATCACGTGGCTCCCGGCGGCGCGCTCCCGTTTGGCCAGCACCTTGAAGATCGCGCTCTTCCCGGCCCCGCGGTTGCCCATCAGGATCGTCTTCGCACCCGTGCGCACCCGCTGGTAGGCGGGGGACTCCACGAAGCACTTCTCCAGCCCCCGCGAGATGTCGCGCTCGGCGGAGGGGGTGCCGAAATCGAGCACGTCCAGGATTTTCGGCGACAAGGTCAGCTTGGCCATGGGCCTGTTCCCCGAGTCGGTGGCGGAGGGGCTTCGTCACCGAGTTTCACCCCTGGCCCCATCTCCGGCAAGACTCGCCGTCGGGCGGTGTCGTGGGTCAGCCGAAGAGGGGGCCCACGAGGTTCAGGCCGGGGTGGGACTCCGAGGCGTAGAGGACGAAGAGGGCCAGCGCACCACCGGCCAGGGAGAGGTCCTTGAGGAACTGGAGCTGCTCCTGCTGGCGCGTCTCCGGGGACTCCTGCTTCCAGAAGTCGTGGAACACGAACGCCGTGATCAGCAGGAACGGGACGAGGGCCAGTGCGGCGAGGTCGGGCCAGATGCCGAGGATCAGCATGGCCGAGGCCACGAGGATGTAGCCGCCCGAGACCTGGACGGCGAGCTTCGGCTGCGGAAGCTTCTTGGCCGCCGCGTAACCGGCCATGGCGCCGGTGGCGGTGAGATGGCCGATGCCGGCCCCGATGAAGATCGCTGTGAACACGATGCGGGCGATGAGGGCGACGACGTCCATGACTCCTCCTGCGGGATTGTCGTCATGCGTCACTTGTGTCCCGTGATCTACCCGCCCCTCTTGATCGTTGAACGTTGAATCACCTGGGATACGCCGTTGGAACGGGCCGATTTCGTGGCGATGGTCACATCGGGCGGGTATGGACGGCGTGGCACACTGGATGGCAAAGCATGAACGCGTGCTCCGGGGTCGGTGAAATTCCGAACCGGCGGTTACAGTCCGCGACCCGGCCGAAGCCATCGGCCGGTTGACCCGGTGGAACTCCGGGACCGACGGTCAAAGTCCGGATGGGAGGCAGCGCGCGGCACGTCCCTGACCTGGGGGCGTGCGCCGATGTATGGACGTCCCCGGAGCCCTGACCTAGGAGGCCCGGGAGGATGTTCACCGGCATCGTCGAGGAACTCGGCGAGATCGTGGGGGTCGAGCCCCAGGGGGATTCGGTAGCGCTCACGGTCCGCGGGCCGCTCGTCACGCAGGACGCCGTGCACGGCGCGTCGATCGCCGTCAACGGCGTCTGCCTCACCGTCGTGGACGTCAAGGACGACGTCTTCACCGCCGACGTCATCAAGGAGACCCTCGGCAAGTCCAGCCTCGGCGCGCTGGAACCGGGCTCCAAGGTCAACCTCGAACGTCCGCTGCGGCTCTCCGACCGGCTCGGCGGCCACCTGGTCCAGGGCCACGTGGACGGCGTCGGCACCATCATCTCCCGCGAGCCGGGGGAGCGGTGGGACGTGGTCACGGTGTCCCTCCCGCACGACCTCGCGCGCTACACCGTGGACAAGGGCTCGATCACCGTGGACGGCATCAGCCTCACCGTCGTGGAGGCCGGCGCAGACCGCTTCAGCATCGCCCTCATCCCCACGACGCTCGCGCTGACGACGCTGGGCCACAAGAAGCCCGGCGACCCGGTCAATCTCGAAGTGGACGTCGTGGCCAAGTACGTCGAGCGCATGCTGGGAGACCGCTCATGAACCGGCCCCGGCTGCATACCACGACCGTGACGATCAGGTTCGAGACGTTCAGGTTCGACAAGCGGCTCCGGGACGTCCGGGCCCCGCACGCCCCCGGGCGGAAGGCGGTGACCGCATGAGCGGCAACGGCAGTGCCAGCGAGACAGGGATCAGCGAGACCGGGATCAGCGAGACAGGGATCTTCGACTCCATCGAATCGGCGCTCGCGGACATCGCGGCGGGACGTCCCGTCGTGGTCGTCGACGACGAGGACCGCGAGAACGAGGGCGACATCATCTTCGCCGCGGCGAAGGCGACGCCCGAGCTGCTGACGTTCACGATCCGCTACACCAGCGGCGTCATCTGCGTCCCGATGGAGGGCGCCGACCTCGACCGCCTGCAGATCCCCCTCATGACGGCGCAGAACACCGAGCGCATGCGCACCGCGTACACGGTCAGCGTGGACGCGCGGCTCGGCATCAGCACCGGGATCTCCGCCGCCGACCGGGCCCGGACGATCCGGACGCTGTGCGACTCGGCGTCGGAGCCGCGCGACCTGGTCCGCCCCGGCCACATCTTCCCGCTGCGCTACCGCGAGGGCGGCGTGCTGCGCCGGCGCGGGCACACCGAGGCGGCCGTCGACCTCGCCAGGATGGCCGGGCTCACCCCCGCGGGCGTCCTCGCCGAGGTGGTCAACGAGGACGGCACCATGGCGCGCCTGCCGGAACTCCAGATCTTCGCCAAGGAGCACGGGCTCAAGCTCATCTCGATCGAACAACTCGCCGAGTACCGCAGGCGCAACGAAGCGATGGTCACCCGCGTGGTGGAGACGCGCCTGCCCAACCGGTACGGGGAGTGGCGCGCGGTCGGGTTCTCCAGCGCGATCGACGGCGGCGAACACGTGGCGTTGGTGCTCGGGGACATCGGCGACGGCGAGGACGTGTTGATCCGCGCCCACTCGGAGTGCCTCACCGGCGACGTCCTGCACTCCGAACGCTGCGACTGCGGAACCCAGCTCGACGCCGCCATGGAACGCATCGCGGAAGAGGGACGCGGCGTCGTCCTCTACCTGCGCGGGCACGAGGGACGCGGCATCGGCCTCCTCGCCAAGCTGCAGGCGTACGCGCTCCAGGACAACGGGTCCGACACCGTCGACGCCAACCTCGAACTCGGGCTCCCCGCCGACGCGCGCGAGTACTCCAACGCCGCCCACATGCTGCGTGACCTCGGCGTACGATCGGTAAGGGTGCTCACCAACAACCCGGCCAAGCTCAAGGGCCTGGACGGCTTCGGCCTGGACGTGCGGGGCCGCGTGTCCATGCCCGTCATCGTCACCGACCACAACCGGCGCTACCTGACGGTCAAGCGGGACCGTCTCGGACACCAGATCGAGGGACTCACATGAGCGGCGCGGGACGCCCCGAGGCGAGCACGGTCGACGCCGCCGGCGTCACGCTCGGCATCGTCTGCACCCGGTGGCACGCGCGCATCACCGACCAGCTCCTCGACCGCGCGCTCGCGGCCGCCAAGTCCTGCGGCGTCGACCAGCCCGTCGTCACCCGCGTCGCGGGCGCCCTGGAGCTGCCGGTGATCGCGCAGCAGCTCGCCCGCGACCTGGACGCCGTCGTCTGCCTCGGCGCGGTCGTCCGCGGCGCCACCGCGCACTTCGACTACGTCTGCGACTCGGTCACCGCGGGTGTGACCCGGGTCGCGCTGGACGAGGCGACTCCGGTGGGCAACGGTGTTCTCACATGTGACACCATTGAGCAGGCACTGGAACGCAGCGGGCTGCCCGGCAGCTCCGAGGACAAGGGATGGGAGGCGACGGTGGCCGCACTCGACACGGCACTGACCCTGCGAGGTCTGCGGCATCACGGTCACGCCGGGAGCGACCAGAAGCATATGTAGGTCCGGGACGACCGCGCATTCGAGCTTCTGAGCCTCCGGGCCCTCGCACTTCCATCTCATCGAAAGGCAATTCCGTGCTGTCACTAGTCCTGCCCAAGGGGTCGCTGGAGAAGGCGACCATCCAGCTGTTCGACGCCGCCGACCTCACCGTCCAGCGCTCGTCGGACCGCGACTACCGCGCCTCCATCGACGACCCGCGCATCGACCGGGTGCGGGTCCTGCGCCCGCAGGAGATCCCCACCTACATCGAGCAGGGGCTGTTCGACCTCGGCATCACCGGCCGCGACTGGATCACCGAGACCGACGCCGACGTCGCGAGCCTGGGCGAGTTGCAGTACTCCAAGGCGACGTCCAACCCGGTCCGCGTGATCATGGCGGTGCCGGACGGCGCGCCGTGGCAGAAGGTGTCCGACCTGCCGGAGGGCGTCCGGATCTCCACCGAGTTCCCGGAACTGACCAGGCGGTTCCTCGACAAGCACGGCGTCAAGGCCACGGTCGTCCCGTCCTACGGCGCGACGGAGGCGAAGGTCCCCGACATCGTGGACGCGATCGTCGACCTCACCGAGACGGGCTCGTCCCTGCGCAAGAACGGCCTGCGCATCCTCGACACGCTGCTGACCAGCTACACCGAACTGGTCGCCAACCGCACCGCCTACGAGGACCCCGAGAAGCGCGCCGCGATGGAGGACATCTCCCTGCTGCTGCAGGGCGCGATCCGCGCGCGCGGCAAGGTCCTGCTGAAGCTGAACGTCGCCCAGGCCGACCTGCAGAGCGTCCTGGAGATCATGCCGTCGATGTCCTCGCCCACGGTCACGTCCCTGGCGGGCGGCGACTCGCACGCCGTGGAGTCCGTGGTCGCCAAGCGCGGCGTCAACCGGCTGATCCCGGCGCTGAAGGCGGCCGGTGCGCACGACATCCTCGAGATCCCCATCGCGAAGATCGTTGACTGAGACCCCGGCGCTGCCGACCGTGTGGCGTCCGCACGTCACCCGGATCGTCGCCTACACCGCGGCGGGCGTGATCATGCTGGCCCTGATCGTGCTCGCCGTGGTGGTGGCGCCCCAGTTCAAGCTGTTCGACCGCATCCTCATCGTGGTGTTCGGCGCCTTCGTCGCGTGGGTCCTGCACATGCTCGCCCGCTGCCGCGTCGTCGCCGACGAGGCGGGCCTCACGGTCGTCAACGCGTTCCGCACCCGCGGCTTCGAATGGCCCGAGGTCCTGGACGTCACCATGTCCGATGGCGAGCCCTGGCCCACCCTCGACCTGGCCGACGGCACCTCCGTCAGCGCGATGGGCATCAACGGCACCGAGAAGGCCCTCGCCGCCCACCAGCTCGCCGAACTGAGAACCCTCCTCCACACCCGAGGCGAAGCCCCCGACCCCACCTGAACATGCCTGGCTTAGGCTGTTGCCCGGACCAGAGCGCGTTCTTGTGCGAAGGTAGTGCTCATGACCGCTCAGAGTGTTGAGGCGATCGCGGAAAGTGGCTCCATGGAACTTGATCCGCTGCCAGACTGGGTGCTCCCCCCGCCGGACGGCTACACGGCCGACGTCTTCCTGCGCATGGACGGTCTGCCCCGGCACACGGAGCTGATCGACGGGAGCCTGGTCTTCGTGAGTCCGCAACGCAAGTGGCACGTCCGAGTGATCGACCTGCTGCGGACCGAACTCAACCGCCAGGCACCGGAGCAGCTGTGCGCGGACCGCGAGATGACGGTCAGGCTCTCCGAGCGTCACGCGCCCGAGCCGGACGTGCTGATCGTCTCAACGGAGGCTTACGAGCGGGAGGAGCCGTCGACCTACTACCTCCCGGAAGACGTCGTACTCGTGGTCGAGGCGGTCTCCCCTGATTCGCAGATCCGGGACCGGGAGATCAAGCCGCGCAGATACCGGGAAGCCGGCATCCGGCACTACTGGCGCGTCGAGGAGAACGAGGGGAGCACGATCGTCTACGTGTACGAGTTCGACCCCGCCTGCGCCGCATATGTCATGACGGGCATCCACCATGACCTGCTCAAGGTGACGGGGCCGTTTCCCATTGAGATCGACCTCACCGCGGTCACCAAGCGCCGGTAGGTGCTCTGCGGACCGCCGGCCCGCTGGGGGTCACGGAGCGCATATTCCCTACCAGTTCAGTCGGATCATCCAGTCAACCTCCCATCGCGCGTGACCCTTCGTGGGAAGCATGCGCGGGCGGCGAAAACGCAAGGGGCCGGACCATGTGAGTTGCGCCTCGGGCTGAGTAGCCTGAAAGCCGTGGGGGAGACGGCAGCGATGACACTGGACCAGGTCGGATCGCCCGCGGATCTCGCGGGCCTGCTCGACAGGCACGCCTACCTGTGCGACGAGGGGCTCGCGACGGCGTGCTTCCTCGCACTGCGCATGGGCCGCCCGCTGTTCCTGGAGGGCGAGGCCGGGGTCGGTAAGACCGAGCTGGCCAAAACGCTTGCGCGGGGCCTCGGCGCACCACTGATCCGGCTGCAGTGCTACGAGGGCCTCGACGCGTCCCAGGCCCTGTACGACTGGGACTTCCCGCGCCAGCTCCTGCACCTGCGCGCGGCCGAGGCGGCGGGCGTCAGCGACGTCGCGCGGCTGGAGGGCGAGCTGTACGACCGGCGGTTCCTGCTGGCCCGGCCGCTGCTCCAGGCCCTGGAGACCTCGCCGAGCGTCCTGCTGGTGGACGAGCTCGACCGCGCCGACGACGAGTTCGAGGCGTTCCTCCTCGAAGTCCTCAGCGACTTCACGATCACCGTTCCCGAGCTGGGCACGATCCGGGCCGAGCGCCCGCCGGTCGTCGTGGTCACCTCCAACCGCACCCGCGAGGTCCACGACGCGCTGAAGCGGCGCTGCCTGTACCACTGGCTGGAGCACCCGTCGTTCGACCGCGAGGTGGCGATCATCCGGCGGCGGCTGCCCGGCGCGGCGGAGCGGCTCGCCGGGCAGGTCGCCCGCGCCGCGCAGCGGATGCGGGAGACCGACCTGCTGAAGCCGCCCGGGGTCGCCGAGACCATCGACTGGACCGAGGCCCTCGTCGCCCTCGGCGTCCGCGACCTGGACCCGGGGACCGCGGCGGTGACGCTCGGCGCCGTCCTCAAGTACCGCGAGGACCAGCAGCGCGTCCTCAGCGGCGGCCTAGAGGCCCTGCTCAACGGGGGGTGAGCGCGTGGAGCGGGACGTCACCGAGACGATGGTCGGCTTCGCCAGGACGGTGCGCGCGGCGGGCGGGAGCGCCGATCCCGAGCGGGTGCAGGCGATGCTCGCCGCCCTCGACCACCTCGACGTCCTCGACCCGGCCGACGTGTACTGGGCGGGCCGCCTGACGCTCTGCGCCGACCCCGACGACCTCGCCCGCTACGACCGGTGCTTCGCCGCGTACTTCTCCGGCGCGACCGCCCGCCCGGGGCGCCGCCCGCCACCGCCCGTGGTCGTCCGCCGGGTGACGGTGCCCGACCCGGGCGCCGGGGACGGCGCGGAGGAGTCCGGGAACCTGAAGGCCGCCACCGCCAGCGCCGTCGAGGTGCTGCGCGACCGGGACGTGGCGCGGCTCAGCGCCGCCGAGCGCGCCGAGGTCGCCCGGCTGATCGCGATGCTGCACGCGGGCGCCGAACGGCGCCGGTCCCGGCGGTTCACGGCCGCCTCCACCGGGCGGCTCGACCCGGCGCGGACCATCCGGGAGACCCTGCGGCGCGGCGGCGAGACCGCGCTGCTGCGGCACCGCACGCACCGCACCCGCCCCCGCCGCGTCGTGCTGATCGTGGACGTCAGCGGATCGATGAGCCCGTACGCCGACGCGCTGCTGCGGTTCGCGCACGCCGCCGCCCGCTCCGGGCGCGACGTGGAGGTGTTCAGCGCCGGGACGCGGCTGACCCGCCTCACCCGCGAGCTGCGGCACCGCGACCCGGACGCCGCGATGGCGGCGGCGTCCGCGGCCATCCCCGACTGGAGCGGCGGCACCCGGCTCGGCGCGGAGCTGAAGGAGTTCCTCGACCGGTTCGGGCAGCGCGGCCTCGCCCGCGGCGCGATCGTCGTGATCGCCTCGGACGGCTGGGAGCGCGGCGACGCGGCGCTGCTCGGCGAGCAGATGGCGCGGCTGCACCGGCTCGCGCACCGGGTGGTGTGGGCGAACCCGCACAAGGCGCGTCCCGGGTACGAGCCGCTGACCGCGGGGATGGCCGCGGCGCTGCCGCACGTCGACGACTTCACGTCCGGGCACAGCCTCGCGGCGCTGGAAGAGCTGGCCCGCCTGGTGGCCGGTGCCGGACGTGGCTCAGGGAACCTCGGGAAGGGGAGGGCACATGCGTGACGTCCTCGGCGACATCGCCGGCTGGTACGCGTCCGGGGAGACGTTCGGGCTCGCGACCGTCGTGAACACCTTCCGCAGCGCGCCGCGCCCGCCGGGCGCGGCGATGGCGGTGTCGCCCGGCGGGGAGGTCGCGGGCAGCGTGTCCGGCGGCTGCGTGGAGGGCGCCGTCTACGACCTTGCGCAGTCGGTGATGGCGAGCGGCGAGCCCGTCGTCCAGCGGTACGGGGTCAGCGACGACGACGCGTTCTCCGTCGGCCTGACCTGCGGCGGGATCCTGGACGTCCTGGTGGAGCCGGTCGGCCCCGCGACATTTCCGGAGTTCGCGGAGGTCGCTGCCGCGATCGAGCGGCACGAGCCCGTGGCCGTCGCCACCGTCGTCGCCGGTCCGGGGCGCCTCGGCGCGCGCCGCGTCATCTGGGCCGACCGCGCCTCCGGGTCGCTCGCACCGGGCGCCCCGCACGCCGGGCGCCTCGACGCGGCGGTGGACGACGACGCCCGCGGCATGCTCGCCCAGGGGCTCACCGGCCAGCGCCACTACGGCGCGGAGGGGGAGCGGCGCCTGGACGACCTGACGGTCTTCGTGCACTCGTTCGCCCCGCCGCCGCTGCTGCTGGTGTTCGGCGCGATCGACTTCGCCGCCGCCGTCGCCCGCATCGGAAAGTTCCTCGGCTACCACGTGACGGTGTGCGACGCGCGGCCGGTGTTCGCGACGCCCAAGCGGTTCCCCGAGGCCGACGAGGTCGTGGTGAAGTGGCCGCACAAGTTCCTGGAGGAGGCACGCGGCGCCGTCGACGAGCGGACGGCGATCTGCGTCCTGACCCACGACCCCAAGTTCGACGTCCCGCTGCTGGAGGTCGCGCTCCGCACCGGCGCGGGCTATGTCGGCGCCATGGGTTCGCGCCGCACCCACGAGGACCGTCTCGCGCGGCTCCGCGAGGCGGGCATGACCGAGGCCGAGCTGGGCCGGCTGCGCTCCCCGATCGGCCTCGACCTCGGCGCCCGCACGCCGGAGGAGACGGCGGTGTCGATCGCGGCCGAGCTCGTCCAGCTCCGCTGGGGCGGCTCCGGGCGCCCGCTCTCCGACACCACGGGCCGGATCCACGCCGACGCGCCGTGACGGGACTACCCTCGCGGGATGACGTTGCACGGTGCGGAGCCTCCGGCGGGACTGCTGCTCGCGGCGGGGGAGGGAAGCCGGCTCGGGCGTCCGAAGGCGACGCTGGAGCTGGCGGGTGAGCGCCTGGTCGACCGGGGCGTGCGGATGCTGCGGGACGCGGGCTGCTCCCCGGTCCTGGTGGTCGCCGGGGCCGAGCCGGTCGAGGTCATCGGCGCCGTCGTCGTGCCCAACGCCGGCTGGCGGGACGGGATGGGGTCGTCGCTGCGCGCCGGGCTGGCCGCGCTGCCGCCCGCCTGCCCCGCGGTGGTCGTCGCGCTGGTCGACCAGCCACTCGTCACCGCGGCGGCGGTGGAGCGGCTGATCGCCGCGTACGAGGACGGGGCCGAGCTCGCCGTCGCGACCTACGGGGGAGCGCCGCGCAACCCCGTCCTGCTGAGCGCCGGGCACTTCCCCGCCGTGGCCGAGGCCGCCGTCGGCGACAAGGGCGCCCGCGCCTACCTGCGCGCCCACCCCGACCGGATCACGCGCGTCCCCTGCGACGACGTCGCGGCCCCCGACGACATCGACACCCCCGACGACCTGCGCACCGTCGAACGGGCCGCACTGGACCGCCGCGCCGGAGAGCCGCCCGGGGCAGGCTCGGGGGAAGGCTAGGAGGCGGGCAGGACGCTCTCGTCGAGGGCGCCGCAGTCGACGGCGCGGCGGAGGCGGTCGGTGAGCGCCTTGATGGTGGCTGGCTCGTCCAGGACCCCCGCGTTGCCGGCGGCCTGCTCGTGCCACGCCCGGACCCGCCCGATGACGTCGTCGACGCCGCTCAGGTGGAACGCGTACACGGCGGCGTACCGGCTCGGCAGGTGCGCGGGGTGCAGGTCCCAGCCCTGGTAGAAGCCGTGCCGCAGTGAGTGCCGGACGTGCGCGGCGTGCGCCGCCCACGTCGCGTTGACCTCGTCGGGCCCGTCGTTGCGGGGGATGACGTTGGTGGAGCCGTCCGACAGCCGCACGCCGGTTCCGGCGAACGACACCTGCATGACGTGCCGGGCGAAGTCGCAGGCGGGATGGTCGAGGCGCTGCTCGTGCGGCGGCAGCCCGAGCGCGGCGGTGTAGTCGAACACCCCGAAGTGGGCGGCGGTGAGGCGGCCCCCGGCGGCGGCCGCGATGGCGCGCAGCGCGGTCCGGCCCTCGCCGTCCAGGATCGACTCGGGCGTCTCGACCTGCACCTCGAACCGCAGGATGCCGGACGGCAGGCCGAGCGCGGTCTCCAGCCGCTCCAGGTACTCGGTGAACAGCGCGACGTGCTCGGCCGCGACGACCTTCGGGAACGTGATGGTGAACCCGCCGGGCAGCCGCCCGAGCCGGTCGCGCAGCGCGGTGAGGAACGCGTCGAGTGTGCGCATCGCGCGCTCGTGCCCGCCGTCGGCGAACGACTTGACCCGCACGCCCCAGTAGTGGGGGAGGCCCTTGACCTGGTACGCGGCGGCGACGGCCTCGACGACCTGCGCGACGTGCGCGTCCTCCTCGGCGTCGGGCCGCACGCCGTAGCCGTCCTCGAAGTCGATCCGCACGTCCTCGACCGGCTCGGCGGACAGCTTCGCCGCGACCCGCTCCCGGACGAGCCCGGCGATCTCGGGGTCGAGCGCGAACGCCGAACCGAACGACCCGGCGCCCGGCGTGTGCGTGTTCAGCAGCCGCAGCGCCTCCGCGCCGAAGTCGGCCGGGGTCGAGCGGGAGAACCGGTCGGCCGGCACGTACACCGTGTGCACCGGCTGCCGCCCGTCGGCGCCGCCGGGGTGGCGCTCGCGGTGCTCGTCACGGACGGCGGCGATGCGCGCGGACAGGTCGTCGAACGAGGAGACGCTGAGATTCACCACCCCGCCATGATCCCGCAACCCGCACCGGCTGGGAAACCGGCTGGCCGGGGGAATGTCCCCCTTCAGGCCGGAACCGGACCGGGTCAGGACACGGCCTGGACGTCGACCGCCTGGATGCCATAGGTGCCGGTGTGCACGGTGCCGGGGGCCAGGTCGATCACGCCCTCACCGGAGGCGAACGCGTTGGGCGGGCACGTCATGGGCTCCACGCCGAGGCCCGCGCGGGGGGTGGGCGCGTGGTCGGCGGTGTAGATCATCATCCAGGGGTACGCCTCGTCCGCCCAGAGCCGGACCGCGCGCCGCTCCGGGGCGGCGCCTCCGGAGAGGGTGACCCGGACGCGGCCGTCGCCGTCGCGGTTGAGGTCGGCGAACGCGTTGTCGATCACCCGGTCGCCCAGGACGGGCCCCGTGCGCAGGTCGTACCGGGTGCCGGTGACGTCCAGGGACGGCCCGGACGGGATCATCCGCTCGTCCACCGGGAGGTAGCGGTCGGCGCCGAGGGTCACCTCGCAGGCGTCGATGGGCTCCCCGACCGTGAGGTAGGGGTGCGCGCCGTGCCCGTACGGGGCGGTCGCCGTCCCGGCGTTGCGGGCGGTGACGCGGACGCGGAGGCCGTCCGCCGCGTCCAGGGCGTACTCGGCCTCCAGGTCGAGGCGGAACGGGTACCCGGCCGTGCCGAGCAGCCGGTGCGTCAGCCGCACCCGGTCCGGCTCGTGCTCGGCGGCCCGCCACGGCGCCCAGCGGACCAGCCCGTGGATCGCGCAGTCGCGGGCGGGCTCGGAGATGTCGAGCCGGTGCGAGACGCCGCCGTATTCGTAGCGGCCCCGGTCGACGCGGTTCGGCCACGGGAGCAGCAGGTGCCCGAACGCCGCCGGGGCGGGCTCGTCGGCGCCGTGCGACAGCACCAGCGGCCGGCCCTCGTGCGTCAGCTCGCGCAGGCTCGCGCCCGACTCGGTGATGACCGCCTGGTAGGGCCCGGCGCGGAGGGCGTACTGCTCGCCGGTGATCGGCCCCCCGGCGATCTGCTCCCCCATGATCGACTCGCTCATGCCGGGGACGTTACCCCGTGCCGCGACCGCTACGCGATCTCGGCGAGGGCGTGCAGGGCGTCGGTGAACACGCCCGGCGGGGGTTCGACGAGCCCGGCGCCGACCTGGCCCGTACCCGCCTCGCGGCCCGCGATCCCGGTGTCGATGACCGGCAGGATCCCGGTGCGGACGACGCGGGTCACGTCGATCCCGGCCGGGGTGCCGCGGAACGACAGCAGGGGGATCTGCAGCGCCGGGTGCTCGGTCAGCGTGATCTCGTACATCCGCTGGGTGGCGGCCACCGCGTCCGGCACCTCACCGCCGACGAACCGGACGATGGCGGGCGCGGCGGCGAGCGCGAACCCGCCCATCCCGGCCGTCTCGGTGATCGCCGAGTCGCCGATGTCGGGGTTGGCGTCGGCCGGGCCGTAGCCGCCGAGGTAGAGGCCGTCGGGCACCCCGGCCGGGCCGGTGAACCAGCGGTCGCCCGTGCCGGACACCTGGATGCCGAACTCGGTGCCGTTGCGGGCCATCGCCACGACCAGGCTGGAGCCGGGGACGCCGCGGGCCGCGTCCGCGCACGCCTTCGCCGCCGCCATGCCCGGGTTCAGGAAGAAGTGCTCGTTGCCCGCCGCGAACCGCAGCGCCTCGGCGGCCAGCTCGCGCGGCACATCCTCGGCGGCGGCGAGGTCGGGCGCCAGCTCGCGGAGCAGCAGCGACGTCGCCGCCCGGTTCCGGTTGTGCAGCTCGTCGCCCATCTGGACCGCCTGCGCGATGAGCGCCATCAGGTCGAGGGGGCCGTGGCGGCGCACGGTCGCCCGGAGCGCGGGGCCGAGGAATTCGCCCATCCACGTCAGCCGCTCGATGACCTCCGGCCCGTACGCCCCGTACCGCAGGACCTTCCCGAGCCCTTCGTTGAGCGAGCAGTAGGACCTGCCGCCGTGCTCGGCGTCCTCCACGACCCACATCCACATGGACGGGCTGACGACCCCGGCCATCGGCCCGACCGTGGCGTGGTGGTGGCACGGTTCGAGTGTCGCCGCACCGCGTGCCAGCTCGCGTTCCGCGTCCTCCGGCGTGGCGGCCAGGCCCTCCAGCAGCATCGCGCCCATCAGCGCGCCGCGCATCGGCCCGGACGCCTGCTCCCACGCCAGCGGCGGCCCCGCGTGCAGGAACGTCCCGGCGTCCAGGCCGAGGACCTCCCGTGCCGGGCGGACGTCCACGAGGTGGGGACGGGCCGTCACCATGCGCCGCACGGCGCGGGCGTTGGCGTCCGCGTGGCCGGGGTCGCCGAGCACCGCCGCGAGGGCCTGCTCCGTCCCGGCGGGCGGCGGCCTCCAGTCGACCGTCTCCACCGGAACGGCCTGCTCGGCGAGCGCCCCGGCGAGGACCTCCACCCCGGCGGCGACGACGCCGGGTTCCCGCGTGAGCAGACCGCCCAGCCGGTGCCGCTGGTTGTTCATCCGGGCGTCCCTTCCACCGTCGCGAGGGCGTGCCGGGTCGCCTGGGCGTTGGAGGCGAACACGTCCGCGCCCGCCTCGGACAGGGCCGCCGCCTGCCGGTCGCGGTCCTGCGGGTCCGCGGGCGTTCCGCACAGTGAGACGGCAACGGCCAGGTCGGGGCGGTCCTTCACCGCCTCGGCGATGGCCGGGGCCAGCGACGCCGCCGGGTCCGGCTCGGCCCCATATCCCAGCACCACGTCCAGCAGGAGGACCCCGGTCTCCGGGTCGGCCGCCTCCGCCCGCACCGCCTCCAGCCGCAGCGTCGGGTCGATCATCGGGTGGGCGCGGCCGCGCGTGTAGGCGTCGTCGCCGAAGTCGGTGAACCGGTGACCGCGCGTCTCCAGGTCCCAGCCCAGCACGCCCCGCGCGATCATCTCCGCCTCGTCGCGCAGCGTCCCGCCGGCGAACAGCCCGCGCAGCGCCCGGCCGCCCGCCGGCACCGGCCGCCGCCGGGCCGCCCACCGCGGCCACCGCGGGACCGCCCGGCCGAGCGCCCGCACCGCCTTCTCCGCCGCCTGCGTGATGTCGTCCTCGCCGGCCATCGGCAGCGCGAAGACGACCGGGGTGTCGAGCCGCCGCGCCGCCTCCCGGATCAGGTCCGCCACCTGCGGCGCGGGCGGCTTGGAGACCAGCACGATCAGCTCGGTGCCCGGGTCGGCGTCCAGCGCCGCCAGCGCCGCCAGCGCGGACCGGCCGCTCACCTCCGGCGACAGGTCGCGCCCGCCGACGCCCAGCACATGGGTGACACCCACGCCGGCCGCGTCCAGCAGGCACATCAGCTGCTGCGCGCCCGTCCCGGACGCCGCGACGATGCCGACCGGCCCCGGGCGCACCGCGTTCGCGAACCCCAGGCCGGCGCCGCCGATCACGGCGGTGCCGCAGTCGGGGCCCATCACGATCAGGCCGCGGCGCGCCGCCGCCTCCTTCAGCGCGATCTCCTGGTCGAGCGGCACGTTGTCACTGAAGATCATCACGTTGAGGCCGGCGTCGAGGGCGTCCATCGCCTCCGGGAACACGTGCGGGCCCGGCACCGACAGCAGCGCCACGGTCGCGTCGGCCCGCGCCGCCGCGGACCCGGTCGTCCGCGCCGGGACCGCGGCGCCCAGCACCCCGGTTCCGGCCGGCGGGCGGGACGCGGCGCGCAGCAGCCCGTCCAGCGCCTCCCGCGCCGCGTCGAGCTTTTCGCCGCGTCCCGCGTCCGCGACCCGGATCGCCACGACCAGGTCGTCCGGGCCCGCGCCCGCGGGCACCTCGAAGCCCATGCCCGCGACCATCTCGCGGTTGAGTTCGGTGCCCATCGCCACCATCGCCGCGGCGACCTCCGGCCGCTCCGTCAGGGAACGGCTCACCCGCATCAGCGTCACCGAATCGTGGTAGGCCCCCCGCCGCACCTCGACCCAGTCCCTCACGGGGCGCCCCCCGCGTGCTCGGGGCCGCTCATGCGGAGACCCTCGGGGTGGGCCGGCCGGCGTGCGAGGCGTGCGCGGTCAGGGCGAGGGTGGCGCGGCAGCCGGCGAGGACGCCCTGCGCGAGGTCGGCGCCCGAGGTGTGGCCGACCGCGAGAAGGCGGCGGACCGCCGTGCCGGGCGGCTCATGGCCCGCGACGCAGCGCAGGACGGCGGCGACCTCGGCGCCCGCGCCCCCCGCGGTGGCGCAGTGCAGCAGCGTCGCGGCCAGCGCGGTCGTGCGGGTGCCGGCGTCGGCGGTGACGGCGGCGCCGAGCCAGTCGGCCAGCCACACCGCCCCATGAGCGGAGCGAACCGTGGGGTGCGGGGGGTCGTTCCCCCGCAAGGGGACCGCGCGGTCGTGCCGGACCGCGTCGCCGACCAGCCGCAGCGACACCAGCAGGCCGCACAGGATGTCGTCCCCGCTCGGCGTGAGTCCCGGGCCGAGGCCCACGATCCGCTCGGCCGCCTCCACGGCGCCCGCGAGGTCGCCGGCGGCGCAGGCCCCGGCGAGCTCCACCGGGTCCGGGTGGCCGGCGAGGCCGCCGCCCGTCATCCCGGGGCCGTCCAGTGCGGCCTCCAGTGCGGCCTCCAGGGACCGGACGCCGGCGGCGAGCGCGGCGGGCTGCAGCGCGCCGAGCGCGGGCGAGGGGTCCCACCAGCGGCGGACGCGCACCCGCAGCCCGTCGGCCTCCACCCGGCCGTCGCCGACGAGCGCGTCGCCGCCCTCGCGGACGGAGCGGAAGGGGTGCTCGCGGCGCGTCGCGACGACCACCACGGCGTTCGGCAGCCGGTGCGCGTCGGAGGTGACGACGGCGAGCACGCGCGGCTCGGGGCCGTCCCGCATCTCCAGGTACAGCGCCGAGGGGAACACGGCGATGACCCGCGCCGGGCGGCGCGGCGGGTCCAGCAGCGGGCGCAGCGCGAGGCTCGCCGCGCCGGCGGCGGGCGGCCGCCCGCCCGGCCGTGCCGGGAGCGGGATCGGGTCGCGGACGAGGGCAGTCACGGATCCTCCCGAGGCCGGTGACGGTGGCCGTCCGGCACGCGGGCGGACCGGCCTCTGCGGAGACCGTAGAACGGCCCCCGCGGCGGACGTATGGGGAAAGCTGCCAAGGATGGTTGTCATCGTTCGTCTTTGTTGTCACTGTTGATCAGGAACCGGTAGCGATCACGCCGTAACGGGCGATGTACGCACCAAAAGGCGAGGTGACCCCTGGCATGAGTTACACCAGCGCGGACCCGGGCCCACCGGCCCTCAGGCTCGCGAGCACCGGAACACTGACCTATGGCCTGTCGGTCGGTGAGGTCCTCGGCGTCAGCACCCTCAACGGCGCCCGCCTCATCGCGGGACGGACCGGACTCGACCGCATCGTCCAGCGGCTCAACGTGATGGAGGTCCCCGACATCCTGTCGTGGGTCAAACCCAACGAGCTGCTCCTGACCACCGGCTACCCCCTGCGCAACACACCCCAGTCGCTCGACAACCTGGTCGCGGACCTGGACGAGCGCGGCCTGGCGGCGCTGGCCATCAAGCTGGGCCGCTACCTCGACTCGCTGCCCGCCGAGATGATCGCCCAGGCGGACCGGCGCGGTTTCCCGCTGATCCTGCTCCCGAACGACGTCGGCTTCGACGACATCCTCAACCAGGTCCTGACCGACATCCTGAACCGGCAGGCGGCCGTGCTCGCGCGCACCGAGGAGGTGCACCGGGCGCTCGTCCAGATCGTGCTGTGCGGCGGCGGCCTCCAGGAGGTCGTGGACGAGGTCGCGACCCTCCTCGACGTGGCGGTCGTCGTCCTGGACGGCGAGCAGCGCGTCCTCGCCGGTGCCGGGCCGGACGAGCACGTCCAGGCGATGCGCGCGTTCGACGCGGGCCGGCACGCGGCGTGCGGGCGCGGCGGCTGCGGCATCATCGGCGCGCACGGCACCGGCGACCACCTGGTCGTGCCCGTGATGGCGGGCGGCTTCGACCACGGCCGGATCGTCGCGTTCAGCCCGGCCGGCACGCTGCGCGGCACCGACCTCGGCATCCTGGAGCGCGCGGCGACCGTCGCCGCGCTGGTGGTGACCAAGCAGCAGGCCGTCGCCGCCGTCGAGAGCAAGTACCGCGCCGACTTCCTGCGCGACATCCTCGCGGGCCGCGCCGGTGACGACGACCGGGTCATCGCGCACTGCGACGGGTTCGGCTGGAACCTCGACCGCCCGGTGATGGTCGTCGTCGCCGAGCTCGACGGCCGCCCGCGCGGCGCACCGGCCGCCCAGCCGGCCGCCGCACCCGCCACCGCACCGGCCGCGGGCGCCGACGCCGACGGCAAGGGCCGCGGCAAGGGGCCCGACGCCGACGGCGGGACCCGCGGCCGCGGCGCCGAGGAGCGCACCGCGCAGGAGCGCCTCGCCGCCGCGTGGACGACGGCCGTCCGGCGCCACGACCGGGGCGCGGCCGTCGCGAGCTTCGCGCACGAGGTCGTCGCGGTCGTCGGCGCGGACGGCTTCGACTCCGCCGAGCTGACGGCCGGGCCCGTCCAGGCGATGGTCAAGGAGGCGTCGTCGATATTCGCCGAGCATCTGCCGGTGCGGCGCACGTTCTCCACCGGCATCAGCCGGACGGTGACGTCCCCGGCGGCGCTGCCCGAGGCGTACGAGCAGGCGGTCAAGGCCGTCCGGGTCGGGCGCCAGCTCAACGGCGCGGGCGCGCGGGCGCACTTCGACCAGCTCGGCGTGTACCGGCTGCTGAGCCTCGTGTCCGACCCGGCGGAGCTGCACGCGTTCGTCCGGGAGACGCTGGGCGACCTGGCCTCGGACGACGAGCCGGAACTGGTCGACCTGCGCCGCACCCTCCAGGTGCTGCTGGAGACCAACCTCAACGTCGCCGAGACCGCGCGGCGGCTCCACTTCCACTACAACACGCTGCGCTACCGCATCGGGAAACTGGAACGGATGCTCGGCGCGTTCACCGAGGACGCGCATCTGCGGCTCAACCTCACCCTCGCTCTTCACGTTCTGCGCATGCGAGGTATCTGACGGTAGTACACGCTCACCGGCGCGTCCCCCAGGCGCGCCGGGCGGCGGCTCGCACCGGCCGCTCCTCCCAATCGGGGGCGCGGGCTTTGGCAGATGTCGCCGATGCCCGCCCACCAGGGTAGATCTACCTTGCCCGCATACCGCGGACGGTTGAGCTGGGAGGGGCCCGATGGCGATCGGCTGGAAGCTGCACGGCGACGGACGAACACCGCCGCCAGGGGAGGTCGTCAGACCCGACGAGCGGCTGTCGTGGCCGCGCACCGCCGGGATCGGCGCGCAGCACGTCGTGGCGATGTTCGGGGCGACGTTCGTGTTCCCCGTGGTGATGGGCCTGGACCCCAACCTCGCCATCATGATGTCCGGGGTCGCGACGATCCTGTTCCTGCTCATCGTCGGCGGCCGGGTGCCCAGCTACCTCGGCACGAGCGCGTCGTTCGTCGGCGCGGTCGCGGCGATCCGCGCGGCGGGCGGCGACACCGCCACGGTGACCGGTGCGATCCTCGTCGCGGGTCTCGTGCTGGCGCTGATAGGCGTACTGATCCACTTCGTGGGCGGCGAGGTCATCCACCGGGTCTTCCCGCCCGTGGTCACCGGCGCCGTGGTCATGCTGATCGGGTTCAACCTGGCCCCGGTGGTCGCCAACGTCTACTGGCCGCAGGACCAGTGGGTCGGGCTGGCGACGCTGGGCTTCGCCGTGCTGTGCGCGGTGCTGCTGCGCGGGTTCTGGGGACGCATCACGATCCTGCTGGCGCTGGTGTTCGGGTACGCCCTGTCGTGGATCCTGGACAAGACCGTCGGCCAGATCACCTCGGTGCTGCCGGGCCAGAACCTGCTGGACGCCAACGGTCAGCCGTGCACCGCCGAAGGGCCGTACTGCATCGCGACCGCCTTCCCCCACGACCGGGTCGACTTCGGCGGCGTGAGCGGCGCCGACTGGTTCGGGCTGCCGAGCATGCACGGCCCCGACTTCAAGACCTCGGCGATCCTGCTGGCGCTGCCGGCGGTCATCGCGCTGCTCGCGGAGAACACCGGGCACGTCAAGGCCGTCGCCGCGATGACCCGGGAGGACCTCGACCCCGTCCTCGGCCGGGCGATCGGCGCGGACGGCGTCGGCACCGCCCTCGCCAGCGCGGTCGGCGGCGCGCCCACCACCACCTACGCCGAGAACATCGGCGTCATGGCCGCGACGCGGATCTACTCGACGGCCGCGTACTACGTCGCCGCGGCCGTGGCGATCCTGTTCGGGCTGTGCCCCAAGTTCGGCGCGCTGATCGCCGCCACGCCGGGCGGCGTGCTCGGCGGCATCACCGTCGTCCTCTACGGGATGATCGGCCTGCTCGGCGCGAAGATCTGGGTCGAGAACCGGGTGGACTTCGCCGACCCGGTCAACCTCGTCCCGGTGGCGGCCGGGGTGATCCTGGCGATCGGGGACGTGACCCTGCGGATCACCGACGACTTCCCGCTGCAGGGCATCGCGTTCGGCACCATCGCCGTCCTGCTCGGGTACCACGTCCTCAACGCGCTGCGCCGGCCGGACGCCTCGGGCGCCGGGATCATCGCGCCGGCCGAGCGGGAGATCGGCGGCCCGGTGCGCCGCGCGGGCGGCCACGAGCCCGGCGGGAACGGGCCCGGCAAGAGCGAGCCCGGCAAGAGCGAGCCGGGCAAGGACGAGCCGGGCAAGGACGAGCCCGGAAAGAACGAACCCGGCACCGGGCCGGGCTGAGGAGGCGGCCGGTGAAACCACCCCCGTTCGGCTACCACGCCCCGCGCACGCTCGACGAGGCGCTGGACGCGCTCGCCGCCGTACCGTCGGGCAAGGTGCTCGCCGGGGGGCAGAGCCTCATCCCGCTGCTCAACATGCGGCTCGCCGCCCCGTCCCACCTCGTCGACATCAACCGCGTGGCGGGGCTCGACACCGTCCACGCGGGGGACGAGGGGGTGCGGGTCGGCGCGCTCGCCCGGCACGCCCGGGTGGAGCGCTCGCCGGAGGCCGCGGCGATCCAGCCGCTGCTCGGGCGGGCGCTCCGGCACGTCGCGCACCCCGTCATCCGGAACCGGGGCACGGTCGTCGGGAGCCTCGCGCACGCCGACCCCGCCGGGGAGATGCCCGCCGTGCTGGCGGTCCTCGGCGGGACGGTGGAGGCGGCGTCGGCGCGGGGCCGCCGGACGATCCCGGCCGCCGAGCTCTTCCGGGGCCCGCTCGAATCGGCGCTCGAACCGGGCGAGCTGGCCGTGTCGGCGTTCTTCCCGGCCGCGCCGCCGCGCACCGGCAGCGCGTTCGCCGAGACGGCGCGGCGGCACGGCGACTACGCGCTCGCGGGGGTCGCCGCGGTCGTCACCCTGGACGAGGACCTGCGGGTGTCGGCGGCCCGCGCCGGGTACCTCGGCATCTGCGGGGTGCCGCTCGTCCTCGACCTGGCGGGCGCGGCGGGGCCGGCGGGCGACTGGGCGGCGGCCGCCGCGCACGCGCGGGAACGCGTCGACCCCGAGCCCGACATCCACGCGGGCGCCGGGTACCGGCGCCATCTGGCCGGTGTGCTCACCGAGCGCACCCTGAGCATCGCGGCGGCCGAGGCGCTGCGGAGGGCGGGAGATTGATGGAGGAGTGCTTCGAGGTCGCGCTGACCGTCAACGGGGCCCCGCGGACGGCGAGCGTCCCGGCCAGGCGGCTGCTGTCGGACCTGCTCCGGCACGACCTCGGGCTCACCGGCACGCACGTCGGCTGCGAGCACGGCGTGTGCGGCTGCTGCACCGTCCTGCTGGACGGGGAGCCGGTGCGGTCGTGCCTGATGTTCGCCGTCACCGCCGCCGGGCACGAGATCACGACCGTGGAGGGCCTCGCGGCGGAAGACGGCACCCCCTCGGCGGTGCAGCGGGCCTTCCGCGAGTGCCACGGACTGCAGTGCGGCTTCTGCACCCCCGGGTTCCTGTGCACCGTCACCGCGCTGCTGCGGGAGACGCCGCGCCCGACGGACGACCAGGTCCTTGAGGGGATCTCCGGGAACCTGTGCCGCTGCACCGGCTACCAGAACATCGTGAAGTCGGTGCACCGCGCCGCCGACCTGCTGCGGGAGGGGGAGGGCTGAGTGGCGACGCGATTCTTCGGGGAGCCGGTCGAGCGCCGCGAGGACGGCAGGCTCACCACCGGCCGGGGCCGCTACCTGGACGACCTCGGCCCCGGCGCCCTCGCGGCGGCGTTCGTCCGGTCCCCGCACGCGCACGCCCGGATCGCCGACATCGACGTGTCGGAGGCGCTGGACGTCGACGGCCTCGTCGCCATCTACACCTGGGAGGACCTGCCGGGCCGGGTCGGGGAGCCGCTGCCGCTGCTGATCCCGCACCCGGCCCTGACGCACGGCCGCACCGGGTACCCGCTGGCCCGCGACGTCGTCCGGCACGTCGGCGAGCCCGTCGCGATGGTCGTCGCCCGTGACCGCTACCTGGCCGAGGACGCCGCCGAGCGCATCCGCGTGGAGTACGAGCCGCTCCCCGCCGTCGTCGGCATCGAGGCGGCCTCCCGGGCGGAACGGCTCGTCCACGACGACGTGCCCGGCAACGTCGGGGCGGTCCTCGTCCAGGAGAACGGGGACGCGGCCGCCGCGATCGAGGCCGCCCCCCACGTGCTGGAGTTCAGCCTGGCGATCGAGCGCAGCGCGTCGATGCCCCTCGAAGGGCGCGGGGTGTACGCGCGGTGGGACGCCGCCGACGGTTCGCTGCGCGTGTACTCGTCGACGCAGGCGTCCACCAGCGTGCGCGCCGCGATCGCCGCGCGGCTCGGGCTCCCGAACGGCAAGGTCGAGGTGGTCGCGCCGGACGTCGGCGGCGGGTTCGGCGTCAAGATCGTCCACCCGTGGCCGGAGGAGATCCTGGTCCCGTGGGCGGCGCGGCTGCTGGACCGCGAGATCAAGTGGACCGAGGACCGCCGCGAGCACTTCGTCGCCGCCGCCCACGAACGCGGCCAGCTCCAGGACGTGCGGGTCGGGTTCGACGGCGAGGGCCGCATCCTCGGCCTGGACGTGCGGATCCGGCACGACCACGGCGCCTACACCCCGTACGGGATCATCATCCCGATCATCACGTCCACCCAGCTGCTCGGCCCGTACAAGATCGGCGCGTACCGGGCGGAGGTCGTCAGCCTCTACACCAACACCCTGATCGTCACGCCGTACCGGGGCGCGGGCCGCCCGCAGGGCGTGTTCTGCATGGAGCGGACGATGGACCGCGTCGCCCGCCACCTCGGCCGCGACCGCGCCGAGGTGCGGGAGGCCAACCTCATCCAGCCCGACGAGTTCCCCTACGACCAGGGCCTGACGTTCCAGGACGGCCGCCCGCTGATCTACGACTCGGGCGACTACCCGGAGCTGCTCCGCAAGGTCCGGGAGCTGATCGGCTGGGACGGCTTCGCGGCCGCACGCGCCGAGGCGAGGGCCCGGGGCCGCCGCGTCGGCATCGGGCTCGGCATCTACGTCGAGGGGACGGGCGTCGGCCCGTACGAGGGCGGGCACGTCGAGATCGACACGGCCGGGCGGGTGCACGTCTCCACGGGCCTGACCTCGCAGGGGCAGGGCCACGAGACCGTCTTCGCGCAGATCGCGGCCGCGGAGCTCGGCGTCCCCATCGAGGACGTGCGGGTCACCACGGGCGACACCCGCCGGTTCGGGTACGCGGTCGGGACGTTCGCGTCCCGCGCGGCCGTGATGAGCGGCAACGCCATCGCGCTCGCCGCCCGGAAGGTGCGCGCCAAGGCGCTGCGCATCGCCGGAGAGGCGCTGGAGGCCGACCCCGGGGACCTCGACATCACCGACGGCGTCGTCCACGTGCGCGGCGACCCGTCGGCCGCGGTGCCGCTGCGGACGGTCGCGGTGCTGTCGAACCCGCTGCGGTACGCGTTCGACGAGGAGGCCGCGGCGGCGACGCAGTTCGCGGTCGGCCGCCCGGTCACCGAGCCGCCCGTCGCGGCCGGTGACGAGCCCGGCCTGGAGGGGCGCGACTACTACTCGCCGGTCCGCTCCACGTTCGCGGCCGGGGCGCACGCCGCGATCGTGGAGGTCGATCCCGACACGGCGGAGGTCGCCGTCCTGCGGTACGCGGTCGTCCACGACTGCGGGCGGCTGATCAACCCGATGGTGGTCGAGGGGCAGATCCACGGCGGTGTCGCGCAGGGCATCGGCGGCGCGCTGTACGAGCGGATGGTCTACGACGAGGGGGGCCAGCTGCTGAACGCCTCGTTCATGGACTTCCTCATGCCGTACGCGACGGAGATCCCCCGCATCGAGACCGATCATCTGGAGACGCCGTCGCCGCTGAACCCGCTGGGCATCAAGGGCGCGGGGGAGGCGGGCGTCATCCCGGTGTCGGCGGTGATCGCGTCGGCGATCGAGGACGCGGAGGGCGTCCGCGTGGACGCGATGCCGATCTCCCCGGACGGCCTCTACAGGCTCCGGCTGCGCGCCGCCGCCGACCCGTCGCTGCGCGTCGGGGAGAACGTCCCGATGGGGTGATGCTGGCGGGGTCGGCTCGGGTTTGCGGGGGACCTCAACCCCGCCAGCGTGTTGACCCTAGTGAACGCCGGCCTGGGCGCTCGGCGTTAACGTGATTCCTCCGGGAAGGTCGTCTTTCAGCCGTGCGCCGGCGGCTTGTCGGGCGCGTTGCCGCCGAGGGACCTCGGCAGGTAGTTCTCGACGGCGGCGGGCCGGAAGCCGGCCTGCTCGATCCACGTGAGGATCATCTTGAGCTGCCCGGCGAGGCCCTTGCGGTAGTGCATGAGGATGATGTCGCCGGGCTTGAACCCCTTGCCGCCGTCGCCGCGGGCGAAGCCGTTGAAGCCGACGCCGGGCCCGGACGTGCCGTTGTAGAACTCCGCCGACCACAGCAGGATCGACTTGATGCCGCACTCCTTGGCCACGTGGCGGGTGGTCTCGTTGAAGCTGCCGAACGGGGGGCGGAGGATCTCGGGACGGCGGCCGTAGCTCTTCGCGATCTCGTCGGACGCCTCGCAGATCTGCCGTTTCTGCTCCTCGGGCCCGAGCGTCGCCATGTTGGGGTGGCTGACGGTGTGGTTCTCCATCACCGAGCCCGCGTTGCGCATGGCCCAGAAGTACTGCCCCTGCCCCTTGATGTAGGTGGAGGTCAGGAACGTCATGATGGGGACCTTCTCCTTCCGGACGAGGTCCACGAACTCGGAGTCGTAGGTGTAGCCGTCGTCGATGGTGAGGAAGACGACGCGCTCCTGCGTCTCGATGTTCTTGATGACGGCGGGCAGCCCGTCCTTGGCGGGCTGCGGGACCGTCCAGGAGCCGGGCTTCGGCGTCGCCCACGTCCGGTGGCCGATCACCGAGGCGAGCTGCGCCCGCATCGGCGGCTCCGACCCGCCCGCGACGGCGGCGGCGACGGGCCAGCCGCCCGCGGCCACGCCGAGCACTCCGGCGGCCACCATGGTGATGACGGGCGTCTTCCCTCGCATCTGCCGCGCACTCCGTCCGTTCGGTTTGCGGTTCGTTCTGTTGTGGCTCGTTCTGGTGTGGTTGGTTCGGCCGGGGATCTTCCTCGGTTGACGCGCCGGTGCCGACGTGAGTTCGCAGCCGACGGAACCCGCCGGACTTATCTGACCATTTCCCGGCGCTTCCGGGGCAGCTTCGCCCAAACCTCGGCGTGTGGTCGGCAGAAGTTGCCGTTCGGCCCGGCGGTGTCATTCCCTAAAGTCGGGTCATGCAGCTCAACGGCAGTGTCACCGTCGCCGCGCCGCTCGCCCGCGTGTGGGACGCGCTCCAGGACCCGGCCGTCCTGGCGAGGACGATCCCCGGATGCAGTTCGCTGGAGGAGACGGGCCCCGACACGTACCGCATGACCGTCACGGCGGGCGTCGCCTCGATCCAGGGCACCTACGTGGGCCATGTCGAACTCGCCGAGCCCGACCCGCCGCGCTCGTTCGTGCTGCGGGCGCGCGGGCAGGGCGCACCCGGCACGGTGGACGCCACCGTCCGCGTGCGGCTGACCGACGGCGACGGCTCGACCAGGATCGACTACGACGCGGACGCGACCGTGGGCGGCATGGTCGGCGGCGTCGGCCAGCGGATGCTCGGCAGCGTCGCCAAGCGCACCGCCGGCGAGTTCTTCGCGGCCGTCGAACGCGACCTCACGGCCCCGGCGGCGGCTCCCGGACCCGCCGCCCCGCCCGCCGCACCGCCCGAGGCCGCGGCGGCACCGGCCCCGGGGACTCCCGCCGGGACCGGCACCGTCTACGCGGGACGCGCCGCGGCGGCACCGGACCCCCGGCTGGAGCGGCCGTCCGTGGCCTGGCCGATGGCCGCCGCGTTCGGCGCCGGCGCGGCCGCCGCCCTCACCGGGGTGGCGCTCGGCTATCTCCTGGGAAGGGCCCGCAACCGCTGAGCTACTTCACGTCCACCAGGTCGACGATGAAAATGAGGGTCTCGCCGGGCTTGATGGCGGGGCTCGGGCTGCGGTCGCCGTAGGCGAGGTGCGGCGGGATGACGAGCTTGCGGCGCCCGCCGACCTTCATGCCGGCGATGCCCATGTCCCAGCCCTTGATGACGCGGCCGGTGCCGAGCTGGAAGTCGAGGGTGGAGCCCCGGTTCCAGGACGCGTCGAACTCCTCGCCCGTCGACCACGACACGCCGACGTAGTGCATCGACACGTTCGAGCCCTTGGCGGCCTCGGGGCCGTCGCCCTCGGTGATGTCGGTGATGTCGAGGTACTCGGGCGGCCGGCCCTCGGGGAAGTCGATCTCGGGGCGTTCAAGCGCCATGTAGGGGCTCCAGCGGTCTCGTGGAATGCGTCGGTCGGATGGAACCGCCCAGCCTAGCGGGAGCGGGGCCTGACGAAAGAACATCGCGTCCGTTGGCAGATCACGACGGTTTCGCAGGTGGGGGCCGTCCGGTAGACCTTGGGCATGGCACGGCGGCTGCGGATCGGGATCGACACGGGCGGGACGTTCACCGACGTCGTCGCGCTGGACGAGGACGGGGGAGGGCTCGTCACCACCAAGACGCCCTCGACGCCCGCCGACCCCGCGGAGGGGTTCGCGGCGGGCGTCGCCAAGGTGCTCGGCCTGCTCGGCGGCGAACCGGACGACGTCGCGGCGCTGACGCACGGCACGACCGTCGCGACGAACCGGCTCCTGGAGGACCGCCTCGACGACCTCGGGTTCGTCACCACCGAGGGCTTCGGTTCGATCCTGGAGATCGCGCGGCAGAGCGTTCCGGACGGCTACGGCAACAGCTACTTCTGGGTGAAGCCGCCGCGGATCGTCCCGGTGCACCGGGTCCGGACGGTCGGCGGGCGGCTCGACCACACCGGCGCGGAGCTGCGCCCGTTCGACGAGGAGTCGGCGGTCGCGGCGGCCCGCTGGTTCCGGGACGCGGGCATCCTCGCGATCGGCGTGTGCCTCCTGCACTCCTACGCCGACCCGTCGCACGAGCTGGCGATGCGGGACGTGCTGGCCCGCGAGCACCCGGACGCGGTGGTGTCGCTGTCGTGCGAGGTGCTGCGCGAGTACCGCGAGTACGAGCGGTCGGTGACGACGCTGGTGGACGCGGCCGTCAAACCCGCGATGAACGGCTACCTGACGCGCATCGCCGGGCGGGTCGCGACCCCGCTGCTGGTGATGAAGAGCAACGGGGGAGTGCTGTCGGCGGACGAGGTCGCCCGGCAGCCGATCACGACGGTGCTGTCCGGCCCGGCCGCGGGGGCGCTCGGCGCGGCGTTCGTCGTCGCCCGCAGCGGGCACGGCTCCGTGGTCACGCTGGACGGCGGCGGGACGTCCACGGACGTCGCGGTCGTCCTGGACGGCGAGCCGACCCTCACCACCGAGGGGACGATCGGGCGGCACCCCGTCAAGATCCCGATGATCGACATCGTGACCGTCGGGGCGGGCGGCGGCTCGGTCGCGTGGCGGTCGCCGGAGGGCGCGCTGAAGGTCGGCCCGCGCAGCGCGGGCGCCGACCCCGGCCCGCTCTGCTACGGGCGCGGCGGCACCGAGGTCACGGTGACCGACGCGCACGCCGTCCTCGGCCGCATCCCGCCGCACCTGCTCGGCGGCGAGGTCCCCCTGGACGTGGCCGCCGCCCGGACCGGCCTCGACACCCTCGCCGGCGACCTCGGCCTCCCCGTCGAGCGGGCCGCGGCCGGGATCCTGGAGATCTCCGCGTGGAACCAGGCCAACGCCATCAGGCAGATCACCGTGAAGCGCGGCCTGGACGTCCGCGACTACCCGCTCGTCGCGTTCGGCGGCTCCGGCCCGCTGCTCGCGTGCCGGCTGCTCGACGTCCTCGGGCTGCCCGCCGCCGTGATCCCGGAGAACCCCGGCAACCTGTCGGCGTTCGGGCTGCTCACGGTGGACGTGAAGAACGACTACGTCCGGACGCGGGTCGTCCGCGACGCCGAACTCGACCCCGCGCTGCTGGACGAGATCTACACCGGCCTCGAATCGGACGCCGCGAGCACGCTGTCCCGCGAGGGGTTCCCGCCGGACCGGCACCGCTTCGCCCGCTCCGCCGACCTGCGGTACTACGGGCAGGCGTTCGAGGTCCGGGTCCCCGCCCCCGCCGGGCCGCCGGACGACGCGTTCCGCGCCGAGGTCGTGCGCCGCTTCCACGACGCCCACGAGTCCCTCTACGGGTACTGCTACCGCGACGACCCGCGGCACCCCGTCGAGTGGGTCAACCTGCGGGTCTCCGGGATCGGCCCGATCGCCCGGCCCCGCCTGGCCGAGCGTCCGCCCGGGGACGGCGACGCCGCCCGCGCCCGCACCGGCACCCGGCCCGTCTACTTCGACGCCTGGGCGGAGACGCCCGTCTACCGGCGCGAGAAACTCGCCCCGGGCGACACCGTCGAGGGCCCGGCCGTCATTGAGGAGTTCGGCTCGACCCTCCCGCTCCACCCGGGCTTCACCGCGACCCTCGACGGCTACGGCAACCTGGTGGTGACGCGCTGATGGACCCGATCCTGCTGGAGATCGTCGAAGGGACGCTCGCGTCGGTGGAGCGCGAGGTCGAGACGGCCATCGCGCGCACGGCCCGCTCCCCGATGATCCGGGACGCGCACGACTTCCGCGCGGGCATCCACGACCGCCGCCTTCGCAAGCTCACCGGACGCTCGTACTCCGCCCTCGTCCAGCCGGTCGCCCGCGACTTCCCCCTCGAAGAGATGCGTCCCGGGGACGTGTTCTTCCACAACGACGTGTACCTGTCGGAAGGCGGCATCGGGCACCTGCCGGACCTGTGCGTCACCGTCCCGGTGTTCCACGGCGGCGAGGTCGTCGCGTTCGTGCAGGCGTTCGGGCACCACGACGACATCGGCGGCGCCGTCCCGGGGTCGATGCCGAGCCATGCCCGCAGCGCGTTCGAGGAGGGCCTGATGGTCCCCCCGATCAAGCTGTGGGACCAGGGCGTCCCGAACGAGGCCGCGCTGACCATCATGACCCGCAACTCCCGCATGCCCGACTCCCTCGCGGGCGACCTGGACGCCGAATGCTCGGCGTGCCTCATGGGCGCCCGCCGCCTCGGCGAGCTGTTCGACCGCTACGGCCGCGCGGACATCGAGGCGTGCTTCGACGCCGTCATCGACAAGACCACCGAGACGTTCCGCCGCGAGCTGCTCGCCAAGATCCCGGACGGGACGTTCGTCTGGGAGGACTACGCCGAGCACGACGGCGTCGACCCGCCCCGCCTGCACGCCCAGCGCATCACGCTGACCGTCGACAAATCTGCGGACGTCCCCCTGGTCATCGACTTCGCCGGCACGTCACCGCAGGCCAAGGGCCCCATCAACCACGCGGGCGACTACGCGGACGGGGTGTTCCTGAAGAAGTGGCTGGCGCCCGTCCTGCGGAACCTGGCCGACACCCCCGAACGCGCCGCCGAACTCGACGTGAACGAGGGCGTGGTGCCCCTCATCGAGATGCGGTTCCCGGAGAAGGGCACGCTGCTCACGCCCGTCTTCCCGGCCCCGACCAACGCCCGCACGTTCGTCATCCTGCGCCTCCTCGGCGTCCTCGCGGGCGTCCTGGCCAAGGCCACGGGAGGCCGGATGCCCGCCGACCAGGAGACGATCCGCTACACCGGCGTCTACGGGGAGGACGACCGCGGCCCGTACCTGATGCGCGAGGTCCTCGGCGGCGGCTCCGGCGGCCGCTACTACGCCGACGGCGAGGACACCATCCACGTCGTCCCCGACTCCCGCAACATCCCCGCCGAGTTCGCCGAGGCCCGCTGGCCGTTCGTCGTCGAGCGCCTCGGCCTGGCGGTCGACTCCGGCGGGCCGGGGGAGTACCGCGGCGGCCTCGGCTACGACAAGCACATCCGGATGCTCCGCGACGCCCACTACATGTCGATCGCGGACCGCTCGATCCTGTCGTGCTGGGGCGTCAACGGCGGCCGCGCGGGCCGCCCCTTCCGCGTCGACATCGACGGCGAGGAGATGGAAGGGCTCGTGGACGACCACCCGGTCAAGGCAGGCCAGGTCATCCGCATCCGCACCACGGGCGGCGGCGGCTGGGGAGATCCGTTGAACCGAGACCCGTCCCAGGTGGCGGCCGACGTCCGCGACGGCAAGGTCTCGACCGAAGGCGCGCGCACCGACTACGGCGTCATCCTGACCGACGGCACGGTGGACGAGGAAGCGACCACGGCCCTACGCCAACGCCTACGCGCCCAACGCGGCCCCGCCCCCTTCTTCGACCGAGGCCCCGGCTACCCCGAACTCTCCGGCGGCCCGACCTCCGCCGAAGTCGACACCCTCGACCATCGTCCCGAGACCACCTAGCTCCGCCGGGCCCTAATCGGGGCCGGTGAAGACGGCCACGAGCGCGAACACGACGATCAGCACGAGCCCGAAGCACATCAGGGCGACGCTGTTCCTTGTCTCGTTGCCACCGCCCCGTCCCAGCGGACACGCTTGGGCTTACGAGGGTCGTAGACAAGGTCGATCGGCGCTCCCGAAAGCAGAAACGGACCGTCGTAGGCGACCCTTCCCGACATGCGCCTGCCGGGTGCGATGTCCCAGGTGCAGTAGATCCAGCCTGGCTGCATACGGTCGTAGTAGACACCTGTCACCCGAACACCGCGTCGATCGAGGAGTCGGGCGTTCCGGTAGCCGGCCGCCGCGATCAGGATGATCGGAACGGCGGTGAAGAGTGACACTCCCGTCACCCAAAGAAAGGCGCCCACCGAATTCCCTAAGGTCGTGCACGTCATGGTCCCGAGGCATTCTGCAGTGCTTGATCGGCGGGCGTGCGTGAGGCCCCCGCCCGCATACCGACCCCGGTTACATGTACGACCTGCCCGGGAACGAAGAACGTCCGTCGGACAGCCAGACCACCGTGGCCTCCTGCCAGGGCCACCATCGCGACCGGACTCCCGGACCGCCGGTCACGGAACAGCGGTCCGGCCACTGACGGCCGACGCCGACCCGGGTGAGAGAAGATTCGGGTGCCAAGCCGGCGCCGGCCGCCCCGGACCCTGGACGGACAGATCCCTCGCCCGTCGCGGGGGCCGTACCGCGCGCGTGGGATCGGCGGCGGCCAATGCCGCCTTCCTGCGCGCCGCGCCCGGAGTCCCCCACGCGGCTAGAAGAGCACCCTGCAGGGGCCGAGCGCGTCTCGAGTCACGCCCAGCGTCGCAGCAGCCGACTCCATCCTTGCCAGCCGATCCCACGACCAGCCCGCAGAAGACTCACAGCGTGCCAGCAGCAGACTCACAGCGTGACTCGGAGTCCCGTGTGTGACGGTGTGTCGTGATCGCTAAACAGCGAGGTCTCCGGGACGGCGGTTATCGCCGTCCGCTACCAGGTCACCTTCGACATTGCCGTCATCAATGCCGTCATCAATGACGGGCTGGCCTGCCTTCGAGGGAAGCACCAGCGAGATCGCGCGGCACGATTGAGATCACGCGGCACGATCCCGCGGGCTGCCCGGGTGGCGGTAGTGAGGCTTGTCGGTGTCAGGGACCGGTGGTTTTGTGGTGGCTTCTGGCTGGAAAGCCGGTTTGCGGTGTTCGGGGGGCTGTCTCTTATACACAGCTGAGGCTGCCGACGATGTTACGCGTGTAGGTGGC